>JAYSCT010000120.1:0-14279 GCA_041914785.1 Roseateles sp.
TTGTTGTTGGCGTGGGAAACATTGTTCCCGACCATGGGCTTCTTGCCCGTGACTTGACAGACGCGTGCCATGACGCTTCTCCACTCTGACGTTTGACCAGTTGCCAAGGAACATCCCCGGCAACCCTTTGACCGCATATGCCTGCTAAATCCAATCCTTGAAGACCTTCAAGGCTCGAACGCGATCCATCCGGCAGGCAAGCCCGCGAGTATAGCGGAAAAACCCCAAGGCCAGAAGACGTGCTCAGAAACGAGGGCCGGCGCCGGGCTGCCCTAAGCCAGCTCGCGGGCGATGTGATGGCGGCTCGATGTCGCAAGCATCGCCTGCCGCTCTGGGGCGTACCAGACTCGCCCGCATTCGGCGACGCGAGGCTGGGTGAGGGATCAACCGTTCTCCTGCTCCAGGAAACGCTGAGCGTCCAGCGCGGCCATGCAGCCGGTGCCGGCGCTCGTGATGGCCTGGCGGTAGACGTGGTCCTGCACGTCGCCGGCCGCGAACACGCCGGGCACGCTGGTCATCGTCGCGAAGCCGTTCAGGCCGCTGCGCGTCACGATGTAGCCGTCCTTCATCTCCAGCTGGCCCTGGAAGATCTCGGTGTTGGGCTGGTGGCCGATGGCAATGAAGCAGCCGTGCACCGGGATGTCGACCTTGGCGCCGTCCTTCACGTTCAGCGTGCGCACGCCGGTCACGCCGGACGCGTCGCCCAGCACCTCGTCGAGTTGCTGGTGCAGGTGCAGCACGATCTTGCCGGCGGCGGCCTTCTCCATCAGCTTGTCGACGAGGATGGGCTCGGCGCGGAACTTGTCGCGGCGGTGGATCAGGTGGACGACGTTGGCGATGTTGGACAGGTACAGCGCCTCTTCCACGGCCGTGTTGCCGCCGCCGACGACGCAGACTTCCTGGCCGCGGTAGAAGAAGCCGTCGCAGGTCGCGCAGGCGCTGACGCCGCGGCCCATGAACGACTGCTCGGATTCCAGCCCCAGGTACTTGGCCGAGGCGCCGGTCGCGATGATCAGCGCGTCGCAGGTGTAGGTGCCGCTGTCGCCGAACAGCGTGAACGGGCGCTTGGAGAAGTCGACCTTGTTGATGTGGTCGAACACGATCTGCGTGTTGAAGCGCTCGGCGTGCTGCTGGAAGCGCTGCATCAGCTCGGGGCCCTGCACGCCCATCACGTCGGCCGGCCAGTTGTCGACCTCGGTCGTGGTCATGAGCTGACCCCCCTGGGCCATGCCGGTGAGCAGCGTGGGCTTCAGGTTGGCGCGCGCCGCGTAGATGGCGGCGGTGTAGCCGGCGGGGCCCGAGCCCAGGATGAGCAGGCCGTGATGTTGGGTGTTGGCGGTCATGTCAGGGGAGGTGAGGGCGACGGAACGTCTCTCAAGGGTGTTTTAGGGGGCGAACCCCGGCGTAACCCGGAGCGGCGAAGCCTGCCGCGTGTGCACAATGCACGCCATTTTAGGCAGGCACCGTTGTAGGCGCCGGCCTGGGGCCCCAAACCTGGAGATTGCAGATGGCAATGATTTCCAACCTGGACCTGATCCGTCGGGTTCCGCTGTTCTCGATGCTGACGACCGACCAGGCCCAGTCGATCGCCGACAGCGTCGTCAAGCGCCGCTTCAAGCGCGGCGAGCTGATCGTCGAGCAGGGCACCAAGTCCAACGCGCTGTTCATCCTCCTCAACGGCCGCGCCCGCGTGCTGACGGCCGACCATCGCGGCCGCGAGGTCATCCTGGCGGTGCTGCAGTCGGGCGACTACGTCGGCGAGATGAGCCTCATCGACAACGAGCCGCACTCGGCCACCGTGCGTGCCGAGGTGCAGACCGACATGCTGGTGCTGGGCCGCCTGGAGTTCGCCCGCTGCCTGCCGGAAAGCAGCAGCCTGTCCTACGGCATCCTGCGCGGGCTGGTGGCGCGGCTGCGCAACGCGGACCGCCAGATCGAGTCGCTGGCGCTGCTGGACGTCTACGGCCGCGTCGCGCGCACGCTGCTGGACATGGCCGAGGACGAGAAGGGCATCAAGATCATCCGCGGCAAGGTCTCGCGGCAGGACATGGCCAAGGTCGTCGGCGCGTCGCGCGAGATGGTCAGCCGCGTCATGAAGGATCTGGAAGAGCGCGGCGTCATTGAAACGCTTGAGAACGGTTCGGTGGTCATCAAGGAACGACTGACCCACGATTGAGCGTGACAATGGCGGCATGAGTTTTCCCCTTGGTTCACTGCTGGGCGGCCAGGACGAGGCCAGCGCCGCCAGCGAACCCGCCCCTCCCGCCAAACCTGTCCGTCGCCAAGCGCCCAGGCGCGAGGCGCCCCCGCCGTCCGCCGCATCGCGGTTGCTGCGCACGCCGCTGTGGCTGGCGCTGACGGCGCTGCTGCTTGCGCTGCTGGTGCTGGCGCTGGCCACGCACGACCTCCGCGACGCTGCCTTCAGCACCAGCGGCAAGCACGACCTCGTGGCCAACCGCGTGGGCGGCCTGGGCGCGTGGGTGTCCGATGGCCTGCTGTTCATCTTCGGCTTCTCGGCCTGGTGGCTGCCTGTGCTGGCACTGCGAGGCTGGCTGCGCAGCCTGGCCGGCCTGCTGCGACATGACGTGGCCCCCGTGCCGCGCTGGAGCCAGCGCGCGCGCTGGTGGGCCGGCGTGCTGCTGCTGATCGGTGCGAGCTGCGCGCTGGAGTGGAGCCGCCTGTACGCCGTCGAGCCGCGCCTGCCCGGCCACGCCGGCGGCCTGGTGGGTTACACGCTGGGCCCGATGGGCATGAAGGGCCTGGGCTTCGCCGGCTCCGGCGTCGTCTGGATCGTGCTGCTGCTGACCGGCATGGCCTGGGCCTTCCGCTTCTCGTGGGGGGATGTGGCCGAGCGCATCGGCGAGCGCATCGAGCAGCTGCGCGAACAGCAGATCGAGAAGCGCGAGATCAAGGCCGACCAGAAGGCCGGCGAGCAGGCCGTCAAGGAGCGCGAGCAGGAGGTCGAGGTCGAGCGTCAGATCGAGCGCCAGTGGGAACAGGGCGGGGCCGAGCATGCGCCGCTGGTCATCGAGCCGCCGGTGGTCGAGGTGCCGCAGTCCACGCGCGTCGCCAAGGAGCGCCAGCAGACGCTGTTCGCCGACGTCGGCGATGCCAAGCTGCCGCAGGTCGACCTGCTGGACGCCGCGCCGGGCCGCCAGGAGACGGTGACGCCCGAGTCGCTGGAGATGACCAGCCGCCTCATCGAGAAGAAGCTGCGCGACTTCGGCGTCGAGGTGCACGTCGTCGCGGCGTCGCCGGGCCCGGTCATCACGCGCTACGAGATCGAGCCGGCCACGGGCGTGAAGGGCTCGCAGGTCGTCAACCTCGCCAAGGACCTGGCCCGCTCGCTGAGCCTGGTGTCCATCCGCGTCGTCGAGACCATCCCGGGCAAGAACTACATGGCGCTGGAGCTGCCCAACGCGCGGCGCCAGACGATCCGGCTCTCCGAGATCCTCGGCTCGCAGGTCTATGCCGACGCGGCGAGCCAGCTGACCATGGGCCTGGGCAAGGACATCGTCGGTCTGCCGGTGGTGGCCGACCTGGCCAAGATGCCGCATTGCCTCGTCGCCGGCACGACCGGTTCGGGCAAATCAGTGGGCATCAACGCAATGATCCTCAGCCTGCTCTACAAGGCCGAGGCGCGCGATGTGCGGCTCATCCTCATCGACCCCAAGATGCTGGAAATGAGCGTCTACGAGGGCATCCCGCACCTGCTGGCGCCGGTCGTGACGGACATGAAGCAGGCCGGCAACGCCCTGAACTGGTGTGTCGGCGAGATGGAGCGGCGCTACAAGCTCATGTCCAAGATGGGCGTGCGCAACCTCGCCGGCTACAACAAGAAGATCGACGAGGCCAAGGCCAACGGCATCAGCATCCCGAACCCGTTCGCGCTGAACAACGACGACCCGGAGCCGCTGGAGCGCCTGCCGTTCATCGTCGTCGTCATCGACGAGCTGGCCGACCTGATGATGGTGGTCGGCAAGAAGATCGAGGAGCTGATCGCCCGCCTGGCGCAAAAGGCGCGTGCGGCCGGCATCCACCTGATCCTGGCCACGCAGCGCCCGTCTGTGGACGTCATCACCGGTCTCATCAAGGCCAACATCCCGACGCGCCTGTCCTTCCAGGTCAGCTCCAAGATCGACAGCCGCACCATCCTCGACCAGATGGGCGCCGAGGCGCTGCTGGGCATGGGCGACATGCTCTACATGCCCTCGGGCACCGGCCTGCCCATCCGCGTACACGGCGCTTTTGTCAGCGACGATGAGGTGCACCGCGTTGTGGAGTACATCAAGTCGCAAGGCGAGCCGAACTACATCGAAGGCATCCTGGAAGGCGGCGTGCTGGATGGCATCGACGGCGAGGCGCCCGCGCCGGGCGAGTCCAGCGGTGAGCAGGACCCCATGTACGACCAGGCTGTCGCCATCGTCCTACAGCACCGCAAGGCGTCCATCTCGCTGGTGCAGCGCCATCTGCGCATAGGCTACAACCGTGCCGCCCGGCTGCTGGAGCAGATGGAGAACTCGGGTCTCGTCGGAGCCCTGGCGTCCAACGGCAGCCGCGAATTGATTGTTCCGAAGCGAGACGAATGAAGAAGCCACTGATCGCCCTGACGCTGCTGCTGAGCGGCATCGCCCATGCCGATGCCGTCGACGCGCTGCGCGACTTCGCCCGCGACGTGAAGAGCGGCAAGGCCAACTTCACGCAGACCGTCACATCGCCGGACGGCAAGCGCAAGAAGGTGTCGTCGGGCAGCTTCGAGTTCCAGCGGCCCAACCAGTTCCGCTTCGCCTATGCCAAGCCGTTCGAGCAGGTCATCGTGGCGGATGGCCAGAAGGTCTGGATCTTTGATGCCGACCTGAACCAGGCCAGCTCCCGCAAGCTGACCGACGCGCTGGGCGCCACGCCGGCCGCGGTGCTGGCCGGCACCAATCTCGAGCGCGACTTCACGCTGAAGGCCGCGCCGGCGGACGGCGGGCTGGACTGGGTGCAGGCGACGCCGAAGCAGGCCGAGTCCACCATCCAGTCGCTGAAGCTGGGCTTCAAGGGCAAGGAGCTGGCGGCGATGGAGATCGTCGACGGCTTCGGCCAGCGCTCGCGGCTGGACTTCAGCGCCGTGCAGGCCAACGTGCCGGTCGCGGCCGAGCGCTTCCAGTTCAAGCTGCCGGCGGGTGCCGACCTGATCGAGCAGTGAGCGGCTCGCTGTTCGACGACGATCCCATCCCCGACGCCACCCCAGCGCCGGCGGCGCCGCTCGCCGGCATTCCGCTCGCCGAGCGGCTGCGTCCGAAAACGCTGGACGACGTCATCGGCCAGCGCCATCTGCTGGGCCCCGGCATGCCGCTGCGCGTCGCGTTCGACGCCGGCCGCCTGCACAGCATGATCCTGTGGGGGCCGCCGGGTGTCGGCAAGACGACACTGGCGCGGCTGATGGCCGGCGCGTTCGACGCGCAGTTCATCGCCATCTCGGCCGTGCTGGGCGGCGTGAAGGAGATCCGCGAGGCCGTCGAGCGCGCGCAGGTGGCGGCAGCTCAGGGCCGGCGCACGGTGGTGTTCGTCGACGAGGTACACCGCTTCAACAAGTCGCAGCAGGACGCCTTCCTGCCGCACGTCGAGGCGGGCCTGTTCACCTTCATCGGCGCGACGACCGAGAACCCGAGCTTCGAGGTCAACTCGGCGCTGCTGTCGCGCGCGACGGTGCAGGTGCTCAAGAGCCTGGACGCCGAGGAGCTGGGCCAGCTCATCGCCCGTGGTGCGGCCGAGCTGGGCGTGCCCGAGCCCACGCCGCAAGCGGCGCAGCGGCTGATCGGCTATGCCGACGGCGACGCGCGCCGGCTGCTGAACGCGTTCGACACGGCGGCTTCGCTGGCCCAGGGCGCGCAGATCGACGAGGCGCTGCTGGAGCGCGCTTTAGGCGAGCAGCTGCGCCGCTACGACAAGGGCGGCGACCAGTTCTACGACGTCATCTCGGCGTTGCACAAATCCGTGCGCGGCAGCAGCCCGGACGGCGCGCTGTACTGGTTCGCGCGCATGCTGGACGGCGGCGTGGACGCCCGCTACATCTCGCGCCGGCTCATCCGCATGGCCAGCGAGGACATCGGCCTGGCCGACCCGCGCGCGCTGCGCATCACGCTGGACGCGGCCGAAACCTACGAACGCCTGGGCACGCCGGAGGGCGAGCTGGCGCTGGCCGAGGCGGTTGTCTACCTGGCCATCGCGCCCAAGTCCAACGCGGTCTACAAGGCCTTCAACGCGGTCAAGGCTTTCATCAAGCAGGACCAGTCCCGCCCGGTGCCCGTGCACCTGCGCAATGCGCCGACCCGGCTCATGAAGGAGCTGGGCTACGGCAAGGCCTACCGCTATGCCCACGACGAGCCCAACGCCTACGCGGCCGGCGAGCAGTACCTGCCCGATGGCCTGGAAGGCCAGCGCTGGTACGAGCCCGTGCCGCGAGGCCTGGAGACGCGCATTGCCGACAAGCTGGCCGAGTTGCGCCGGCTGGACGATGAGGCGGCTGGCCAGGGCTAGCGCGGCGTTGGCCGCGCTGTGCGTGGGCCTGGCGGCGCAGGCGGCCGACGGGCCGACGCTGGCGCGCGTGCGCGAGACCGGCGTCATCGTCATCGGCTACCGGCCGGCGTCGCTGCCGTTCTCCTACCTCGACGCCCAGCTGCGCCCCACCGGCTACACGGTGGAGCTGTGCGACCGCATCGTCGCGGCCGTGCGCAGCAAGCTGCAGCTGCCGGACCTGGAGGTGCGGCGCGTGGAGGTGGCCTCGGCCACGCGCATGCCGCTGGTCATCAACGGCACGCTGGACCTGGAGTGCGGCATCACGACCAACACGGCCGAGCGCGCCCGCCACCAGGCCTTCTCGCTGACCGTCTTCGTCGCCGAGACGCGGCTGCTGGCGCGCGCGTCGGAGCGCGTGCAGAGCCTGGCGGAGCTGCGCGGCAAGCCGGTGGCGTCCACCATCGGCACCACCAGCATCCAGCACCTGGCCAAGGTCAACGAGCAGCAGGGCTTGAACATCCGCATCCTCGGCGGGCTGGACGACCCCGAGGGCTTCCAGCTCGTGCGCAGCGGCCGCGCGGCGGCGTTCCTGATGGACGACGTCATCATCCGCGCCGTGCTGGCCCAGCAGGGCCCCAGCGCGGACGACTACCGCATCTCCGATCAGCCGCTGACCGTCGAGCCCTACGCGATCGGCCTGCGCAAGGGCGACCCGCAGTTCAAGGCGCTGGTGGACGGCGTGCTGGCCGGGCTGTACCGCAGCGGCGAGATCCACGCGATCTACCGCCGCTGGTTCGAGTCGCCGCTGCCGTCGCAGGGGTTGAACCTGAAGCTGCCGATGAGTGCGGCGTTCCGTCGCGTCATTGCGAACCCGACCGACTCGCCGGACCCGGAGCGGTATCGCTAGGTGCGACGTCGGGCGCATGGGGCGCCGGGCGAGGGGTCAGCGAAAGTCGTCGAGCACGATGCCGTGCCGGTGCAGCTTGTCGTAGAGCGTCTTGCGCGGCGTGCCCAGCAGCTCCATTGCGGCGGGCACCTTGCCCTGTGTGCGGCGCAGCGCCTGCTCGATGAGGGCTTTCTCGACGACGTCCATCTGCTTGGCCAGCGGCAGGCTGGGCACCGCCTGCAGCGCGGCCTGCGGGTCCAGGTCGTCCAGCGCCAGCACGAAGCGGTCGGCCGCGTTGCGGATCTCGCGCACGTTGCCGGGCCAGTCGTGCGCCATCAGCTCGCGCAGCTTCTCGGGCGTCAGCTCGGGCGCGCCACGCTCGTAGCGGGCGCAGGCCTGGGCCACGAAGTGCTCGAACAGCAGCGGGATGTCCTCGCGGCGTTCGCGCAGCGGCGGGATGTGCAGCGTGGCGATGTTCAGGCGGTAGTAGAGGTCGCTGCGGAACTCGCCGCGTGCGGCCTGTTCGCGCAGGTCGCCCTTGCTGGCGGCGATGAAGCGCACGTTGATCGGCAGCTCCTCGTTGGAGCCCAGCCGCTCGACGCGGCGTTCCTGCAGCACGCGCAGCAGCTTGATCTGCAGCGCGATCGGCATGGTCTCGATCTCGTCCAGCAGCAGCGTGCCGCCGTTGGCATGCTCGATCTTGCCGATGCGCCGCTTGGCCGCGCTCGTGAACGAGCCGGGCTCGTGGCCGAACAGTTCGCTCTCGAACAGCGCCTCGGGCAGGCCGCCGCAGTTGATGGCGACGAAGTGGCGGTCGCGGCGCGGGCTCTGGTCGTGCAGGCAGCGCGCCACCAGCTCCTTGCCCGTGCCGGTCTCGCCGACGATGAGCACGTCGGCCGACGTGCCGGCCAGGTTCATCACCTGGCGGCGCAGTTGCTGCATGGCGGGCGACTGGCCCAGCAGCGCGGCCTGGATGCCGTTGGCGCGCTGCAGCTGCTCGCGCAGCTCGTCGGCCGAGTGGCGCAGCGTGCGCAGGTCCAGCGCGCGGCGGGCCACGTCCAGCAGGCGCTCGGGCGCGAAGGGTTTCTCGATGAAGTCGTAGGCGCCGGCGCGCATGGCCTGCACGGCCATCGCCACGTCGCCGTGCGCGGTGATGAGGATGACCGGGATGCTGGAGTCGGTCGCCTGCACATGCGCCAGCAGCGCGCGGCCGTCCATGCCGGGCAGGCGCACGTCGGTGATGAGGATGACCGGCGCGCCAGGCTGCAGGTGCGGCAGCGCCTCTTCGGCGCTGCGGCAGGGCTGCACGGTCAGACCCTCCAGCTCCAGCGTCTGCGTGAGGCTGACCCGCACCGGCAGGTCGTCCTCGACGAACACCACTTTGTAGCCTTCAAACATCGTCTGTCTCCTGCAACGGCGACGGGCCGCCCCGGGCGTTGCGCGGCCCGTCGGGGGGCGGGGCGGGCGGGGCGCGGCCATGGAGGTCGGGCGCTGTCGACGTGTCGACGGCGAGGTCGAACTCGAAGCTCATGCCGCGCTCCAGCCGCACCGCGCGCAGCGTGCCGCCGAACTCGTGCACGATCTTGGCCGAGATGACCAGGCCCAGCCCCAGCCCCTCGCCGGCCGGCTTGGTCGTGAAGAAGGGCTCGAACAGATGCGCCAGCGCGGCCTCGCTGACGCCGGTGCCGCTGTCCTGCACCTGGATCAGCACGCGCCGGCCCTCGTCCAGCGGCCGGGCCAGCACGCGCAGCCGGCGCAGCGGTTCGTGCTGCATCGCGTCCAGCGCGTTGCCCATCAGGTTCACGAGCACCTGCTCCAGCCGGTTGGCCTCGGCGCGCACGCGCTGGCCGGCGGCCAGGTCCACCTCCACCTGCACGCCTAAAGCGCGGCTGCGGTGCTCCAGCAGCAGCAGCGCGGCGCGGACGCTGTCCAGCAGCGGCGTGCTGCCGCTGGCCTGCTCGTCGGCCTTGCGCGCAAAGCTCTTCAGCTGGCGCGTGATCTGGCTCATGCGCTCCACCATGTCGTCCATCAGCTGCAGGTTGGTCGCCACGGCGTCGCGGCGGCCGTTCTCCAGCAGCCGGATGGAGTTGCGCGCCAGCGCGCGCAGCGCGGTCAGCGGCTGGTTGACCTCGTGTGACAGCCCGGCCGACATCTGTCCCAGCACGGCCAGCTTGCTGGCCTGCAGCAGCTCGCCCTCGGTCTGCAGCCGCTGCGCGATCTGCGTCTTCAGCGCGTCGTTGGCCTGGCGCAGCTCGGCGGTGCGGCTGTCCACCAGCTGCTCCAGCTGGCCGTGGGCCTGCTGCAACTGGGTCTGGGCCTGCGTCAGCTGGCGCAGCGCGCGGCGGCGCGACGACAGGTACAGCAGCAGCAGGCCGATGCTGGCGCCGAACGCGGCGCCGCCCCAGGCGGCCAGCTGCGCGCGCTGGCGCACCTCGGTCAGGTCCGACAGCGCCACCAGCCGCAGCCCCAGCGGCACCAGCTGGCGCTGCTGCGCCAGCAGCGGCTTGTCCAGCACCGGCAGCCGTACCTGCTGGCCCTGGTGCACCTCCAGCGACGCGGGGAGGTCCAGGTCGGCGCCGATGGCCTGCGGATAGCGCGCGCTGGCCTGCAGCGCCAGGCGGCGCGACGGGTCGGCATGGCCCAGCACGGCGTACTTCCAGGCCTGCACCGAGCTCATGATGACGACGTCCTGCTCGTCAGCGACGAGGATGCGCTCGTTCTGCGAGCGCAGCCCCAGGTCCACCCAGGTGGCCTCCAGCGGCGCGAGGTTGAAGCGCACGACGATGACACCGGCCGCCCGCGCGGCCTGGCGAAGCGGGTGCAGCAGGTAGAAGTCGGTGCTGCCGGTGGCCGGGTCGGCGGCGAAGAAATGCGTGCGGCCCTGCGCCATCGCTTCGGTGAGCCGCGGCGGCGGCGCCAGCGTCTCGCTGGCGGACAAGACCTGGCCCCGCGCGTCGGCCACGAAGATCTGGTGCGTGCCGGCGCGCACGTTGACGCGGGCCAGCATCTGGCTGACGGCGTGGCGGGCCTGCGCATCGTCCGGCGCCTGCATCAGCGCCTGCAGCGTGGGCGCGATGGCCAGCAGGCCGGGCAGGGCGGCGTGGCGCCCCAGCTCGGCGGACAGGTTGGTGGCGTACAGCTCCAGGCGTTCGGTGCTCAGCGCGGACAGCTGCTCGCGCCCGCTGCGCTCGCTGAGACGGTGCGCCAGCACGAAACCCAGCACCATCAGCGCGCCGGTCAGGAAGAGGTAGAAGCCCGGCCGGCTCAGCAGCCGCGGCAGGCGAGGAACGTCAGACACGGCGCTAGTGTGCCCACGCCCAGGCGGCCGCTGCGCGCTGCCTCGCGGTTTTTTGTGGGCTGGCGAAGAACCGCTCGCCCGGTTTGCGGTTTGTGCGGATTTCCGCCCACGGCACCTCGGGTCGACACTCGTGACTTCTGACCTTGACCATGCACGTGGGACCGATCAAACGCCCGGGCCCGCCAGATCGTCGGTGAATACCCTTGAAAGCCGGCGATTGGCACGGGGGTTGCGATTCACCGCTGGTCGCGTGGCGCATGCTGCGCCCAACAAAATTTGTGGAGCCCTCATGGAGACTCTGTTTCAACAGATCATCAACGGCCTGGTGCTTGGGAGCATGTATGCCCTCGTCGCGCTGGGGTACACGATGGTCTACGGCATCATCAACCTCATCAACTTCGCGCACGGCGAGATCCTGATGGTCGGCGCCATGGTCAGCTGGACGCTGGTCACGGTGCTGGCCGACTCGGGCATGCCGGGCTGGCTGCTGATGGTCGTCGGCCTGGCCGCGGCCATCGTCGTCTGCGCGACGCTGAACTACGCGGTCGAGAAGATCGCCTACCGGCCGCTGCGCAATGCGCCGCGGCTGGCGCCGCTGATCACCGCGATGGGCATGTCGCTGCTGCTGCAGGTGCTGGCGATGATCATCTGGAAGCCCAATCCCAAGCCCTTCCCGCTGCTGCTGCCGACGACGCCGTTCGACCTGGGCGGTCCCGTCATCACGGTCACGCAGTGCCTGATCCTGGGCCTCACCGTCTGCATCCTGGCGGGCCTGATGTACCTGGTGAACTACACGCGCCTGGGCCGCGCGATGCGCGCCACCGCCGAGAACCCGCGCGTGGCCGGGCTGATGGGCGTGAAGCCGGACTTCATCATCTCCACCACCTTCGTCATCGGCGCCGCGCTGGCGGCCGTGGCCGGCCTGATGTGGGCCGCCAACTACGGCACCGTGCAGCACACGATGGGCTTCATGCCCGGGTTGAAGGCCTTCACGGCCGCGGTGCTGGGCGGCATCGGCAACCTGGCCGGTGCCGTCGTGGGTGGCGTCTTGCTGGGCCTCATCGAGTCCATCGGCGCGGGCTACCTCGGTGACCTGACCGGCGGCGTGCTGGGCAGCCACTACGCCGACATCTTCGCCTTCGTCGCCCTCATCCTCGTGCTGACGCTGCGGCCCTCCGGCCTGCTGGGCGAGCGCGTGGCCGACCGCGCCTGAGGAGCACCACCATGCAAGCCAAGAAACTCTTCACCTTCATCGCCGTCGCGATCGCGCTGCTGGTCGTGCCGCTGTTCGCGCAGCAGCTGGGCAACGGCCCGGTGCGCATCATCGACCTGGCCCTGCTGTACGTGCTGCTGGCGCTGGGCCTGAACATCGTCGTCGGCTATGCCGGCCTGCTGGACCTGGGCTACGTGGCGTTCTACGCCGTGGGTTCGTACATGTTCGCGCTGATGGCCAGCCCGCACCTGAGCCAGAACTTCGAGGCCTTCCAGGCCGCGTTCCCCGAGGGGCTGCATTCGCCGATCTGGCTGGTCATCCCGGCCGGCGCGGGGCTGGCGGCGCTGTTCGGCATCATGCTGGGCGCGCCGACGCTGAAGCTGCGCGGCGACTACCTCGCCATCGTGACGCTGGGCTTCGGCGAGATCATCCGCGTGTTCCTGAACAACCTGGAGTACCCGGTCAACGTGACCAACGGCCCGCGCGGCATCGGCCAGATCGACTCCTTCCACATCTTCGGCGTGGACCTGGCCAAGCCGCTGGAGATCGGCGGCTTCACGCTGCCGTCGGTGACGCTGTACTACTACCTGTTCCTGGCGCTGGTCGTCGTCAGCGTGCTGATCTGCTACCGACTGGAGCAGTCGCGCATCGGCCGTGCCTGGATGGCCATCCGCGAGGACGAGATCGCCGCCAAGGCGATGGGCATCAACACCCGCAACATGAAGCTGCTCGCCTTCGGCATGGGCGCCACCTTCGGCGGCGTGGCGGGGGTGATGTTCGCGGGCTACCAGTCGTTCATCACGCCCGAGGCCTTCAGCCTGCAGGAGTCGATCATGATCGTCGCGATGGTGGTGCTGGGCGGCATCGGCCACATCCCCGGCGTGATCGTCGGCGCGGTGCTGCTGGCGGCGCTGCCCGAGGTGCTGCGCTACGTCGCCGGCCCGCTGCAGGCGGCCACCGACGGCCGGCTCGACGCCTCCATCCTGCGCCAGCTGCTCATCGCCACGGCGATGATCGTGATCATGCTGCTGCGCCCGCGCGGCCTGTGGCCCTCGCCCGAGCACGGCAAGGCCGCACCGACCCCGGCGAGCAAGTGAGGAGCATCAGATGAGCGAAACCGTCCTCAAGGTCGCGGGTGTCTCCAAGCGCTTCGGCGGCCTGCAAGCCCTCTCCGATGTCGGCATCACGATCAGCAAGGGCCAGGTCTACGGCCTGATCGGCCCGAACGGCGCCGGCAAGACCACCTTCTTCAACGTCATCACCGGCCTGTACACGCCCGACTCGGGCACGTTCGAGCTCGGCGGCGCGCCCTACAAGCCCAGCGCGGTGCACGAGGTGGCCAAGGCGGGCATCGCCCGCACCTTCCAGAACATCCGCCTGTTCGCCGAGATGACGGCGCTGGAGAACGTGATGGTCGGCCGCCACGTGCGCAGCCAGTCGGGCCTGATCGGCGCCGTGCTGCGCACCGCCGGCTTCAAGGCCGAAGAGAAGCAAATAGCGCAGCGCGCCCAGGAACTGCTCGACTACGTGGGCATCGGCAAGTACGCCGAGTTCAAGGCGCGCACGCTCTCCTACGGCGACCAGCGCCGCCTGGAGATCGCGCGCGCGCTGGCCACCGACCCCAAGCTGATCGCGCTCGACGAGCCTGCCGCCGGCATGAACGCCACCGAGAAGGTGGTGCTGCGCGAGCTGATCGACCGCATCCGCAAGGACGGCCGCACCATCCTGCTGATCGAGCACGACGTGAAGCTGGTGATGGGCCTGTGCGACCGCGTGACGGTGCTGGACTACGGCAAGCAGATCGCGGAAGGCACGCCGGCGGAGGTGCAGCGCAACGAGAAGGTGATCGAGGCCTACCTCGGCGCCAGTCACAAAGCCCATTGAGCGGGACGATGAACATGGCAGAAGCAAAGCAAACGCTGCTCAAGGTCAGTGGCCTGAAGGTGGCCTACGGCGGCATCCAGGCCGTCAAGGGCGTCAGCTTCGAGGTGCGCGAGGGCGAACTGGTGTCGCTGATCGGCGCCAACGGTGCCGGCAAGACGACGACGCTGAAGGCCGTCACGGGCCTGCAGCCCGTGGCTGCCGGCGAGGTGACGTACCTGGGCGAGTCCATCAAGGGCAAGGGCGCGTGGGACCTGGCCAAGAAGGGCCTGGTGATGGTGCCCGAGGGCCGCGGCACGTTCACGCGCATGACCATCACCGAGAACCTGCAGATGGGCGCCTACAACCGCAAGGACGGCGAGATCGAGGCGGACATCGACAAGGTCTTCGCGCTGTTCCCGCGCCTGAAGGAGCGCGCCAAGCAGCTGGCCGGCACGATGTCCGGCGGCGAGCAGCAGATGCTGGCCATGGGCCGCGCGCTGATGGCCCGGCCCAAG
>JAYSCT010000121.1:0-14262 GCA_041914785.1 Roseateles sp.
CTCAGCTCGTTGGCTCACCAGATGAGCCATCCTCAATCAATGCACAAAGAGCCTTCTTGTAAACGTCCACGCCGGCCATCAGTTCGGGCGGCACGTCTTCCCAGCTCAGGCCGCGGCCGCCGTTGGCCGAGAAGCTCTCGCGGCCGTTCAGGTTGGACGACACATAGGTCAGGCCGCGGATCAGCACGCCGGAACCCTCGACCGAGAAACGGCCCGGGTCGCCACGCGCCATCACGCGGTCCATCGTCACGCCGACGATGCGCTGCAGCACTTCGCTGACGGAGCGGTCCGGCAGCTTGCCGGCGTCGTCGGCATTGATCGAGTCGACGATCTCGTCCGCGTTCTGCTTGAGCTTCTGCGCCGATTGCAGCGCGGCGCGCTGCCCGGAGACCACCACCGTCTCCAGTTGCTGCGCCTTGGGCGCCTCGGTGCTCTGTGCCACTGCCGGCATCGCCAGGACCATCAAGGCCTGGGCTGCCGCCAATGACAAGGTTGTCTGCTTGAAATGTCTCATCCTCGTTGGCTCCTCTTTGGTGGGAAACATTCGCCCCTCGCGGGGTGATGTTGCGGCTGCAGGCCGTCAGGCCTCAGCCATTTTTGGTAACGGTAACAATGCGATTGACCCGCCACATTGGGACAATCAGCGACAGGGGATTCACTCATTTCGCCCCGAGCTCGCCTCCCTATCAGCAATGGTGATGGACCACGCCGCATGATCGACGGCGATGGCCTCCACGCGCTCTGGTAGCGCTATCTCGCAGGCAATCCGGCGTGGCGCGCCGGGCACCAGGTCGATGAAGTTGTCGGCCGGCCGCAGCCCGTTGCCGGAGAGCCACAGGCCCTTCACGGGCCGGTCGCTGCGCAGCACCAGCGCCTGGCCGTCCGCGGCGATCTCGATGCGCGCGCCGCCCAGCCGGTAGAACTTGAACGGTTCGGTCCACGCGCAGTCGCGCGCCAGCTCCTGCCCCTGCGCATCCAGCGCGCACAGCTCGGCCACCACGGGCTCGTCGAACGCCGGCAGCAGCTGCGTGGTCTCCACGCTGCAGCCCGCAGGCACCGGCTGCGCAACGCTGGCCGCCGCCAGCTGCCGGCCATCCATCGCGAACACGCGCAGCCGCAGCGTCGCCGCCACCGGCAGCAGGCCACCGTTCATGGCAGCCAGCCGCGCCTGGCCGGCCTCCAGGCGCACGGCCACGGCCAGCGGCGCCAGCGCGCGGCGCACCGCATGCCAGGCCGGCTTCACGGTGCCGGACGAATCGATCAGCGCCCAGCTCGTCACCGGCCAGCAGTCGTTGAGCTGCCACACCAGCGCGCCGCTCACCGCACGTGCGCCGGGGTGCTGCCAGCGGCGGCGGAAGTCCTGGTAGGCCACGCGCATCGCCTCGGCCTGCACGAACTGCGTCGCGTAGACGTGATCCGCCAGCGTGGCGCCCACGCGCAGGTTGTCGGCCAGGTAGACGGCCAGGCGGCGGTGGCCGTCCGGCCCCGCGGCCGAGCCGGCCTTGTTGTGCCACTGCACCGTGCGGCTCTCGGGGAAGCGTTCCTCCTCGGGCAGCACCGACTCCAGCAGTGCCAGCGACGGGTTGGACTGCATGCCGAACTCGCTGACGAAGCGGGCCTGCACCTCGCCGTAGTGCTGGTAGGGCAGCATCTGCTGGTGCCAGACCTCCCAGCTGTGGCGGTCGCCCACCGTCGCGTCGGACGACTTCGCGTCGGCGCCGGGTGTGAACGGGCTGCCGGGCCAGTAGGCGCGGTCGGGGTCCAGCGCGGCGCAAACCTCGGGCAACAGCCCCTCGTAGATGGCGCGCGCCTCGAAGCGCTCCGCCGGCACGCCCGGGCCGGCCAGGCCCTGGGACTCGGCAATCATGTAGTCCTCGTTGTTGCCGCACCAGAGTGCCAGGCAGGCGTGGTGGCGCAGCCGCTTCACGGCGGCTTCGGCCTCGGCGCGCACGCTGGCCAGGAAGGCGTCGTTGGCCGGGTAGATGCCGCAGGCGAACATGAAGTCCTGCCACACCAGGATGCCCAGCTCGTCGCAGGCCTCGTAGAAGGCCTCGTGCTCGTAGATGCCGCCGCCCCACACGCGCAGCATGTTCATGTGGGCCGCCGCCGCCTGCGCCACGCGCTCGCGGTAGCGCGCCGGCGTGATGCGCTCCAGCAGGTTGTCGTCGGGAATCCAGTTCGCGCCGCCGGCGAACAAGGCCTGGCCGTTGACCTCGAAGTGGAAGCTCAGCCCCGCCTCGCCTGCCACCGGCTCCTGCACCAGCCGCAGCTGGCGCAGCCCGATGCGGCGGCTGTCCTCGGCCAGCACGCGGCCGGCATCGTCCAGCAGCCGCGCCACCAGCGTGTACAGCGGCTGCGCGCCCAGGCCGCGCGGCCACCAGAGGTCGGCCTCGGTGACGGCCAGCGTCGCGCTGGCAGTGCCCGTGGCCGGCACCTCGCGCTCCGCCACGCAGCGCCCTTGCGCATCGCGCAGCTCGAAGGCGCAGCGCGCGCCCGCGCCGTCGATCTGCGCAGCCACCTGCAACGTGGCCGCGCGGGCGGCCACGTCCACCGTGCTGCGGCACTGCAGGTCGGCCATGCGCGCCACGCCGCTGCAGCGCCGCACCGGCCGCCACGGGCCGCAGGTGATGAGCTCGGGGCCCCAGTCCCAGCCGAAGTGGTATTGCGCCTTGCGGGCGTGCAGCCGCGCACTGTCGCCGTTCCACAGCGCGCGCTTGCCGTGCACCGCCTCCACCTTGCGCGCCTCGGCCAGCGCCGGCTCGAAGCACAGCAGCAGCTCGTTGCGGCCGGGCTTCAGGCGCGAGCGCACGTCCACGCGCTGCGGCACGAACATGTTGTCGGACTGCAGCAGCCGCTCGCCGTTCAGCCACACGGTGCAGTAGGTGTCCAGGCCCTCGAGCACCAGCTCCTCGCGCGGCGCCAGTTCGCCCGCGTCGAAGGCCAGGCGCCACGCCCAGCGGCGCTCGGCCACCCAGCGCACGTCCAGCTCGTTGCGGCCGTAGAACGGGTCCGGGATGCGCCCGGCCGCCAGCAGCGCGCCATGCGCCGTGCCGGGCACGGCCGCGGGCAGCCAGGCCTCTGCCGGCAACGCTGTCAGCGCCGCGCCATCCAGGCCGGCGGGCGCTTCGGCCAGCTGCCAGCCGTCATGCAGGTCAATCAGTCGTTGGAGAGTCACGTCGTCACTGCGTCCAGATCACGGGCCGCGGCGCGGCGGGAGACGCCGGGCAGCCCGACTCGGTGGGCTCGCCCCGAGCCGCGCCCGGGGGCTGCGGCCTGTCTCCTGCCTCGCCATCGGCAAAGCTAAACATTGTTTTGTTGCGCATTCTGTTTCTCTGCGTTTGTGACGACACTCGGGGATAGTCCCGATGTTTTATGGGCAACACAGGCGGCGGGCGGCTAAAAACTTCGCCCATAATCCCAATCGTTTAGTAAACATCAACGAGACAACGTGACCTCCCGGCCACGACAGCCCGGACCGCGCGCCTGCCGCGGCGGACGTCTGCCCGCGCGGGGCACGGCAAGGGCTGACATGAACTGGCTGAAAGGACTTGGATTGGCGCTGTCCCTGATGCTGCCCACGGCCGGGCAGGCCGCGGGCGACGCGCGGCTGCAGGCCGTGCTGCAACGCCTGGACGCCGGCGAGCACATCACGCTGGCCACGCTGGGCGGCTCCATCACCACCGGCTATGCGGCGCAACCACCGCGCGAACGCGGCTGGGCCGCGCTGCTCGCGCAGGCGCTGGGGCCGAAGGTGACGCTGGTGAACGCCGGCGTCAGTGGCACGGACTCGGCCGCCGCCGTGCAGCGCCTGCAGACGCAGGTGCTGGACGCGCAGCCCGACCTCGTCATCGTCGAGTTCGGTGTCAACGACCAGTGGCTGGACCCTGCCGTGCGCGGCAGCAGCTATGAAGCCCTCCTGCGCCGCCTGCTGACGGCGAAGAAGCCGCCCGCCGTCGTCGTGCTGGGCCTCACGCAGCAGGGCAACCAGCCGCGCGACGCCACCGACCTGCAGTTGCAGCTCTCCGCCCACTACGGCCTGACGGCGCTGGACTTCGGCCGCTGGATGCAGGCCCGCGTCGACGCCGGCACCGACCGCTGGGCCGCGCTGTACGACGAGCCGGTGCACCCCAACGCCACGGGCCACCAGCGCATCGCGCAGGCGCTGGCCGAGACGCTGCGCAGCGCCCGCAATGGCGCGTCGCCCGCCACGGCACTGCCCGAGCCGCGGTTCGGCCGCGCCCATGAGTTCACGCGGCGGCTGACGGGCGACACGCTCAAGCCCTACCAGTCGCACGGTTTCGCGCGCGGCGGCGAGGTGCACCCCGAATGGCCCGGCCAGCAGCCCGGCTGGACGACGACGGCCGACGACGCCGAGGCGCGCTTCCTCGTCTATGGCAGCGAGGTGGCCGTCTTCCACGCCGAGAGCGCGCTCTACCGCAACCTCGAAGCCCGCGTTGACGACGGCCCCTGGGTCACGCTGCGCGGCCAGGTGCCGGAGCGCCAGGGCTACCTGGGCTGGCACTACAGCGTCGTCGGCCGCGGGCTGGAGCCCACCGCCCACCTGCTGCAGCTGCGCGTGAAGCGCGACGAATGGGCCGGCAGCGGCCGGCCAGCGAGCTTCCTGGCCGTCATGACGGCGGGCCTCTATCCCAAGGACTTGCGGCCCAGCGACTTCGTGCGCGAGCCGCCCACCAACCGCATGGGCCTCATCCCGGCCGACGATGCCCGGCTGCGCTGGGTCGGCCGCGTCGGGCCGGGCGCCCTGCCCGCGTCGAAGCTGATGGCCTGGAGCGGCAGCGAGCTGCGCGCGCGCTTCACCGGCCGCGAGTTGAGCCTGGTCTTCTCGTCCACGCACTGGGGCACCAGCCATTTCACCGTAGAGATCGATGGCCGCGTTCACCCGCTGGCCGTGCCCGGGCAGGCCATGTCCGTGTGGCGGCTGCGCGAGCCGCTGGCCGACGGCGAACACACGCTGCGCCTCGTCAAGCGCACCGAGGGCTCGATGGCCGAGGCCTCGCTGCTGGGCCTGCGCCTGGCCGACGGCGGCCAGCTGCTGGCCCCGCCGCCCGCGCGCCCGCTGACGCTGGCCTTCTTCGGCGACTCCATCACCGCCGGCGCCTGCAACGGCGACGTCGCCGAGGACCAGTACGACGACCTCTACCTCCACGACGGCACGCGCGCCTACGGCGCCGTGACGGCCGAGCGGCTGGGCGCCAACTACATCGGCATCGCCGTCAGCGGCATCGGCATCACGGCCACCTGGCACGACCTGCTGATGCCCGACGTGTGGGACCGCTTCGCGCCGCGCAAGGACGCGGCGAAAGCTCCGCCCGAGACGCCCGCACCGGACGTCGTGCTGCTGAACCTGGGCCAGAACGACCACGGCTTCCCCGCCTCCAAGGGGCAGTCCATCGCGGCGGACTTCGCGCCGCGCTACCTCGCCTTCGTGCGCCAGCTGCGCGGCCGCTACCCGGCCGCGAAGATCGTGCTGCTGATGGGCGGCATGTCCGCGCCGCGCGAGCAGCCGGCCATCCCGCACGCCGTGGCGCAGGCCGTGAAGACGCTGCGCGCCGAAGGCGACGCCAAGATCTGGAGCTACCGCTTCGACGCCTTCGCCTGGGCCCACCCGCGCATCGACGTGCATGCGCAGATGGCCGACGAGCTGACCCGCTTCCTGACCGCCGAGGTGCTGAAATGACCGCTCCCGACATGCGCCGCCCCGACGCGCTGTGGGCCCACATGCGCCACACGCTGGCCTTCTACGCGCCGCGCGTCAGGGACGACACCGGCGGCTGCTTCCAGTTCTTCAAGGACGACGGCACGGTCTACGACCGCCGCACCCGCCACCTCGTCAGCAGCACGCGCTTCGTCTTCAACCACGCGCTGGCCTGGCGCTGGTTCGGCGGATCAACAGGCGACGTGGCGCACGCGCTGGCCTTCGTCAACGAGGCGCACGCGCAACCCCAGGGGGGCTACGCCTGGGTGCTGGACTGGCACGACGGCCGCGCCACCGTCACCGACGGCACCAACCACTGCTACGGCCTGGCCTTCGTGCTGCTGGCCAACGCCCACGCGGCCGACGCCGGCGTGCCGGGAGCGCGTGAAGGCATCGCCGCGACCTTCGAGCTGATGGAGCGCCGCTTCTGGGAGCCCGCCCACGGCCTCTACGCCGACGAGGCCACGCCCGACTGGCAGGTCGGCCCCTACCGCGGCCAGAACGCCAACATGCACGCCTGCGAAGCCATGCTGGCCGCGCACGCCGCCACCGGCGAGGCCCGCTACCTGGCCCGCGCGCTGACGCTGGCGACCTCCATCGCGCAGCGCCAGGCGTCGCTCGCCGGCGGGCTGGTCTGGGAACACTACCGCACCGACTGGACGCCCGACTGGGACTACAACCGCGACGACAAGACCAACATCTTCCGGCCCTGGGGCTTCCAGACCGGCCACCTCACCGAGTGGGCCAAGCTCTTGCTGATGCTGGAACGCCGCCTCGGCGATACCGCGCCCGGCTGGCTGGTGCCGACGGCCCGCCACTTCTTCGGCACGGCCATGCAGCGCGGCTGGGACGCCGCGCATGGCGGCCTCGTCTACGGCTTCGCGCCCGACGAGTCATGGAGCCCCCCGCCTGCGGGTACGCAGTCGCCCCCCCAAGGGGGCCATGGCGGTCTTGGGAGCGGCCCGGCGACCGACATGGAGGTCTGCGACGGCGACAAGTACTTCTGGGTGCAGGCCGAAAGCCTCGCCGCCGCTGCGTGGCTGGCCGTGCGCACCGGTGACGACGGCTACTGGCAGTGGTACGACCGGCTCTGGGCCTACGCCTGGCAGCACTTCGTCGACCACGAGCACGGCGCCTGGTACCGCATCCTGGCTCCCAACAACGGCAAGCTCACCGACGAGAAGAGCCCCGCCGGCAAGACCGATTACCACACGATGGGCGCCTGCCAGGACGTGCTGGCCGCCCTCGGCATCCAACCACCCGCGAAAGCCGCCGCATGAAACGCCTGCTCGCCGCCACACTGCTCGCCGCTGCGGCCGCCACCCACGCCGCGCCGCTCGAGTGGCGCGGCATCAGCCTGTCCAGCGCCGAATGGGGCGAGAAGCTGCCCTTCCCCGGCGTCTACGGCAAGGACTACGTCTACCCCAGCGTCGCCAGCACCGCCTACTACCAGGCCCAGGGCATGAACCTGATGCGCGTGGGCTTCCGCTGGGAGCGCCTGCAGCCGCAGTTGATGGGCGAACTGGACGCGGCCGAGCTGGCCCGGCTGCGCGAGTTCGTCGACGGCACGACGGCCCGCGGCCTGCACGTGCTGCTGGACCCGCACAACTACGCCGCCTACAAGGGCATCCACATCGGCCGCCCCGAGGTGCCCCACGCGGCCTTCGCCGACTTCTGGCGCCGGCTGGCACTGCAGTTCAAGGACAACGCCCGCGTGCAGTTCGGCCTCGTCAACGAGCCGCGCAACATGCCGACCGAGACGTGGGCGGACGCCGCACAGGCCGCGGTCGACGCCATCCGCCAGACCGGTGCGACCAACCTCATCACGCTGCCAGGCAACGGCTACACGGGCGCCTGGAGCTGGTTCGAAAGCAAGTGGTACGGCACGCCCAACGCCGACGTCATGGGCCACGTGAAGGACCCGCTCGACCACATGGTGTTCGAGGTGCACCAGTACTTCGACAAGGACGGGTCGGGCACCAACGCCGAATGCGTCAGCCCCACCATCGGCGTCGAGCGGCTGCAGCGCTTCACGGCCTGGCTCAAGGCCAACAAGCGCCGTGCGCTGCTGGGCGAATTGGGCGGCGGCGCTAACGCCGTCTGCGAGCAGGCCGTGGCCGGCGCGCTGAAGCATCTGCAGGACAACGCCGACGTCTGGACCGGCTGGCTGTGGTGGGCCGGCGGCCCGACCTGGGGCGACTATTTCCTGTCGCTGGAGCCCGAAGGCGGCAAGGACAAGCCGCAGATGCGCTGGCTCAAGCCCTACCTGAAGGACTGAAGCAGGAACCGCGCGTCGGCGCCGAAGCTGGCCAGCTTGGCCCGCAGCGCCGGCGCCAGCGCGGCCGGCTCGGCAAAGCCCTGGCGCTGCCAGTACGGCACCGAGCCCTGCACGGCCACCAGGCCCATCTGCGGCAGGTTCAACGCCAGCGCCCGCTCCTTCAGCCGCGCCAGCAGGCGTGACGCCAGCCCCAGCGAGCGCGCCTCGGGCGCCACGGCCATGTCGTGCAGGTACAGCAGCGTGGGTTGTTCGGGACGCTCGCAGCGCGGCGCATCCAGCGCCGGCAGCGTGTCTTCGCAGACCGGCAGGCTGACCGCGTAGGCCAGCGCCTCGCCGTCATCCCGACGGGCGATCCAGCAGCACGCCAGGCCGTCGGTCACGGCCAGCTTGGCGGCGAAGGCCTCGCGACGCTCCAAGAAGTCGACGCCGTAGCAGCGCTGTTGCAGCGCCAGTACGGCGTCGAGGTCGACGGGAGTCATCGCGGTCCGCGGCCCGCGCCCCAGCCACGGACCGCCGCCGGACCCCCCCGTGCGCGGGCCGCCCCGGCCGCGGCGCGCGCCGCCGCAGGCCGGACGGTCACCACCGAACGACGGCTTGCCGCCGGCGTTGAACGGACGATCGCCGCGCGGCTGGAAGCCACGGTCCTCGCGGGGCTGGAAGCCGCGCTCTTCACGCGGCGCGAAACCGCGGTCCTCACGCGGCTGGAAGCCGCGGTTGTCCTGGCGCGGCGGGAAGCCACGGCCTTCGCCACGCGGCGCGAAGCCACGGTCCTCGCGCGGCGCGAAGCCCCGCTCGTCGCCACGCGGCTGGAAGCCGTCCTGGCGCGGCGCAAAGCCACGGTCCTGCTCGAACGGCCGGCCGCCGCCATGCGGGGGGCGGCCACCGCCGAAGCCCTGGCCTTCGCGACGGAAGCTCTTGTTGCCAAAGCCCGGACGGCCACCAAAGCCGCCACGCGGGCCACGGTCGTCAAAGCTGCCAGCCGGGCGCGGCGGGAAGATGCGCGGCTCCTGCGTCTTGGGCTCCAGGCCGGCGATCTGCTGCACGGGAATGGTCTGCGTCGTGAACTGCTGGATGCGGCGGATCATCGACACGTCCTCGCGCAGGCCCAGCGTGATCGCCAGGCCCTGGCGACCGGCGCGGCCGGTGCGGCCGATGCGGTGGACGTAGTCCTCGGCCTTCATCGGCAGGCCGTAGTTGATGACGTGGCTGATGGTGGGCACGTCGATGCCGCGGGCGGCCACGTCGGTGGCCACCAGCACCTTCAGGTCACCGCGGCGCAGGCCCATCAGCACGCGGTTGCGCTTGCCTTGCGGCATGGCGCCGTGCAGCGGCGCCACGGCATGGCCGATCTCGGCCAGGCGCTCGGCCAGCCAGTCGGCGTCGCGCTGCGTGCTGGTGAACACGACGGCCTGGTCCAGCTCCGGCGCGGCCAGGATGGACTCCAGCAGCTGGTCCTTGTGGTGGGGGTTGTCGGCCCAGTGCAGGCGCTGCTCGATGTTCTCGTGCGTGTCGGTGTGGCTGGCCACCTCGATGCGCACCGGCTCCTTCAGCAGCTGCTGAGCCAGTCGGCCGACGTGGCCGGCGAAGGTGGCGCTGAACATCACGGTCTGGCGCTCGGCGGGCGTGTTGCCGGCGATCATGTTGATGTCGTCGATGAAGCCCATGTCCAGCATGCGGTCGGCTTCGTCCAGCACCAGCATCTCGACATTGCTCAGCACGCACTTGCCCGAGTTGATGTGGTCGATCAGGCGACCCGGCGTGGCAATGAGGATGTCCAGCGGACCGGTCAGCTGGCGGATCTGCAGCGGATAAGGCATGCCGCCCAGCACCGTCGCGACCTTCAGGCCCGGGATGAAGCGGCCGTAGGTCTGCGCGGCCTTGCTGACCTGCATGGCCAGCTCACGCGTCGGGGCCAGCACCAGGATCTTGGGGCCGTAGATGACGCCCTTCTCACGGCGCTTGGTGTTGTCGCCGCGGGCGGCGAGGATCTTTTCCAGCGCCGGCAGGATGAAGGCGGCGGTCTTGCCCGAGCCGGTGCGCGACGAGACCATCAGGTCCTTGTTCGCTATTGCCGCCGGGATGGCTTGCGCCTGCACGTCGGTGGCGTTCTCGTAGCCGGCATCCTTGACGGCTTGCAGCACGGCGGGGCTCAGGCCCAGGGTCTCGAAACTCATCGTTCGTTCTTTCGTTCAGAGTCACGCCGCGCGGGCAAACGCGCAGCGCCGAGGAGCGTCAGGCTCTTCGGAACATCATCAAGTCGCTGGGAGATAGATCAGCTCGCGTCGTGCGGCTCGGGCTAGTTACAGCAGCCCGGGTGCGGCGCGGGGAACAGTCAGTCAAAGCGACGGCTTCATCGCCGCCGACCGATCCGTGTTCGGAGTCCGATACGAGTGATCGAACGAGGTCAGAGGAGACGTGGAACACCTGGGTTGGCCCCAGGCGAAGCAGCGACTGTAGCACGACCCAGGGTTTTCACCAAATCGCTGGCAGCCAACCCCGCAGGCTGTTGAAGAAGGCCAGGCCCTCAGCGCGGGCCAGGTCGTCGCGTGTCAGGCGCGCCTCGCGTACGCGCCCCTGCGCCAGCAGCTCGGCGCGCAGCACGCCGGGCAGCAGGCCGCTGTCCAGCGGTGGCGTCAGCCACTGGCCGTCCAACTGCACGGCGAGGTTGCCGAAGCTGCACTCGGTCAGCTCGCCGGCTTCGTTCCACAGGATGACGTCGAAAGCGTCGGCGGGCTTGGTCGTTGCGTACAGCTCGCGGCGCGTCGTCTTGTGGGCCAGGTATTCGGCGCGCGGGCCCCGCGTGGGCATGGGCCGGCCGGCCAGCGCCAGGCGCACCGGCTCGGGCGTGGGCGTGAAGGCGAACTGCGTGTGCTGCAGGCGGCCGTCGGCGTCGCAGGTCAGGCGCAAGCGCCAGCTGCCTTCGGGCTGCGCGTCGGCCACGGCCTTCAGGTAGGCACGCGCCTCGGCCAGCGAGAAACGCAGGCCGAAGTGACGCGCCGTGCGCTGCATGCGGGCCAGGTGGGCGTCACCACGCAGGGCCACGCCGTTCTCCAGCCGCAGCGTCTCCAGCGCCTCCACGGGCGCCTCGGCGCGGGCCAGGAAGCGCGACTTGGCGCGCCACTCGGCGATCTCGGCGGCCGGCTCGCTGTCCAGCGTGATGGCGCTGCCCAGGCCGCAGGTCAGCGCGCCGTCGCGGAACTCGACGGTGCGGATGGGCACGTTGAACGTCGCCACGCCACCGGGCTGGATCAGGCCGAGTGCGCCGCAGTACCAGCCGCGCGGCGTGGCCTCCAGCTCGCGGATGACCTGCATCGCCCGCACCTTGGGCGCGCCGGTGACGGAGCCGCACGGGAACAGCGCCGCGAACGCATCCGCCAGCGTCAGCCCGGCGCGGCTGACCGCCGTGACGGTGGACGTCATCTGCCAGACCGTGGGCAGCGCATGCAGCTCGAACAGCCGCGGCACGCGCACCGTGCCCAGCTGCGCGACGCGACTGAGGTCGTTGCGCAGCAGGTCCACGATCATCAGGTTCTCGGCCCGCTCCTTCTCGCTGGTGCGCAGGTGCGCCTGCGCGGCCTCGTCGTCGACGCGGTCGCGGCCGCGCGGTGCGGTGCCCTTCATGGGCTGGGCCGCCAGCAGCCAACTGGCCTTGGCGCCAGGCACGGGGCGCCAGTCGAAGAACAACTCGGGCGACACGCTGGCCGCGCCCGCGTCGCGCAGGAACAGGCTGAAGCCGCCCGGCTGGCTGGCATGCAGCGCGAGGAACAGCTGCGCCGGGTCCAGGTCGGGAGCCGCGGCGCGCAGCCGCGTCGTCAGGTTGACCTGGTAGCAGTCGCCGGCGCGGATGTAGTCGCGGATGCGCTCGATGGCCGCCGTCGCGTCGGGCTCTCGGTCGGACCAGCCCAGCAGGCCGGTCCAGGCGCGCTCGCCGTCGGGCCAGGGCTCGGGTGCCGTGTCGTAGACGGCGAACTCGGCCAGCGGCGCGGCGGCGGCATGCGTCGCCAGCGCGGTGTCGAAGGCTGCCGCCGCCTCGTAGCGCAGGCCGCCCAGCACCCAGGCGCCCGCCCGCGCCGCGGCCTCGGCTTGCGCGATGACGGCACGAACCTCGTCCAGCCGCGTCGCCCGCAGCCAACGTGCGGGCGGCGTCGACCAGCCGCCACGCAGCCGCTCGCCGTCCTCGCGGGCCAGCGGGTGGCGGGGGAAGTCGAAGGCGGCGTGGAGCAAGCGTCCTGCGGGCCGATCAGGCCAGGTTCAGGAACGTCGTGCGGTAGTGCGCCAGCTCCTCGATGGACTCGTGGATGTCCGCCAGCGCCGTGTGCGCCTGCGCCTTCTTGAAGCCTTCCAGCGCCGACGGCTTCCAGCGCTTGGCCAGCTCCTTCAGCGTCGACACGTCCAGGTTGCGGTAGTGGAAGAAGCTCTCAAGCTCGGGCATGTAGTTGGCCAGGAAGCGGCGGTCCTGGCAGATGCTGTTGCCGCACATGGGGCTCTTGCCCTTGCCGACGTACTGCTTCAGGAAGGCGATGGTCTGCGTGGCGGCCTCGGCCTCGGAGACGGTGGAGGCCTTCACGCGGTCGATGAGGCCGCTCCTGCCGTGCGTGCCCTTGTTCCAGGCGTCCATCTTGTCCAGCGTCTCGTCGGACTGGTGCACGGCGAAGACCGGGCCTTCGACGCGCTTGTCGAGGTTGGCGTCGGTGACGACGACGGCGATCTCGATGATGCGGTCGGTGTCCGGGTACAGACCCGTCATTTCGAGGTCGATCCAGATCAGGTTGTTGTCGCTGGGGGTGAGGGTGTCGGACATGGCGTGGCTTTCAAAAGTCGCGGAATTCTCGCAGCCTAAAATTTGCCCATGTCTCCCCTGATGTTGTCCGCCGCGTTCGCGCTCGCGCTCGCGGCCTCCACGCTCGTCAAGTTCTGGCTGTCGTCGCGCCAGGTCCGCCATGTGGCGGCGCACCGCGGCCAGGTGCCGGCGGCGTTTGCGGGCAGCGTCACGCTGTCGGCGCACCAGAAAGCCGCCGACTACACCGTCGCCCGCGCCCGCTTCGGCCTGCTGTCGCTGGCCTTCAACGCGGTGCTGCTGCTGGGCTGGACGCTGCTGGGCGGGCTGGACGCGCTGAACGGCTGGGTGCTGGACGCCAGCCGCGCGCTGCCCGCCGATTGGCAGCCCATGGGCTACCAGCTGGGGCTGATCGCCGCGTTCGCGCTGCTGAGCTCGCTGCTGGACCTGCCGTGGGAGCTGTGGTCCACCTTCCGCATCGAGCAGGCCTTCGGCTTCAACCGCATGACGCTGCGGCTGTACGTCACCGATCTGCTCAAGGGCGTGGGGCTGGCGCTGGTGCTGGGCCTGCCCATCGTGGCGCTCATCGTCTGGCTGATGGGCGCGATGGGCCCGCGCTGGTGGCTGTGGGCCTGGGGCGCGTGGATTGGCTTCCAGCTGCTGGTGATGGTGATCTTTCCCTACGTCATCGCGCCGCTGTTCAACAAGTTCGAACCGCTGGCCGACGAGGCGCTGAAGGAACGCGTCGAGCGGCTGATGGCCAAGTGCGGCTTCGCATCCAAGGGCTTGTTCGTCATGGACGGCAGCCTGCGCTCGGCGCACGGCAACGCCTACTTCAGCGGCTTTGGCCCGGCCAAGCGCGTGGTGTTCTTCGACACGCTGCTGGCCAAACTCAACGGCGGCGAGGTGGAGGCCGTGCTCGCACACGAACTGGGCCACTTCAAGCACCGGCATATCACCAAGCGCATCGCGCTGGCGTTCGCGATGAGCCTGGCCGGCTTCGCGCTGCTGGGCTGGCTGGCACAGCAACCGGCCTTCTACCTGGGGCTGGGCGTGCAGCCCTCCTTGAGCGCGCCCAACGACGCGCTGGCGCTGCTGCTGTTCATGCTCGCCGGCCCGGTGTTCGGCTTCTTCGTGACGCCGCTGGCCAGCCACTTCTCGCGCCGCGACGAGTTCCAGGCCGATGCCTACGCCCGCGCGCAGGCCAGTGGTGCCGACCTGTCCTCCGCGCTGCTCAAGCTGCACGAGGACAACGCCGGCACGCTGACGCCAGACCCCGTCTACGCCCGCTTCTACTACTCCCACCCGCCGGCCGCCGAGCGCCTGGCTGCCCTGGGGGCCTCTTGAGGGCTCGGAGGTCGGATGCGTTGCCATTCAAAAGCCCGCGAGCAAGGCGCGGGGTCGAAGCTGGGGTGGCCCCCAGCGAGGCGTCGCAACGCCGCGCGCGGGCTATTGAATGACAACCCTGCGGGAGAGGGTCTGCGCAGGCGC
>JAYSCT010000122.1:0-13999 GCA_041914785.1 Roseateles sp.
CGGAGCGCTTCAAGAAGAGCTACTACCCTGACGACTTCAAGGGCAAGTACTACCTGGCCGGCGACGGTGCCATCCGCGACGAGAAGACCGGTTACTTCACCATCACCGGCCGCATCGACGACGTGCTGAACGTGTCGGGCCACCGCATGGGCACGATGGAGATCGAATCGGCGCTGGTCAGCTGCACCGAGCTGGTGGCGGAGGCCGCCGTCGTGGGCCGTCCGGATGACACGACCGGCGAGGCCATCTGTGCCTTCGTCGTGCTCAAGCGCCCGCGCCCCAGCGGCGACGAGGCCAAGGCCATCGCCAAGCAGCTGCGCGACCACGTGGCCAAGGAAATCGGTCCGATCGCCAAGCCCAAGGACATCCGCTTCGGCGACAACCTGCCCAAGACGCGCTCCGGCAAGATCATGCGCCGCCTGCTGCGCTCGGTGGCCAAGGGCGAGTCGGTCACGCAGGACACCTCCACGCTGGAAAATCCCGCGATCCTCGAACAGCTGGGCCAGGCTTACTGATCCGCATCGCCCAGCAAAAAGGCCGCCCGAGAGCGGCCTTTTTTCTTGCCTGCGCGACTCAGCCGCGCTGGCGACGGCGGGCGATGAAGCCCACGAGGCCCATGCCGCCCAGCATCAGCGCATAGGTGCTCGGCTCCGGCACGGCCGCCACGTTGAGCGCCTGGTTCAGGTGGATCTTCAGGAACTCGGTGTTGTCCGAGCCCAGGTCACGGCCGCCGACGCCGGGGTAGTTGTTGTCGTTGGCCACCAGCAGCGTGTGCGCGTCCAGGATCAGCACGCTCTCGATGGTCGTGAACGGGAACGTGAACGCGTTGCTGCCGTCGCCGTTGAGGTCGTGCGGGTCGGCGATGTTCATCAGGTCGACCACTTCGGTCTTGATGACGTTGCCGCTGGCGTCGACGTTGTTCAGGTCGATCTGGAAGATCTTCTTGAATGGCGTGCCGCTGGTGGCCGTGGCGCCGTTGCGCTCGATGATGAGGAACTCGTGGTCGTTGATGGCTGTCATGTCGCCGATGTTGGTGCCGGCGCTGTCGAGCTTGTAGGTCCACTGCTGGCCCGTGTAGGCCTCGGTGGTCACGTCGAAGGCGTTGATGCGCAGCGTCTTGGCCGGGTCGCCGGCGACGGTGCCTTCCAGCAGCGTGTAGAGGCGGTCGCCGTTCGGGTTGATGGCCATGCCCTCGAAGCCGCTGGAGCGGCCCAGCGTGGCCAGCGCGCTGCCGTTGGCCACGGCCTCGTTCTGCGGCGACAGCACGCCCGTCATGCCGATCTCGCGGCGCAACACCTCGCCCTTGGCGTTGGTCTTGACCAGGTAGGGGCCGAACTCGTCACCGAACCACAGGTTGCCGTTCTTGTCCTTGCGCACGGACTCGATGTCCAGGTCGGCGCCGGTCAGCAGGCGGTCGTTGCGGATGCTGCTGTCCACCAGCGGGTTGGCGGCGCTGTTGTAGTAGCGCTTGTAATCGGCCTGGATCTTCAGCGACAGCAGGTTGTTCGGGTCGGACAGCGTGATGTAGCTCCCCGAGTTGAAGCCGCCCATGGCCGAGCCGGTGTTGTAGTTGGCGGCCGAGACCGTGCCGGTGCCGCCCGTGGCGGTCTTGAAGTTGGGCGTCACGGCGTACAGGCGCAGCAGCGCGTCGGCCGAGTTCTCCTTCGTGCCGAAGCCGTTGTCGGGCATGAAGTAGTAGGTGCCGGCGGTCGGGCCGGCCAGCACGGCGGAGAAGCCCTGCACCGACTGCTTGTTCAGCAGCGGCAGCGTGTTGCCCCCGGCGCTGCTGGCGAACTGGCCGGACGTGGGGCCTTCGGCAAACGTGTTGGCGGGCATCAGCGCCCAGCCTTCCAGCGTGGCCGAGGCGGCATGGGCAGCGCTGGCAGCGAGCAGGGCGGCAGCGGCGGCCGCCACGGGGGCGCGGAGGGGGAATGGGGTCATGGTGTCGAAGAAGAGATGGCGCAGAACGGCCTGCGCCACCATTCTTCAAACCGGCCGTGAATCGCCCATGAAGCGCCTGCGTGTGTCCGGGGTGCCCTTCGGCTCATGCCGCGCCAACGAAAACAGGCCCCGCAGGGCCTGTCGTCGAACAGGGCGGGTGGCCTTACTTGATCGTCAATACCCACTTGGCCAGCGTCTCGGCTTCGGCCGGCGTGACGGCGTTGGCCGGCATGGGCATGGGGCCCCAGACGCCCGAGCCGCCCTTCTGGATCTTCTCGGCGAGCTTCTTGTAGGCGTCTTTTTCCTTGGCGTACTTGGCGGCCACGTCCTTGTACGACGGGCCCACCAGCTTCTTGTCCAGCGCATGGCAGGCCATGCAGTTCTTCTTCTGCGCCAGTTCCTGGTTGGCGAAGGCGGCGGCGGGGGCGATCAGGGCGAGGCCGAGAAGCAGGGCTTTCATGAAAACCTTTCGGTGACGTTGGACTACAGTGACTGCGAAAGATACCTGAAGGAGATGCCGCATGGCGTTCGTGTTGATCGGTGTGCTCTTGATCGTGCTCAAGCTGGGTGGATTTGCACAGTTCCACAAGGACGAGTTCTGGGCCTGGGCCATCGTGCTGTCGCCGTTCCCGCTGGCGGTGCTGTGGTGGTGGTTCTCGGACTCGACGGGCCTCACGCAGAAGAAGGCGATGGACGCCCTGGACGCGAAGAAGGCGGCAAGGCGCGAGCAGCAGATGGAGGCGCTGGGGCAGTTCCGGCCGGGGGCCAAGAAGAAGCGCTAGCCAGCGCGCCGTGCCTGAAGTCACGGCGGGCAAACCCCGGCATCCGCGTGCGCTGCCGGCGCGTTGAGCCCGTGCCCCCTTTGCGGAGAACCCGATGTCCCCCCGATTGCTTCCCCTCGCGCTGGCCCTGCTGGCGGGCGTCGCCCAGGCCGATCTGCTCCAGGACCCGCAGTGGCAGGCCTGGCTGGATGCCGGCCGCACCGCCGAGCTGTCCCGCGCCGCCCAGGCGCAGATGAAGGCCCGCCCGGACGATGACCAGGCCGCCGTCGCGCTGGCCCTGGTGGCCGTGGACGACAACGACGCCGCGCGGCTGGAGGCCGCCGTCGCGCCGCTGCAGGCCTGCGCCGACAAGCGTCCGCAGGCCGCCTGCAGCTATGCGCTGGGCCGTGTCTACGGCCAGCAGGCCATGAGCGCCAGCGTCTTCAAGATGCCGGGGCTGGCCAGCAAGACCAAGGACCAGTTCGTCAAGGCCGTGCAGCTGGACCCGCAGCTCTACGAGGCGCGCAGCGCGCTGGCGCAGTTCTATCTGATCGCGCCCGGCTTTGCCGGCGGCAGCGAGGCCAAGGCGCGCGAGCTGGCCAGCGAGGTGCAGGCCCGCCAGCCCGAGCAGGCCCGGCTGCTGCGCTTCCTCGTTGCTGCGCAGGACAAGGACTGGGCCGGCGCCGAGCGCGAGCTGCAGGCCGTCAAGCCGGGTGACGACCGCACGCTGCAGCGCGAGCTGCGCAATGGCTGGATGCGGCTGGGGGCCGAGTTCATCGAGCAGAAGTCGCTGCCTCAGGCGCGCAGCGTCTTCGAGCGGGTGCAGCGCGAGCACCCGCAGCATGCTGCCGGCCCCTACGGCCTGGCCCGCGTGGCGCTGGACGGCCACCAGCCCGACGAGGCGCTGCGCCTGCTGGAGCGCTGCCGCACGCTGGAAGGCGCCGACCGCTACCCGCTGGACTACCGCACCGGCCAGGCGCTGCAGGCCAAGGGCGACAAGGCCGCCGCGCGTGCCGCGCTGGAGCGCGTGCTGCAGAACAAGCGCTCCAGCCCGCGCGTCGTCGAGGACGCGAAGAAACGTCTGGCCGAGCTGGCCTGAGCGGGCGGCCCGGAGCGGCTGGCTATGATGCCGGCCGCTTTCTCTTCGTGCCGAGCTCATGCTGGTTCATCCCCAGTTCGACCCCATCGCCCTCCGTCTCGGCCCGCTGGCCGTGCACTGGTACGGCATCACCTACCTGATCGCCTTCGGCCTGTTCCTGTGGCTGGCGGGCAAGCGCGTGCGGCTGCCACAGCATGCCGCCGTCGGCTGGACGCGCCAGGACGTCGACGACGTGCTGTTCTACGGCGTGCTGGGCGTCGTGCTGGGCGGGCGGCTGGGCTACTGCTTCTTCTACAAGCCCGACTACTACATCCACCACCTCGCCGAGGTGCTGGAGGTCTGGAAGGGCGGCATGTCCTTCCACGGCGGGCTGCTGGGTGTGCTGTTCGCGCTGTGGATCTTCGGCCGCCGCCGCGGCCGCAGCTTCTTCGAGGTGTCGGACCTGATCGCGCCCTGCGTGCCCACCGGCATCATGGCCGTGCGGCTGGGCAACTTCATCAACGGCGAGCTGTGGGGCCGCCAGGCGCCGGCCGACCTGCCGTGGGCCATGATCTTCCCGCAGGCCAATGACGGCGGCCTCGCCCGCCATCCGTCGCAGCTTTACCAGGCGGCCGGCGAAGGGCTGCTGCTGTTCGTCATCCTGTGGCTGTACGCGCGCAAGCCGCGGGCGACGGGGCAGATCTCCGGCGTCTTCATGATGGGCTACGGCGCGCTGCGTTTTGCGGCCGAATACTTCCGCGAGCCCGACGACTTCCTCGGCTACCGCGCGCTGGGCTGGAGCCAGGGGCAGTGGCTGAGCCTGCCGATGATCCTCGTCGGCATCGCCATCTTCGTGTGGGCGACCCGGCGCAACCAGAGGCCCGCATGAGGCAGATCTTCTTCGACACGGAAACCACCGGCCTGGAGGCCGAACGGGGCGACCGCATCATCGAGATCGGCTGCGTGGAGATGGTCAACCGGCAGCTGACCGGCAACAACCTGCACCTCTACATCAACCCCGAGCGTGCCAGCCACGAGGACGCGCTGCGCGTGCACGGGCTGACCGAGCAGTTCCTGTCCGACAAGCCCAAGTTCGCCGAGATCGTCGACCAGTTGCTGGCCTTCCTGGCCGGTGCGGAGCTGGTCATCCACAACGCGCCGTTCGACATCGGCTTCGTCAATGCCGAGCTGAAGCGGCTCAAGCGCGGCGTGCTGACCGACCACGTCGCCGGCGTGCGCGACACGCTGCTGATGGCGCGCGACCTGTTCCCCGGCAAGGCCAACTCGCTGGACGCGCTGTGCCGCCGCCTGGAGGTGGACAACACCAAGCGCGTGCTGCACGGCGCGCTGCTGGACGCGGAGCTGCTGGCCGACGTCTACATCCGCCTGACGCGCGGCCAGGACGCGCTGCTGATGGACGACCACGGCGATTCGTCCGGCGGCGGCGATGCGGATGCGCTGGTCGAGGCGGTGGACCTGAGCCGCTTCGAGCTGCCCGTGCTGCTGGCCGACGCCGCCGAGGCCGAAGCGCACGCCAAGATGCTGCTGGACCTGGACAAGGCCGCGGGCGGCGCCTGCAAATGGCGAACGCTCGAACCCGCGCAAACCATGGCATAATCGTGGGCTTCCCGGAAGCCGATGCGTTTTCAAGGGCGGTTAGCTCAGCGGTAGAGCACTGCCTTCACACGGCAGGGGTCGCAGGTTCGAACCCTGCACCGCCCACCAGAACAAACCCCCTCAGCCTTGCGGCGAGGGGGTTTTTCTTTGGTCGCTTCGCCGCTCAGTAGTGCAGCCAGGCCGCGCCGCCCAGCGCCACGCCCACGGCGCCGACGGCCAGCGTCGCCACTTCCATCCAGCGCTGCTTGGTCAGCAGCGTGATGGCGGCCAGCGCGATGGAAATCTGCAGCGCCGTCGTGGCCTGGGCCCAGCGGTGATGCATGTGCATCTGCTCGCCGCTCTTCTCGTCGAACTCGCGCGACTCGTGCTCGAGCTTCTCGGCCTCGACCTTGATGTCGTTCTTCTCCTTCTCGTAGCGCGCGATCTTGTCGCGGTACTTGGCCCGCTGCTCCTCGCTGGGCGTCAGGTCCAGTGCCAGCTCGGCGAGGTTCTGCTTGCTGCTCTTGGCCTGGAAGTAGTTCCACTTGTTGGCCGCCTCGGTCTTGCGGATCGCGGCGTCGTTCTTGTAGAGCGCGGCGTTGGCCTGCGTGGCGCCGCCCATGTACGAGAAGAACGCGCCGACGGTGGCGAGGATGGCCGTGATGACGGCCAGCTGGCCGGCGAGGCCCTTGGGTTCATGCTGGGCCGCATGTTCCAGTTCGTGGTCGTGCGGGCCGTGGACGTGAAAACCGCCTGAAGACATCTCAGTTCTCTTTGCGAAGGTAGTCGACGAAATCGAAGTGCACACCCGCGGCGCTGGTGCGCGTCTCGCGGGCGGCTTCGGTGAATTGATCGCGCGGCCAGGCGGGGAAATGCCGGTCCGCGTCGGGGAAGGCGGCGTCCACCTCGGTCAGCGCGAGCTTGGCCGCGAGCGGCAGCGCCAGCGCGTAGATCTCGCCGCCGCCGATGACGCAGACCTCGGGCTCGGCGCAGGCGGCCAGCGCCGCGTCCAGGCTGGCGAAGACCTCGGCGCCGGGCAGGGCGGCCGCGCTGCGGCTGACGACGAGGTTGCGCCGGCCGGGCAGCGGGCGGAACTTCGCCGGCAGGGAGTCCCAGGTCTTGCGGCCCATGACGACGGGCTTGGCCCACGTCAGCGCCTTGAAGCGCGCCAGGTCCTCGGGCAGGTGCCACAGCAGCGCGTTGTCGCGGCCGATGGCGCCGTCCTTGGCCACGGCGGCAACCAGCGTGATCGTGCTCATACGGCGACGGGGGCCTTGATGGCCGGATGCGGGTCGTAGCCGCTGAGCTCGAAGTCCTCGAACTCGTAGTCGAAGATCGACGCCGGGCGGCGCTTGATCGTCATGGTCGGGTAGGCGCGGGGCTCGCGGGCGAGCTGGGTCTGCACCTGCTCCACGTGGTTGTCGTAGATGTGGCAGTCGCCGCCGGTCCAGATGAAGTCGCCGAGGGCCAGGTCGCACTGCTGGCCCAGCATCATCGTCAGCAGCGCGTAGCTGGCGATGTTGAACGGAACTCCCAGGAAGATGTCCGCCGAGCGCTGGTACAGCTGGCAGCTGAGCTTGCCGTCGGCTACATAGAACTGGAAGAACGCGTGGCAGGGCATCAAGGCCATCTTGGACAGGTCGGCCACGTTCCACGCGCTGACGATGATGCGACGCGAGTCCGGGTTGGACTTGAGCGTCTTCACGACGTCGGCGATCTGGTCGATATGGCCGCCGTCGGGCGTGGGCCAGTTGCGCCACTGCACGCCGTAGACCGGGCCGAGGTCGCCGTCCTCGCGCGCCCACTCGTTCCAGATCGTCACGCCGCGCTCCTGCAGCCACTTGACGTTGCTGTCGCCGCGCAGGAACCACAGCAGCTCCAGGATGATGGACTTCAGGTGCACCTTCTTCGTCGTGACCAGCGGGAAGCCGGCGGCGAGGTCGAAGCGCATCTGGTGGCCGAACACGCTGCGCGTGCCGGTGCCGGTGCGGTCGCTCTTGTGCACGCCATGCTCGAACACATGGCGCATGAAGTCTTCGTATTGCTGAGGAGGGCGGGGCGTCGTGCTCATGCCCCGCATTGTCTCCGCTACGGTGCCAGCAGCACCTGCAGCACGCGCCGCTTGACGGGCGCCATGGCCGGCACGCGCTGCGACATTGCCGGGTCACGCACGCCCAGTGCGGTCAGCCCGTTGAACAGCGCGCCCAGCATCAGCGCGCGGCCCTGGATCTCCTCGGCAGGCAAGGCCTCGGCGTGGTCGCCCAGGCTTTGCCGGATCAGTTCCTGGGCTTTCTCGTTCACGAGCGCCTGGCTCTGCTGCACGACGGCCGCGAGCCTGGGGTTGCGGCTGGCTTCGGCCAGCACCTCCAGCTGCAGCGCGGCCTCGGCCACCTGGCTGTGCTCGTCGATGGCTTCCTCGGTGCCGGCCAGCATCTGCTCCAGCAGGTCGCCGGCCTGCCGGAACTCGTCGATGCGGACGAGGATGTCCTGGCAGTCGCGCTCGACGATGGCCGCGATGATGTCGTCCTTGTTCTCGAACAGGTTGTAGATGTGGCCCGGGCTCATGCCCGCCGTCTTGGCGATCTCGGCCATGCTGGCCGCATGGAAGCCGCGGCGGCGGAAGCAGTCGGCGGCGGCGTCCAGCACCTGCTGGCGGCGGGCCAGCGTGCGGTCGGAGGGGGTGTTGGCGGCAGTCACGACGCGGATTGTGGCGCCGCCGCGGCCGCGCCCTGGCCGCCGCCCAGCGCCTTGTACAGCGTCACGCGGTTGACCTGTTGCGCCAGCCGGGCGTTGATGAGCCCCTGCTCGGCCGCGTACAGCGAGCGCTGCGCGTCCAGTGTGGCCAGGCGGTCGTCCACGCCCTTCGCGAAGCGCGCCTCGGCCAGGCGGAGGGCGTCCTGCGTCTGCGCCACCAGCCGCTGTTGCGACGCGACCTGCTGGACTATGGTGGCGCGCTGGGCCAGCGCGTCGGCCACGTCGCGGAAGGCGGCCTGGATGGCCTTCTCGTACTGCGCCACGGCAATGTCGCGGTCCACCTGGGCGATGGTCAGGTTGGCCCGGTTGCGGCCGGCGTCGAAGATCGGCAGCGACACCTGCGGCATGAAGGTCCACAGGCCCGAACCCGAGCGGAACAGGCCGTCCAGCGCGTTGCTGGCCGTGCCGGCGCTGGCCGTGAGGCTGATGCGTGGGAAGAACGCGGCCCGCGCCGCGCCGATGTTGGCGTTGGCCGCCTGCAGCGTGCGCTCGGCCTGCTGCACGTCGGGCCGGGCCAGCAACACGTCGCTGGGCAGGCCGGCGGCCAGCTCGGCGGTCTGCGTGACGGCGGCGTCGGTGCCGGCCATGGGCAGCTGCTCGGGCACCAGCGGCTGGCCCACCAGCAGGGTCAGCGCGTTGCGGTCCTGCGCGACCTGCGTGGTCAGGCCGGCCAGGTCGGTCTGTGCCGTCTCGGCGGCGATCTCGGCCTGGCGCAGGTCCAGCGTGGAGGCCACGCCGGCCGCCTGCAGCCGCTGCGTGAGGCGCAGCCCGTCCTGGCGGGCCAGCAGCGTCTGCTCGGCCAGCCGCAGGCGCTCCTGGTCGGCGGCCAGCGTCAGGTAGGCGCCGGCCACCTCGGCGACGAGGCTGACCTGCGCGCTGCGGCGGGCGTCGTCCGTTGCGAGGTACTGCTGCAGCGCCGCGTCGCTCAGGCTCTTCACGCGGCCGAACAGGTCCAGCTCCCAGGCGCTGACGCCCAGCGTGGCGCTGTACTGGCGGCTGATGCTACCGCCGGGCGAGCGCGTGGCCGATTGAGCAGCGGCGGCGTTGACGGTGGGCAGCCGGTCGGCCTGCTGCACGCCGTACTGGGCCTGGGCGCGCTGCACGTTCAGCACCGCCACGCGCAGGTCGCGGTTGTTCGCCAGCGCCTGGTCGATGAGGCCTTGCAGCCTCGTGTCGGTGAAGAACTCACGCCAGCCGATGTCGGCGGCCTGGGTGGCGCCGGCGCCGGGCGCCACCGGCCATTGCGCGGGCACCGGGGCGGCGGGGCGCTCGTAGGTGGGCGCCATGCTGGCGCAGCCGGCCAGCGCGAGGCTCGCGGCGAGGATGGTCAGGAACTTGGTCATGTCACACGCCCTCCAGGGCTTGGGGCGCCGCCTGCGGGGCGGGCGCCGGGGAAGTCTTCTTCGGGAACCAGCGTTGGACGGCGATGAAGAACACGGGCACGAAGAACAGGCCCAGCACCGTCGCACTCAACATGCCGCCCAGCACGCCGGTGCCGATGGCGTTCTGGCTGCCCGAGCCGGCGCCGGTGGCAATGGCCAGCGGCAGCACGCCCAGGGCGAACGCCAGCGACGTCATCAGGATGGGGCGCAGCCGCAGGCGCACGGCCTCCAGCGTGGCGGCCACGGCATCCTTGCCGGCCTCCATCTGCTCCTTGGCGAACTCGACGATGAGGATTGCGTTCTTGGCCGACAGGCCGATGGTGGTCAGCAGGCCGACCTGGAAGTACACGTCGTTGGACAGGCCACGGAGCGTTGCGGCCAGCAGCGCGCCGATGACGCCCAGCGGCACCACCAGCATCACCGCGAACGGGATGCTCCAGCTCTCGTACAGCGCGGCCAGGCACAGGAAGACGACCAGCAGCGACAGCGCGTACAGCATGGGCGCCTGGTCGCCGGTGAGGCGCTCCTGGTAGGACAGGCCCGTCCAGCTCACGCCCACGCCGGGCGGCAGCTGGGCGACGATGGCCTCCACCGACTTCATCGCCGCGCCCGAGCTCTTGCCGGGCGCCGGCTGGCCCAGCACTTCCAGCGCGGGCAGGCCGTTGTAGCGCTCCAGGCGGGGCGAGCCCAGCTCCCAATTTGCCGTGCCGAAGGCCGAGAACGGCACCATCTGGCCCTGCGCGTTGCGCACGCGCCAGTTGTTCAGGTCGTCGGGCTGCATGCGGTAGGCGGCGTCGGCCTGCAGGTAGACCTTCTTCACACGGCCGCGGTCGATGAAGTCGTTCACGTAGGCACCGCCCCAGGCGGTGGACAGCAGGCTGTTGATGTCGGCGACCGACAGGCCCAGCGCGCCGGCCTTGGCCGTGTCCACGTCCAGGCGCAGCTGCGGCGCGTCGGCCAGGCCGTTGGGGCGCACGGCCACCAGCGTCGGGTCCTTCGCGGACATGCCGAGGAACTGGTTGCGCGCGGCGACGAGCGCCTCGCGGCCCACGCCGCCCTGGTCCTGCAGGTAGATGTCGAAGCCGCTGGCGTTGCCCAGCTCCAGCACGGCGGGCGGTGCGAACGCGAAGACGGAGGCATCGCGGAACTGCATGAACGCGCCCATCGCGCGGCCGGCGATGGCCTGCACCTGCTGCGCGGCGCTCTTGCGCAGGCTCCAGTCCTTGAGCTTCACGAAGCCGATGGCCATGTTCTCGCCGCGGCCGGCAAAGCTGAAGCCGGTGACGGCGAACACCGAGTCGACGTTGTCCTTCTCGTTCTGCAGGAAGTGGTTCTCCACGCGCTGCACGACGTCCATCGTGCGGGCCTGCGTGGCGCCGGCGGGCAGCTGGATCTGCGAGAACAGGATGCCCTGGTCTTCTTCCGGCAGGAAGGACGTGGGCAGGCGCAGGAACAGCACCGCCATGCCGGCGACGATCAGGCCGTAGATCACCAGGTGGCGGCCCCAGCGGCGGATCATGCGGGCGACGACGCCCTCGTAGCGGTTGGTCGTCGCGTCGAAGCGGCGGTTGAACGCGCCGAAGAAGCCGCGGGTGGCGGCGCCGTGGCCAGGCTTGAGCAGCGTCGCGCACAGCGCCGGCGTCAGCACCATCGCGACGAGCACCGACAGCACCATGGCCGACACGATGGTGATGGAGAACTGGCGGTAGATGACGCCGGTGGAGCCGCCGAAGAAGGCCATCGGCACGAACACGGCCGACAGCACCAGCGCGATGCCCACCAGCGCGCCGCTGATCTGGCCCATGGACTTGCGCGTGGCCTCCTTGGGCGACAGGCCTTCCTCGGTCATCACGCGCTCGACGTTCTCGACCACGACGATGGCGTCGTCCACCAGCAGGCCGATGGCCAGCACCAGGCCGAACATCGTCAGCGTGTTGATGGAGAAACCCGCCGCGGCCATGACGCCGAAGGTGCCCAGCAGCACCACCGGCACCGCGATCGTCGGGATCAGCGTGGCGCGGAAGTTCTGCAGGAACAGGTACATGACGAGGAACACCAGCACGACGGCCTCGATCAGCGTCTTCACCACCTCGTGGATGGAGACCTCGACGAAGGGCGTGCTGTCGTAGGGGATGACGGCCTTCACGCCGGCGGGCATGAAGCCCTCCATGCGCTTGAGTTCCGCCTCCACCGCCTTGGCCGTGGACAGCGCGTTGGCGCCGGTGGCCAGCTTCACGGCCACGCCCGCGGCGGGCTTGCCGTTGTAGCGCGACACGGTGGCGTAGCTCTCCGCGCCCAGCTCCACGCGGGCGACGTCACGCAGGTGCACGGTGGCGCCATCAGCGGCCGTCTTCAGCACGATGTTGCGGAACTGCTCGGGCGTCTGCAGCCGGCTCTGCGCCGTGACGGTGGCGTTGAGCTGCTGGCCCACGTTGGCGGGGGCGGCGCCCAGCTGGCCGGCGGAGACCTGCGCGTTCTGCGCCTGGATGGCGGCGGACACGTCGGCCGGCGTCAAGCCGTGCTGGTTCAGCTGGTGCGGGTTCAGCCAGATGCGCATCGCGTACTGCGCGCCGAACAGCTGCACCTCGCCCACGCCCTCCACGCGGCTCAGCGGGTCCAGCACGTTGGTGGAGACGTAGTCCGACAGGTCGACCTGCGACAGCTTGCCGTCCTCCGACACGAAGCCCACCACCATCAGGAAGTTGATCGTGGACTTCACCACCTGCACGCCCTGGCGCTGCACCTCCTGCGGCAGCAGCGGCGTGGCGCCGGCCAGCTTGTTCTGCACTTGCACCTGCGCGGTGTCGGGGTTGGTGCCGGCGGCGAACGTCAGCGTGATGCTGGCGTTGCCCTGCGAGTCCGACGTGGAGGACATGTACGTCAGCCCGTCGATGCCCTTGAGCTTCTGCTCGATGACCTGGGTGACGGTGTCTTCCAGCGTCTTGGCCGACGCGCCGGGGTAGCTCGCGTTGATGGAGACCTGGGGCGGCGCGATGCTGGGGTATTGCGAGACCGGCAGCGTGCGGATGGACAGCGCGCCGGCCAGCATGATGACGATGGCCAGCACCCACGCAAAGATGGGGCGGTCGATGAAGAAGCGGGACATGGTCAGGCCTCCTCGATCAGCGGGCCTGGGCCGCCGACGCGGCGATCTGCGCGGTGGCCGGCTGGGCCTGCACCGGCGCCCCGGGGCGCAGGCGCTGCAGGCCGTCGACGATGAGCTGGTCGCCCGCCGCCAGGCCCGCCGTCACCAGCCACTGGCCGTTGACGACCGCGCCGGTCTGCAGCACGCGGGGCTCGGCCTTGCCGTCCTTGACGACCATGGCCGTCGCATTGCCCTTGGCGTCGCGCGACACCGCCGCCTGCGGCACCAGCAGGCCCTGCGCCTGCACGCCGCTCTGCACCTGGGCGCGCACGTACATGCCCGGCAGCAGCTGGCGCTTGGGGTTGGGGAACTTCGCGCGCAGCGTGACGCTGCCGCTGGCCGGGTCCACCTGCAGCTCGGAGAACTGCAGCTGGCCGTCCAGCGCATAGGTGGTGCCGTCTTCCAGCAGCAGCTTCACGCGCGCCTGCCCGGCGGCGTCGCGCTGCAGCGTGCCGTCGGCCAGCTGGCGCTGCAGGCGCAGCAGCTCGGCGCTGGTCTGCGTGACGTCGACAAAGATCGGGTCCAGCTGCTGCAGCGTGGCCAGCGCTGTGGTCTGGTGGGCCGTGACCAACGCACCGGGCGTGACCGCCGAGCGGCCGATGCGGCCGGCGATGGGCGCGCTGACGCGGGTGCGGTCCAGGTCGATCTGCGCCGTGCGCACCGCGGCGGTGGCGGCGGCCACGTCGGCCTGCGCCTGCTGCAGCGCCGCGCGGGCGTCGTCGCGCAGCTGCTTGCTGACGGCGTCGATGCCGGCCAGCTCGTCATAGCGGCCGGCCTTGAGCCGGGCCGTCGTCGCGTTGGCCTCGGCCTTGGCGAGGGCGGCCTTGGCACTGTCCAGCGCGGCCTGGTAGCTGGCCGGGTCGATCTGGTAGAGCAGCTGGCCGGCCTTCACGTCGCTGCCTTCGGTGAAGGCGCGCGTCTTGACGATGCCGGTGACCTGCGGCCGCACCTCGGCCGTCTGGGTGGCCACCGTGCGGCCGGCCAGCTCGGCGCTCAGCGCCACGCGCTGCGGCTGCAGCGTCAGCACCGACACGGGCGTCGGCGGCGCCGCCTTGGCGTCGCCCTGCTGGGCGCCGGCGGGGCTGCAGGCGGTCAGGAACACCGCGGCGGCCACCGCCACCAGCACGGTCAGCGTGGCGAAGGCAGGCATGCCCAGCGAGCGGCGGCGCGGCTGGGCGGGAGTGCGGGGGAGGGTGGGCGTGGGCATGGAGAAACCTCGGTGCAGGGTGTCTGGCCTTTGGCGCCGCGCCGTGTCAACGGGGGACGCAAGGCCTTTTGGTATTGAATTAGGCGCTTTGCGCATTGGTTCGTGACGCCTCATGCGCCGACGGCCATCGTGAGG
>JAYSCT010000123.1:0-13959 GCA_041914785.1 Roseateles sp.
CGAGGGCGTTTTGACGCGCCTTTCGGGCACGGCCGAAAAACTCCCAAGCTCTGAGGCCGGGCTTCAAGACCCGTCGAACGACACCCTCAGCCGTCCGTTGACGACCCGCACGTCGCGCACGGTCCGTTTGGCAAGCGCGCCCTTGGCCGTGCCCGTGTCCAGCGTGTAGATCGGGTGCGACTGCAACGCCCCCTGCGCCGCCGCCGGGCCGCGCAGCTTCACCAGCTCCGCATACGCCTCGGGCAGGCCCGCCAGCGCCAGCGAGTCGATGCGCAGGTCGTCCAGGAACAGCTGCCCCTGCTGCGGCTCGTAGCGCGGCCGCCCGGAGAGCCCAATGTGCCCGGTGCGCGCCTTCAACCCGAGCACGACGCTGACGTCGGCCGTGAGGCCGATGCGGTCGCCGCCGTCCTTCAGCACCACCACCGGGTTGGACAGGTCCACGCAGGCCACGACCAGCTTGCAGTGGTGCGTCGGGAAGCGCGACGCGATGCGCGCCTGCAGCTCGGCCTGCGTGATGTCCAGATGCCCGGTGACCAGGCCGCCAATGACGTCACAGCCGGCGAGCACGAGCGCGGCCAGCGTGACGCCGGCCCACCTCTTCGCTTTGCCCGCCATCTCAGGGCAGCAGCACCGCGCTGCCCAGCAGCTGGCGGGCTTCCAGGTCGCGATGCGCCTGCGCCGCGTCGCCCAGCGCGTAGCGCCTGTCGATGCGGACCTGGACCTGGCCGCTGCGCACGACGTCGAACAGGTCGTCGCCCATGGCCTGCGTGCTCTCGCGCGTGGCGATGTGCGTGAACAGCGTCGGCCGCGTCACGTAGAGCGAGCCCTTGGCCGCCAGCGTGCCGATGTTGATCGGCGGCACCGGGCCCGACGCGCCGCCGAAGCTGGCCAGCAGCCCGAACGGCGCCAGGCTGTCCAGCGAGCCGGCCCAGGTGTCGGCGCCCACCGAGTCGTAGACCACCTTCACGCCGCAGCCGCCGGTGATCTCGCGCACCTGGGCGGCAAAGTCGGGCTGGCTGCGATAGTTGATCGCATGCGTCGCGCCATGCGCCAGCGCCAGCGCGCATTTCTCGTCGCTGCCGGCGGTGCCGATGAGCTGCAGGCCGAGCGCGCGGGCCCACTGGCAGGCGATCAGCCCGACGCCCCCCGCCGCGGCATGGAACAGCACGAAGTCGCCCGCCTGCAGCCCACCCTGCGGCAGTGTCTTGCGCAGCAGGTACTGCACCGTCAGGCCCTTCAGCATCATGGCGGCCGCCGTGTCGAACGGGATGTCGTCGGGCAGCTTCAGCACGGCCTTGGCCGGCATCACGCGCGCCGTCGCGTAGGCGCCGGGCGGCTGGCTGGCGTAGGCCGCGCGGTCGCCGGGCTTCAGGTGCGTGACGCCCTCGCCCACCGCCTCCACGATGCCCGCGCCTTCCATGCCCAGCTGCGCCGGCAGCGGCAGCGGGTAGGTGCCGTTGCGGTGGTACACGTCGATGTAGTTCAGCCCGCAGGCGGCGTGGCGGATGCGGATCTCGCCCGGCCCGGGCGCGCCGACGTCCACCTCCACGAGCTTCAGCTGCTCCGGCCCTCCGGGCTGCTCGATGACCACGGCTTTTTCACGCATGCGACGTCTCCAGTTGGCGAGGTCGGCTATCGTGCCAGCCCTTTGCACGCCGCGCCTGCGCCGATGAAGCTGACCCCACGCCTTGCCCTGCTGCTGACGCTGCCGCCGCTGCTGTGGGCCGGCAACGCGGTGGTGGGCCGGCTGGTGCGCGACGCCATCCCGCCGATGACGCTGAACGCGCTGCGCTGGGGGCTGGCCTTCCTGCTGCTGGCGCCGCTGGCCTGGCCGCTGCTGCGCCGCCCCGGCGAAGCGCTGAAGCGCTGGCGCGGCCTGGCGTGGCTGGGCCTGCTGGGCATGGGTTGCTACAACGCGCTGCAGTATTTGGCACTGCACACCTCGTCGCCGCTGAACGTGACGCTGATCACCGCCAGCATGCCGGTGTGGATGCTGGGCGTGGGCGCCCTCTTCTACGGCGTGCGCCCCAAGCCGCGCCAGCTGGCCGGCGCCGTGCTGTCGCTGCTGGGCGTGGCGCTGGTCATCGCGCGCGGCGACCCGGCCGCGCTGCTGACCGTGCACTTCGTGCCGGGCGACCTGCTGATGCTGGCGGCCATCTTCACGTGGGCCATCTACTCGTGGATGCTGGCGCAGCCCGCGCCGGGGCTGCGGCCCGGCGAGCGGCCCGACTGGAACTGGGCCGAGTCGCTGATGGCGCAGCTGATGTTCGGCGTCGTGTTCTCGGCCGTGTCGGCCGGCGTTGAGCAGGCCGTGGCGCCCGCTGCCATCCAGTGGAGCCCCACGCTGCTGGCCGTGCTGGCCTACGTGGCCATCGGGCCGTCGCTGATCGCCTACCGCTGCTGGGGCCTGGGCGTGGCCGAGGCGGGCCCCGCGCTGGCGGGCTTCTTCGTCAACCTGACGCCGCTGTTCGCCGCCGTCATCTCCGCCGCCGTGCTGGGGCAGATGCCGGCCTGGTACCACGGCGCGGCCTTCGTGCTGATCGCGGCCGGCATCGTCGTGTCTTCCCGCGCATGAGGATCGTCCACGCCGACGACCACCTGGTCGTCATCGACAAGCCGGCCGGCCTGCTCAGCGTGCCGGGCCGCACCGAGCCCGACTGCGCCAGCGCCCGCGTGCAGGCGCTCTACCCCGACGCGCTCATCGTGCACCGGCTGGACCAGGCCACCTCCGGCCTGCTGCTGTTCGCCCGCGGCCCGCAGGCGCAGCGCGAGCTGAGCGCGGCCTTCGCCGAGCGGCGCGTCGACAAGGTCTACATCGCCGTCGTCGCCGGCCGGCTGGAGGGCGCCGGCCTCATCGACCTGCCGCTGGCCGCCGACTGGCCCAACCGGCCGCGCCAGCAGGTGGACCCCACACACGGCAAGCCGTCGCAGACGCGCTGGCAGGCGCTCAGCCACGACGGCGGCACGACCCGCGTGCGGCTGGAGCCGCTGACCGGCCGCAGCCACCAGCTGCGCGTGCACCTGGCCACGCTGGGCCACGCCATCCTGGGCGACGCGCTGTACGCCGCGCCAGACATTGCCGCCGCCAGCCCGCGGCTGCTGCTGCACGCCAGCGAATTGCGCATCGGCGACAACTACTTCACTGCGCCCCCCGAGTTCTGACGCCGCCGCGCACCGCGGCCTGCCTAACATCCTTGCTGCAAGCTGTCGTGGGACGCTGCCTCGCCGGAGCCGGCGGCGGCGATCGAAGGTCGGGTCGGACAAAACAACGATGAAAAACGGTGCGAGAACATGGGCCGCGCTGCTGTGCGCGGCCGGCCTGCTGCTGGCGCCGGGCGTGCGGGCCCAGCCGGCCGACCCGACGGTCTGGGGCGTCTACGCGCGGCTGTTGGGCGCGCGCATGGCCTGGGACAAGACGGCGGCGCTGACCTACACCTGGTATTGGAACGGCGACAAGACGGCCATCGTCGAAGACCAGGGCAACGGAACCCTGGACACCGGCGAGATCAAGTCGCTGGGTGGCGGCCGGCTGGCGCGCTTCGTGAAAGGCGAGCTGCTCTGGAGCGGCACTCTCGAGCCCGACGGCGCCGTCGTCTGGACGCCCGAGGGCGGCTTCTTCAGCCGACGCGGCGGCGGCCCGTTCCGCGTCCGCCTGGACAGCGATTCGGCGCTGGTCCAGGAGGGCGTGACGCTGGAGAACGGCCGGGTCACCCGGGCCTCGCCCTGGCAGCGCTGGGTCGGCAGCCTTCCCGCGCCTGCCCCCGTCGTGGCAGCGGCGGCCCCCGAGGCCGCCGAGCCGCCCCGGCCCGACGCGGCGCAGGCATCGGCCGCAAACGACAAGCCCGGCCCGCGCGCGCTGTCCGAGCAGGAGCTGGAGAAGCTGCGCAACAGCATGGCGCGCGACAAGCAGCAGCGGGCCGAAGCGCTGAAGCGTCAGCAGCAGGAGGCCGTGCGACAGGAGCAGGCGCGACGGCAGCAGGCCGAGTACGAGGCACGCATGGCCGCCGAGCGGGCGCAGCAGGAACGCGAGGACCGGGAGGAAGCGCGCCGATCCGACGACGCCTTCGCGAGTGCCCTGATGGGCGGGCTGAACACCTTTAAGAACGAGGTGGCAAAAAACCAGGCGGAGCGTGCGCAGCAGCAGGCCTTCCTTGCCAACCTGCAGCGCCAGCAGCAGCAGGCAGCGGAGGCACGCCAGCGCGAGCTGGACCGCCAGCGGCAGATCGCTGCGCAGGAACAGCTCTATCGCCAGCAGCAGGCCGCCGCGGCACAGCAGCAGCGTCAGATGGCGACGCCCGTGGGTGGCCTCGCCGCCCAAGGCAGCGCCCCTGCCGCGCCGCCGGCGTCCGCCCAGCCGAGCCCGGCCGAGATTGCCGAGCGGCAACTGCGCGAACGCGCCGCGGCCGAGCGCCAGCGCTTGCAGCAAGCTGCGCAGCAGCCACGCAGCTCACCGACCGGGCCAGTGCCCGCCTCGCCCGCGGCACCGGTGACGCCTGCACCGGCCGAACAACCGCCAAAAGCCTATTCGGCCGTGCTCACGCACAGCATGGCCAAGGGCAGCAAGTCCAACACCCACCCGACCTGCTACTCCAACGTGCTGAGGCTGAGCATCCCCCACGGCCAGTCGCCGGGCAGCGTCATCGAACCGCTGTACGCCCGCTTCGTCGCGCAATGCACGCAGCAGATCGACGGTGTGCTGCGCGGCCCGCTGACCGCCGCGCCCAGCTGGTACAGCGACATGACGGGCGACGACTTCAAGTCCTTGCTGCAGGGCTACCGGAACTGGAAAGAGAACGTCCAGGTTCAAGTCTCCGCGCCGTGATCGATCGGCGGCTTCATTCAAAACATGACATCAGAGGTAAGAAACATGCGATGGATCGCGACTCCCGTGGTGCTTGCCGGCATGCTGGCGGTGTCCGGCGCACAAGCCCAGCAGGCCACGCAGACCGCCGAGGGCGCGCAGAAGTTCCTGGCGGCTCTCGTGAAGAAGGGCAACGCCCACACGTGGTTCGTCGACGCGCAGGGGCGGACCAACTACGTGCAAGGCAAGGCCACCACGACGACGACGCGCGTTGAGCTGCTGGGGCCGGAGGAGTCGAAGTCCCAGCGGACCATCGAAAAGCAGCTGTCGGCCTTTCCCGTCAGCGAGGTCGACAGCCAGGGTGCCGATGGCAGGCCCGATGCCTGCGTGACGCGAATCACCAAATGGACCGTGCGCGACCCGCTGTCCGAGAGCCGCAACTGGCAGTCAACCGATGAAGGCATCCTCATCGACACGACCATCTTGCACGCCGAATCCAGCACCTACGAGTTGTCTGCCGAGCTGCAGGCGCCACACTGGATCGACTGGCGCAACGTCAAGCTCAGCCGCAGCACCAACGGCGCGCAGATGACCGCATCGTTCAAGGAGAAGAACTTCCTCGTTCACCTGGCCTTCACCGGCGAGACGGAGCTGGTGGACCGCGTCGAGTACGCGATGAAGTTCCTGAAGCTCAGCTGCGACGACACGAGCAGCACCGGCTTCTGACGAGTCGCCGCACGCCGCGTAGAGTCGCGGCATGCATCTCTACGTCATCACCGGCAGCTCGCGTGGCCTGGGCGCGGGCCTCGTTCGGCAGCTGGCCCAGCCGGGCCACACCGTCATCGGCATCGCCCGAAACGCCGACCCCGCCCTGCCCGCCGAGCAATGGACGCTGGACCTTGCCGACCCGCTGCCCGCCGCCGAGCGGCTGCAGGCCTGGCTGCGCAGCCATGGCGGCTGGGCCAGCGCCACGCTGATCAACAACGCGGCACTGCTGAGCGCCCCGGGCCCGCTGGCCGCGACGGACCTGGGCCAGCTCTCCGCCGCGCTGCGCGTCGGCCTGGAGGCGCCGGCGCTGCTGAGCCGCGTGTTCCTGGCCGAGACGACGGCCGTGCCGACGCGGCGCGTCCTCAACATCTCGTCCGGCCTGGGCCGGCGCGCGATGGCCGGCAGCGCCGGCTACTGCGCCGTCAAGGCGGGGCTGGACCACCTCAGCCGGGCGCTGGCGCTGGAGGAACCGGACGTCGGCGTCGTGTCGCTGGCGCCGGGCGTCATCGACACCGACATGCAGGTGCAACTGCGTGGCGCCGACCCGGCCCGCTTCCCCGAGCAGACGCGCTTCCAGGGCCTGAAGGACGGCGGCCAGCTGCAGACGGCCGATGACACGGCCGCCGCGATTGTTCGGTTTCTCATGCGGCCAGACTTCGGAAAAACCGTTGTTGCAGACATCCGGGACGCTTGAAAATCTTGATCCACGTCCGCACCTGCGGACGGTTCGATTCCTCACCCGGAGACTGACGTGAACCGCATCCTTGCTGTGACCCTGGCCACCCTGATGGCCGTCGCCCTGCCCGTGCAGGACGCGGAGGCCAAGCGCCTCAGCGGCGGTGGCATGAAGCGCAGCGTGCCCGCGCAGACGGCCCCCAACACGCCGCCGGCCCAGCAGCCCGCCGCGCCGCAGCAGGCCGCGCCCGCCAAACAGGCAGCGGCCACGCCGGCCGCGCCCGCCGCGGCGCCCAAGCGCTCGTGGATGGGCCCCATCGCCGGCCTGGCCGCCGGCCTGGGCCTGGCCGCGCTGGCCAGCCACTTCGGCTTCGGCGCCGAGCTGGCCAACTTCATGACGATGCTGCTGGTCGGCGTGCTGGCCGCGGTGGTGATCGGCTTCCTGGTGCGCCGCTTCGCCAAGCCCAAGGCGCAGCTGGCGGGTGCCGGCGCGCATGGCGCCAACTTCCGCCTGCAGCCCGAGCCGCAGGCGCCCGCCGCCTGGCAGCCGCAAGGCAGCGCCGCGCCGGCTGCCACGGTGACCTCGGCCCTGCCGGCCGACTTCGACGCCGCCGGCTTCGAGAAGATCGCCAAGCAGGTGTTCATCCGCCTGCAGGCCGCCAACGACGCCGGTGACCAGGCCGACCTGCGCCGCTTCACGACGCCGCAGATGTACGCCGCCATCCAGCACGAGCTGCTGGAGCGCGGTGGCAAGGCGCAGCGCACCGAGGTGCTGCAGCTGGACGCCAGCGTCGTCGACGTCGCCACCGAGAACGGCGAGCAGATCGTGTCGGTGCGCTTCTGGGGCCTGGTGCGCGAAGACAGCGAGCAGGCCGCGACGGACTTCGACGAGGTGTGGCACCTGGTCAAGTCGGGCGAAGGCTGGCTGATCGCCGGTATCCAGCAGACGGCATGACCAACGACACGTCGGGCAAGGGCCTGTTCACACTGCGGAAGTAGGCCGCTCCCGCAGTGTGAGCAGGCCCTGGCGCTAACCCGGCCTCCCCGAAAATGGGCGCCTTGAGCGCCCATTTCCTTTTCAAGGCACCCATGATTCCTGTTCGTCTTTCCCTGTGCGCGCTGGCCACCGCCCTGCTCGCCGCCTGTGCGTCCACCCCGACGCCCGCGCCAACCGCCGTCGTCGCACCCAACGCCAACCTGGTCGCGCAAGGCATCCCGCCCGTGCCGCAGAGCCTGGCCGACGCCATCGGCCGCTACAACGACTTCCGCGGCCATGCGTTCGTCGACTGGCATCCGCAGCAGCGCGAGATGCTGGTGGCCCACCGCAAGGCCGGCGCCAACACCGCGCAGCTGTTCCGCCTGACGGCGCCGATGGCCGAGCCGCAGCAGCTGACCGACAGCGCCGAGCCGGTCACGCAGGCCAGCTACGAGCCGCGCACGGGCCGATATGTCGTGTTCGAGCGCGCCAGCGGCGGCAACGAAGTGGCGCAGCTGTACCGGCTGGACTTGACCCAGCCCAGCGCGCAGCCGCAGCTGCTGACCCACCCCGACGAGCGCCACGCGATGAACACCTGGCTGCGCCAGAGCGGCCAGCTGATCTACTCATCCGTGCCCATCGACCGCACGGCTCAGGGCGGCACGCGCGCGAAGGTCGCCACCACGCTGTGGCTGATGGACCCCGAGAAGCCCGAGGGCCGGCGCAAGCTGGCCGAGCTGGACGGCGGTGGCTGGTCGGCCAGCCGCCCGTCGCCGGATGAGCGCACGGTGCTGCTGTCGCGCTACCTGTCGGCGAACGAGTCGCAGGTCTGGTCGCTGGACGTCGCCACTGGTGCGGTAAAGCAGCTCATGCCGGCTGTCGGCAGCCAGGAGGCCAAGGCGACCTACTCGCCGGTCGGCTGGTCGGCGGATGCGGCGGCGCTGTGGATTGCCAGCGACCGTGCCGGCGAGTTCCGCGAGCTGATGAAGCTGGACACCGCCAGTGGCCGCATCGACCGTGTCAGCCGCCACATCCCTTGGGATGTCAGCGGTGTCACGTTCACCGACGACCGCCGCAAGCTGGCGGCGCAGTTCAACGTCGATGGCCGCGACGAGCTGCACTTCTTCGACGCCACCACCGGCCAGGAGACCACCGCGCCCGCCACGCTGCCGGCCGGCAACGTCGGCACCGCGTCCTACCACCGCGGTCGCGGCGACCTGGCCTTCTCGGTCAGCAACGCGCAGGGGCCGGGCCAGATCTACTCGCTGGACGCCGACGGCCGCGTGCAGCAGTGGACCCGCGCCTACGCGCCGGCCGGCATCGACACCACGCAGTTCACCGAGCAGAAGATCGTGCGCTGGCAGAGCTTCGACGGCACGACGATCTCGGGCCTGCTGACGCCGCCACCAAAGAAGTTCACCGGCAAGCGCCCGGTGCTGATCGCCATCCACGGCGGCCCCGAGTCGCAGGCGCAGATGGGCTTCCTGGGCCGCAACGCCTACTTCACGCAGGAGCTGGGCATCGCGCTGATCCAGCCCAATGTGCGCGGCTCCAGCGGCTACGGCAAGAGCTTCCTGGCGATGGACAACGGCTTCAAGCGCGAGGACTCCGTGAAGGACATCGGCGCGCTGCTGGACTGGATCGCCACGCAGCCGGACCTGGACGCGTCGCGCGTGCTGGTGACCGGCGGCAGCTACGGCGGCTACATGTCGCTGGCCGTGTCGACGCACTACGCCGACCGCATCGCCGGCGCCATCGACGTGGTGGGCATCTCGCACTTCGTGACCTTCCTGAACAACACGGAGAGCTACCGCCGCGACCTGCGCCGCGTCGAGTACGGCGACGAGCGCGACCCGGCGATGCGGGCCCACCTGGAGAAGATCTCGCCGCTGACGAACGTGGCCAAGATCAAGAAGCCGCTGTTCGTCATCCAGGGCAAGAACGACCCGCGCGTGCCGTACACCGAGGCCGAGCAGATCGTCGCCAAGGTGCGCGAGAGCGGCACACCGGTCTGGTACCTGCGCGCGGAGAACGAAGGCCATGGCTTCCAGAAGAAGGAGAACCAGGACTTCCAGTTCTACGCGACGGTGCTGTTCATGCAGCAGACGGTGCTGAAGCCGTAGGCCGGCCGTAGCCGGGCGGTGGCGGCCAGCTCGACGGAGTCGGCGCCGCCCCGCCCCGCCAGTGCCTGGCGGTGATCCAGCCGCCATGGCCCACGGCCAGCGCGCACGGCGGCTGCCAGGCCGCGGCGCGGGCCAGCAGCGCGGTCAGCGACTCGCCGCCGTCGAAATCGAAGCCGCAGAAGTCGGCCATCCAGCGGTCGAACTCGTGCACGGGGATGGCGCTCCACGGCTGCCCGTCCCAGCGGCCGAAGTCCATCTCCGCCAGCGCGGGGTCGACGCGCCAGGCAAAGCCCCAGCGTTTCAACCAGCGCCCCACGTCGGCAGCGCGCGCCAGCGGCGACGTGACGACCTCGCGCGGCAGCACATGTCGGCGCGCATGGGCGCGGAGGCGATGGGCCAGGCGCTTGGCCTTGCGCGGATCCACGGGCAGGTCCGTGCGCCCGCCGATGCAGCGCCCCTCGGCGCCGCGCGGCTTGGGGTGGCGCCAGATCGTGAACATCAGAACGACGCCGTGAACGCCAGCAGCACGGCGATCTCGGCCAGCTGCTCGGTGGCACCCAGCCCGTCGCCCGTGTAGCCGCCCAGGCGGCGCTGCAGCCACTGGCGCATCAGCCAGGCCACGCCGGCCGCCGTGGCCAGGGCCAGCAGCAGCCGCGGCGGCCACACGCCGGCCGCCGCCAGCCCGGCCAGCAGCAGCCCGCACCAGGCCAGCGCGATGACGAAGTTGCGCGATGCCACCGCCAGCGCCAGCGGCTTGGCCTTGGCGTGCTCCGCATCGCCGCCGTAAGGCAGGCTGACCATGACGCCCACCGCCGCCGCACGCGCCAGCGCATGGCTGGCCAGCAGCGCCGCCACGGCACCCAGCAGCGGCCGCGTCGCCAGCACGGCCAGCAGCGCGGCGCGCAACACCAGGCTCAGGCCCAGCGCCAGCGCGCCGTAGCTGCCGATGCGCGAGTCCTTCATGATCGTGAGCGCCTTGTCGCGCGGCACCACGCCGCCCAGCGCGTCGAAGGTGTCGGCCAGGCCGTCCTCGTGGAAGCCGCCGGTCAGCGCAACCGTCGCCGCCAGCGCCAGCAGGGCCGCCACCCACGCGGGCCACAGCTGTGACGCCCCCGCCAGCACGGCCGCCCCGACCGCACCGACCAGCACGCCAACCACCGGAAAGTGCCGCACGCAGTCGTTCAGCCAGCCCGGCTCGAAGCGGCTCAGCCGCACCGGCAGCCGGGTCAGGAACTGCAGTGCGACGAGGAAGAGCCGCACCGCCTACTCGCGGTTGCTGACGCCGGCGCTGTCGAAGCTGGCCATGTCGGCCAGCAGCGCGCAGGCGGCCGTCAACAGCGGCCAGGCCAGCGCGGCGCCGCTGCCCTCGCCCAGGCGCAGGTCCAGGTCCAGCAGCGCGTGCGCACCTAGCTGCTGCAGCCAGCGCGCGTGCGGCCCCTCGGCCGAGCGATGCGCGAACACGCAGGCCGCCAGCACGCCGGGGCGCAACGCCTCGGCTAGCGCGACGGCAGCGGTCGTGATGAAGCCGTCCACCAGCACGACGCGCCGCTGCGCCGCAGCGGCGATGACGCTCCCGGCCATCGTGACGATCTCGAAGCCGCCCAGCGCGGCGGCAATCTGCAGCGGCGCCTGCGCGGCCGCATTGGCGGCCAGCGCCTCCTGGAGCACGGCCAGCTTGCGCGCGAGGCCGGCGTCGTCCACGCCCGTGCCACGGCCCACGCAGTCGGCCAGCGGCAGGCCGGTCAGCCGCTGCATCAGCAGGCTGGCCGACGACGTGTTGCCAATGCCCATCTCGCCCAGCAGCAGCGCGTTGCCCGGCAGCCGCTCGACGAGGGCCATGCCGTGGCGCAGCGCGCGTTCGGCCTGCGCGATGGACATCGCCGGGCCGACGCTCGCATCGGCCGTGCCGGCGGCGATGCGCAGGTCCACGGCGCCCTCGGCCAGCGGCGCGTCGACACCGCAATCCGCGATCGTCAGTGCCAGCCCCTGCTGGCGCGCCAGCACCGACACGGCGGCGCCGCCGGCCAGCATGTTGGCCACCATCTGCGGCGTCACCTCGCGCGGATAGGCCGACACGCCGCGCCGAGACAGGCCGTGATCCGCCGCGTAGACGACGAGCTGCGGCTCGCGCAGCGCAGGCCGCTCCACGCCCTGGATCAGCGCCAGCTGCAATGCCAGCGCCTCGATGCGGCCCAGCGCGCCCAGCGGCTTGGTCTTGTGATCGAGGGCGTGCTGCACACGCGCCGCGAGGCCGGGCTCGGCGAGTGCCGGCAGGTCAGGAAAGTTCATTCACAGCACCAAAACATGATTTGCGGGCCGAGCGCCGGGCCGCTCCCAAGCCGGCCCGCTCGGGCGATGAGCTTGCGGCTCGATGCCGCAAGCATCGCCGTCCCCCAGGGGGCTGAGGCCGGACACATTGTGCCCAGTGGGCACGATGTGCCTGCCGAAGGGCTGCGGCGCGAGACGCAGCGCGGTCTGCAAGACCGACCGGGCTCGCCCACGTCCAGCGGGGCGAGACAGGGCGAGGGGCGCCATTCTTTAGCCGACGAGATTGGCGAGCGTGAGCAGGGCCAGCAGCAGCATCCACAGCACCACCGAGCGCCACACGAGGCCCACGACGCTCTGCAGATGGCCCAGCTGCGGCAGCGCGCCGGCCGTGGAGCCGGCCGCGCCGGTGGCATCGGGCTCCGAGCCGGCATCGAAGGTGCGGCTGCGGTCCGGCGTGATGCCCGGTGCCGCCGCGCCGCCCAGTTGCAGGCCCACGGCGCCCGCGGCGGAGGCGAGGATGATGCCCTCGTTGGGATGCAGCCACAGCGCGGCGTCGCGACGCCACGCGTTCACGGCTTCCTCGAAGTTGCCGACGATGGCAAAGCCCGCCGCCGTCAGACGCGCCGGCACATGGTCGATGACCATGAAGGCCTGGCGAGACAGCGCCAGCAGCCGCGCGTTGGTGGGCGCGTCCAGCGTGCGGCTCTTGAAGGCCCAGTAGCGGCTGGCGAACTCGGCCATGCGGTAGATGATGGCGCCGGCCGGGCCCAGGCCCAGCGTCGAGAACACGATGAACCAGAAGAACACGCCGAACACATGGCGATGGGCGGCCAGCAGCGAATGCTCGATGACGTGGCGGATCAGCTCGGTGCGCGGCAGCTCGCTGGCGTCCAGGTGGCGCCAGTCGGCCAGCAGCTGGCGGGCCGTCAGGTCGTCGCCGCGTTCCAGCGCGTCGCGGATGTCGGTGAAGTAGTGGCTGAACTGCCGGAAGCCCAGCGTCAGATAGAGCACCAGCACGTTCAGCGCCAACGCCAGCAGCAGGCTGAAGTGGCGCAGGCCCCAGTAGGCCAGCGTCAGCAGCAGGCCCGGCACGAGCACCGTGATGGTCCAGACGATGACGGCATGGTGCTCGTCGCCGGCGTCGAAATTGCGGCCCGTCCAGCGCACCCAGTCGATGACGGACTGGTGCACACGGTTGCCGTGTCTCAGGGGCTTGAGCTGCTCACACAACAGGGCCAACAGCACCGCGAAGAAATTCATGGGCCGGGATGATAGTGGCGCGCTCAGCCCGCGCTGAGGAGTCGGTAGAGGTTGCGCAACATTGCGGCCGTCGCGCCCCAGATGAAGTACTCGCGCTCGGGCCCCTGCCAGGGCATGGACAGGAAGCGCCGCTCCGTGCCGCCGAACTCGAAGCGGTGATGGCGATGGTGTGCCGGGTTCATCAGGAAGGCCAGCGGTACCTCGAAGGCTTCGGCCACCTCGAAGTCGTCCAGCGCCAGCGTGAAACCCGGCTCGATCAGGCCCACAACCGGCGTGACCTGGAAGGCCGTCACCGTCGAGTAAACCGGCAGCTGACCGATGACGCGGATGCGGTCGCGCGACAGGCCGATCTCCTCCTCGGTCTCGCGCAGCGCGGTGGCGACGGGGCCATCGTCCTCGGGCTCGACACGGCCGCCGGGGAAGCTGATCTGGCCGGCGTGGTCACGCAGGTGGTCGGCGCGGCGCGTCAGCAGCAGCGTGAGGCCGTCGTCGTGCTGCACCAGCGGCACCAGCACGGCGGCGCCGGCCGGCTGGCGGTCGGCAAACAGCCCGCCATCGCCGGCAAATTCCGGCGCCCAGCCGGCGAGCGAGGCCAGGCGTGCGCGGATTGCATCAGGCGTCAGCGCCGCCGCGGGGACGGGCGGCAGGTGGCTGTCGACGCTCGTGACCGGCACGAGCTGCGGCTGGGTGATGGCGGGTCGAGTCGTCGTCATGAACGCAAAAAACAAAAGCCGCCGAGAGCGTAGCTCCAGGCGGCTTGTTTGGCGCGAGGCCAGCTTTTGGCTGCGTTCACATCGCTGCGCGATATGAACTTCGCCCAAAACTCGCGAAGGATTGCTGAGCAATCCCCAGCGGCCTGCGGCCGCTGCTTCGCGACGCTCAGGCGAGCTTTTCCTTGATACGCGCCGACTTGCCCGAACGCTGGCGGAGGTAGTACAGCTTGGCGCGGCGGACGTCGCCGCGGCGCTTGACTTCGATCGACGCGATCAGCGGGCTGTACAGCTGGAACGTACGCTCCACGCCTTCGCCGCTGGAGATCTTGCGAACGATGAAGCTGCTGTTCAGGCCGCGGTTGCGCTTGGCAATCA
>JAYSCT010000124.1:0-13940 GCA_041914785.1 Roseateles sp.
GATGTTGCCGTCCAGGCTGATGTAGGCCAGGTCGAACTTGGAGGCCTCGACTTCGGCCGGGTCTTCTTCGTCGAGGTCGCGGTAGGCGACGATCTCGGGGTGGCGGAACAGCGCGTTGGCGTCGAAGTTGAACTTCGCGTCCAGGGCCATCAGGTTGCCCTTGCTGTCACGGTTCAGCGGGTTGATTTCCACCAGCGACGCGTCCGTGTCCATGTAGCACTTGTAGAGCTTGGCGAACAGGTCGACGGCCTGGTCGACCGTGTGGCCTTCCATGCCGATGGCGGCGGCGATCTTCTTGGACTGCTCGGTGGTGATGCCGGTCAGCGGATCGATCACCTCGGTGACGATCTTCTCGGGCGTGCTGTGGGCCACCTCTTCGATGTCCATGCCGCCTTCGCTGGACGCGATGAAGGCGACCTTCTGCGTGGCGCGGTCGGTGACCAGCGACACGTAGAACTCCTTGCCGATGTCGGCGCCGTCCTCGATGTAGAGGCGGCGGACCTTCTGGCCTTCGGGGCCGGTCTGGTGCGTCTTGAGCTGCATGCCCAGGATGGCTTCCGACTTTTCCTTCACGTCGTCGATGGTCTTGGCGACCTTGACGCCGCCGCCCTTGCCGCGACCGCCGGCGTGGATCTGGGCCTTCACGACCCAGACCGGGCCGCCCAGCTTCTGGGCGGCTTCAACGGCTTCCTGCACGGTGAAAGCGGGGATGCCGCGCGGCACCGGCACGCCGAACTGGCGCAGGATTTCTTTGCCCTGGTATTCGTGGATTTTCATGGCTGGGTCTCTCGGGTCGGGGAAGTCAGGAAACGTTAGTCGCGGTCTCCGGCGCCTGGTGCCAGCGCGGGTAGAACTTGGCGACGGTCTCGCCGTCGCGCCGGAGGGCGTGGCAGCGGTCGAGCTGGAAAGGCGGATTGCCGTCCGCGTCACCCTCGCGGGTGTCGATGACGGAGCCGGCCATGGCCTGGATAACGGCCGTGGGCAGCACCTGGCAGAGTTCGGTCAGGTGGGTGCAGCCGCGCGTGCCGCCCAATCGTTCCTGGACGGCCTGACGGAAGCCTTTCATCAGGTTCAGTCCGACCAGGCGTGCGTAGGCGTTGCCGTGCTCGTTGCAGGCGCCGGCATACGGCATCCAGCGCGTGTCGGACGCGGCGGCCATGATGGTCAGCGTCGCGTCGACGGTCAGATGCAGTTGCATCTCGTGAATCGGATCGCCCGCGCGGCGCGTCTCGCCGGCCAATGGCACATCATGCGACTTGGTGTCGATGAGGCTGGCTTCGACGTCGAACAGGCCGTCTTCACGCGCGAACACCTGCACATCAAGGGCGCGGCGATGCAACGGGCGGCGCGTGACGGAGGGTTGGACGGGGGGCATGAAACGGAACGGGCGAAACAATCCCGGCCGGTGCCGGGGACAGCGGGTGGAGCGACTCGCAGGGCCGCTTTGCCAAAGAGCTGAGGGCGTGTAACCGGGTGAACCGCCGTGCTGGCGGCAGCCGGCAATGTAGCACGGAGGGGAAAAATGCCTCTGCGCGGGCCGTGAACCGGCCTTCAGGCGCGCAGTAAGCGGCGCACCAGATCGGGGGCAAACCCGCGTGTCAGCAGGAAACGCGCCTGCCGCGCCTGTGCCGTCGCATCGCGCGGCGGTTCGGCGCCAAACCGCTTGTGCCAGACCTCGCGGGCGCGTTCCAGTTCGGTTTCACGCAGCGTGGTCTGCTGCCCGGCGTCCAGCTTGAGCCCATGCCGGGCCAGTTCCTGCTGGATGCGCTGGGTGCCGAAGCGGCCTGCACGCACGTGCAGGCGGGATTCGATGAAACGGGTTTCGTCGAGGTAGCCGTCGGCGGCCAGGCTGTCCAGCAGCGCGTCGACGGCCGTCGAGCGGGCCTGGAGGTCGTCGTCAGGCTCGGTGTCGTCGGGCGATGCCGCGCCGGCTTCACCCGCTTCGGCTTCGCTCGTGGGCGCGCCAGCCTGCCGGGCACGCTGCTGCTGGTCGATGCGCAGCAGCTTGCGACGCAACTCGGCACGGCTGTGCTCGCGCTGGGCCAGCAGGCCGATGGCGCGTGCCTTCAGCGACAGCGGCCCGCGGCTGGTCATGCGCCGGTGGCGTGGCGCGGCGGTTTAGGCCGCGTCGGGCGCATCGGCGCCCAGCGGCGCGACGCCGACGGCTGCGCGGATCTTGTTCTCGATCTCGCGCGCGATGTCCGGGTTCTCGCGCAGGAACTCGCGCGAGTTGTCCTTGCCCTGGCCGATCTTCTCGCCGTTGTAGGCGTACCAGGCGCCGGACTTGTCGACGATCTTGTGCGCCACGCCCATGTCGACGATCTCGCCCTCGCGGCTGATGCCTTCGCCGTAGAGGATGTCGAACTCGGCGGTCTTGAACGGCGGGCTGACCTTGTTCTTGACGACCTTGACCTTGGTCTCGGAGCCGATGACTTCTTCGCCCTTCTTGATGGAGCCGATGCGGCGGATGTCCAGGCGCACGGAGGCGTAGAACTTCAGCGCATTGCCGCCGGTGGTGGTTTCGGGCGAGCCGAACATGACGCCGATCTTCATGCGGATCTGGTTGATGAAGATGACCGTGCAGTTGGTCTTCTTGATCGTGGCGGTCAGCTTGCGCAACGCCTGGCTCATCAGGCGGGCCTGCAGGCCGGGGAGCTGGTCGCCCATCTCGCCTTCGATTTCGGCGCGGGGCGTCAGCGCGGCGACCGAGTCGATGACGATGAGGTCCACGGAGCCGGAGCGCACCAGCGCGTCGACGATTTCCAGCGCCTGTTCGCCGGTGTCGGGCTGGCTGATGAGCAGGTCGGTCAGGTTGACGCCGAGCTTCTGCGCGTACTGGATGTCCAGCGCGTGCTCGGCGTCGATGAAGGCGCAGGTGCCCTGGATCTTCTGCATCTCGGCGATGACCTGCAGCGTCAGCGTCGTCTTGCCGGAGGACTCGGGGCCGTAGATCTCGATGACGCGGCCGCGCGGCAGGCCGCCGACGCCTAGCGCGATGTCCAGCCCCAGCGAGCCGGTGGAGACGACCTGGATGTCTTCCAGCACCTCACCTTCACCGAGACGCATGATGGAACCCTTGCCGAACTGCTTCTCGATCTGCGAGAGGGCGGCCTGCAGGGCCTTGGCTTTTTCGGTGTTCAGGGCTTTGACGGGGGCGTCCATTCGAATCTCCAGGTGAATGCGTGGATTATGGGTCAATCTGTACGTTTGTACAGTAGTTTTGTCCGGCGTCTTGAGGACAGACGGCCCCCGCGAGAGGACTTGAAAGCGCCGGCATCGGGTCTGTGGATCGGATGCTACGGGCATGGTGGCTCATGGCGTGAGCCAGTTTGCGGAGTTGCGCCAGCGCAGAGGGCGGCCGGCGTCGGCCCGTAACATCGGGCGCAGGAGACAGACAACCATGCGCATCCTCATTGCGGAAGACGACCAGGTGCTGGCGGACGGCCTGTTGCGCGCGCTGCGCGCGTCGGGTTATGCGGTGGACCGCGTCAGCAGCGGCACCGAGGCCGACACGGCGCTGGCCACGCATGAGTTCGACCTCGTCATCCTGGACCTGGGCCTGCCGCGGCTGCACGGGCTGGAGGTGCTGCGCAAGCTGCGCGCGCGCGGCTCGACGATGCCGGTGCTGATCCTGACGGCAGCGGACAGCGTGGAGCAGCGCGTCAAGGGCCTGGACCTCGGCGCGGACGACTACATGGCCAAGCCCTTCTCGCTGCAGGAGCTGGAGGCGCGCGTGCGCGCGCTGACGCGCCGCGGCCTGGGCACGGCCAGCAGCGTCATCAAGCACGGGCCGCTGACGTTCGACGCGACCGGCCGCGTGGCCTACATCAACGACCAGATGCTGGAGCTGTCGGCGCGCGAGCTGTCGCTGCTGGAGGTGCTGCTGCAGCGCGCGGGGCGGCTGGTCAGCAAGGACCAGCTCGTCGAACGGCTGTGCGAGTGGGGCGAGGAGGTCTCGAACAACGCGATCGAGGTCTACATCCACCGGCTGCGCAAGAAGATCGAACAGGGCCCGATCCGCATCGCGACGGTGCGCGGCCTCGGCTACTGCCTCGAAAAGATCGCTTCCTGATCAATGCCGAACAAAGACGGCGCCAGCCCCCAGCAGGGCTCGCTGTTCGGCGAGATCCTGGACTGGATGCTCGCGCCGCTGCTGCTGATCTGGCCGATCAGCGTGGCGCTGACGTGGCTGGTGGCGCAGGGCATCGCGAGCCGGCCCTACGACCGCGAGCTGGGCGAGATGGCGCGCAGCCTGGGCCAGCAGGTGGCCGCCGCCGACGCGCCGCAGAAAGGGCGCGACCGCTACGCGCTGGCACCGGAGGCGGCGGCGCTGCTGCGCGTGGACGCGTCGGACACCGTGTTCTATCAGGTGCTGGGCCTGCGCGGCGAGCTGCTGAGCGGCGATGCGGCGCTGCCGGTGCCCACGGACGATGCACCCGGCGTGCCGTGGGAGCTGCACTTCCGCGACGACGAGGTGGGCACGGACGCGGTGCGGGTGGCCTACCTGTGGGTGGCGCCGGAGGGGCAGTCCGGGCCGGGCAAGACGATGCTGGTGCAGGTGGCCGAGACGCTGGGCAAGCGCGCGCGGCTGACCAACGAGATCATCAAGGGCGTCATCCTGCCGCAGTTCGTCATCCTGCCGCTGGCGGTGCTGCTGGTGTGGCTGGCGCTGGCGCGCGGCATCTCGCCGCTGAACGAGCTGCAGCGGCGCATCCGCTCGCGCGAGAGCTCGGACCTGTCGCCCATCGACGAGCAGCGCGTGCCCGACGAGGTGGCGCCGCTGGTGCAGGCCATCAACGACCTGCTGGCGCGGCTGGACTCGTCGATGAGCCGGCAGAAGCATTTCCTGGCCGACGCGGCCCACCAGCTGAAGACGCCGCTGGCCGGGCTGCGCACGCAGGCCGAGCTGGTGCAGCGCGAGATCGACGCAGGCCGCTCCAACCCCGACGAGCTGAAGCGCTCGCTGGCACAGATCGCCCGCGCCAGCGAACGCGCCGCGCACATGGTCAACCAGCTGCTGTCGATGGCGCGGGCCGAGGATGCCGAGCAGGCCATGCGCCGGGAGCCGGTCAACCTGGCGGAGGTGGCCGTCGACACGGTGCGCGACTTCGTGCCGCGGGCGCTGGAGCGGCGCATCGACCTGGGCTACGACGGCGTGGTGCCGGACGACAGCCGGCTGCGCGTGCACGGCCAGCCGGTGCTGATCGGCGAGCTGATCCGCAACCTCGTCGACAACGCGCTGCTGTACACGCCGGCGGGCGGGCTGGTGACGGTGCGCGTCGTGGAGGACCCGTTCGGCCAGGTCGTCGTGCTGCAGGTGGAGGACACCGGGCCCGGCATCGCGCCGGGTGAGCGCGAGAAGGTGTTCCAGCCGTTCTACCGGTCTCTCGGCAGCGGCGTGGAGGGCTCGGGCCTGGGCCTGGCCATCGTGCAGGAGATCGTGCAGCAGCACGACGCGGAGCTGATGCTGGACGACACCCGCGTGCGCCGCGCGGCCGGCGGCGAGTCGCCGGACGGCCAGGGGCCGGGGGCGCGGTTCACGATCCGCTTCCCGGCAACGCCGACGGCGACCATCGAGCTGGTCTGAACGCTGCGCCCAGAGGGTTCTTGGGGGCCGAGCGCCGGGCCGCCCCAAGCCGGCCCGTCAGGCGATGCGTGCGGCTCACTGCCGCAGGCGTCGCCGTCCCCCCGGGGGACCGGCCAGACGCACCGCGTTCAGCGGTGTGCGGCTGGACGAGGGGCTCCATCTCATGTCTTGACGAGCTTCTTGACCCGCGCGATAGACATCAGCAGGCCCAGCGACAGCCCTAGCGTCACCATGGCCGTGCCGCCGTAGCTGATGAAGGGCAGCGGCACGCCCACCACCGGCAGGATGCCGCTGACCATGCCCATGTTGACGAACACGTAGGTGAAGAAGGACAGCGTCACGGCGCCGGCCATCAGCCGCGTGAACAGCGTGGGCGCGTCGGACGCGATCATCAGCCCGCGCAGGATCAGCGCCGTGAAGCCGGCCAGCAGCGCGAGCGCGCCGAGGAAGCCGAACTCCTCGCCGAAGGCCGCGAAGATGAAGTCGGTGGTGCGCTCGGGGATGAACTCCAGGTGGGTCTGCGTGCCCTGCATGAAGCCCTTGCCGGTCATGCCGCCGGAACCGATGGCGATCTCGCCCTGGATGATGTGGAAGCCCTTGCCCAGCGGGTCCTTGGACGGGTCCAGCAGCGTGCAGACGCGGTGCTTCTGGTACTCCTTCAACAGCACCCATTTCACGTCGGGCTCGCAGATGTGGTCTTCGCTGGCCACCAGCGTGACGATGCCGGCCGCGCCCAGCACCATGACCGGCACGATGAGCCGCCAGGGCAGCCCGGCGAAGAAGATCACGTACAGCCCCGCCGCCAGCACCAGCAGGCCGGTGCCGAGGTCGGGCTGCTTGGCGATCAGCAGGAAGGGCAGCAGCAGCAGGCCGAAGGCGGCGATGAAGTCCGGCCAGCGCAGGATGCCCTCGCGCTTCTGGAACCACCAGGCCAGCATCAGCGGCGTGGCGATCTTGAGCAGCTCCGACGGCTGGATCTGCGTGATGCCGATGTTGAGCCAGCGCGTGGCGCCTTTCTTCGTGACGCCGAACAGCGCCGTCGCCAGCAGCAGCGTGACGCCGAAGACGTACAGCGGGATGGCCACCGCCATCAGTTTCTGCGGCGAGATCTGCGCGACGATGAACATCAGCCCCAGCGCCAGCGTCATGTTGCGCGCGTGGTCGACGAAGCGGGTGCCGTGGTCGTAGCCGGCGGAGTACATGCACAGCAGGCCCCAGCCGCACAGCCACAGGATGGCCAGCAGCAGCGGCAGGTCGAAGCCGCTGAGCCAGGGCTTCAGGCGTTGCCACAGGGGCGGTCGCTCGATGACGGTCATCGTGAGGCTCCTGACGCGGGTGCCGACGCCGCGGACGCGCCGGCGCCCGGCGCGCCGGGCTGGCCCGGCAGCGGCACGTCGGCCGCGCGGCGCGGCGTGCCGATGGGCGCGAAGGTCTGGCCCAGCTGGGTCTTGGCGATGTCTTCCTCGCTGGGATAGGTGCCGGTGAGCAGGTAGTCGAACACGCGGCGCGCGATGGGCGCGGCCGAGGCCGAGCCCCAGCCGGCGTTCTCGACGATGACGGCCAGCGCCACGGTGGGCTGCTCCAGCGGCGCGAAGGCGACGTACAGCGAGTGGTCGCGCTTGCGCTCGTCGGCCTTGATGCTGCTGTATTTCTCGCCTTGCTTCAGGCCCACGGCCTGCGCGGTGCCGGTCTTGCCGCCGCTTTGGTAGGCCGCGCCCATGAAGACCTGGCGCGACGTGCCCTCCAGCGTCACGCCGTTCATCGCGTTGCGGATGACGTCCACGTCGGCCGGGCGCAGCGGCAGCGGCTCGCGCGCGTCGCTGGCGATGCGGCGGCGCTCGTGCTTCACGACATCCTCGATCTCGCGCACCAGCCGAGGCCGGTAGCGCTGGCCGCCGGAGGCGACGGTCGCGTAGGCGTTGGCCAGCTGCAGCATCGTGAAGCTGTTGTAGCCCTGGCCGATGCCCAGCGAGATGGTCTCGCCCGGGAACCATTTCTGGTTGGCCGGGCTGCGGCGGAAGTACTCGCGCTTCCAGGCCTGCGACGGCAGCACGCCGCTGACCTCGCCCTGCACGTCGATCTCGGTCTTGCTGCCGAGGCCGAACGGCGCGAGCTGGTCGTGGATCAGGTCCACGCCCATCTCGTTGGCCAGGCTGTAGAAGTAGACGTTGGACGAGCTGACGATGGCCAGCCGCATGTCCTTCGGGCCGGGCCGGTCGGTCTCCGGGCTGCCGAAGGTGCGGCCGCCGAAGCTGTAGGTCAGGTTGTCCATGATGACCGTGCCCGGCGCGCGCTTGCCCGACGTCAGCGCGGCCATGGCCATCAGCGGCTTGAACGTGGAGCCGGGCGGGTAGGTGCCGCGCAGCGCGCGGTTCAGCAGCGGCTTGTCGATGTCCTCGTTGAGCTCGCGCCAGCTGTCGGCGTCGATGCCGTCGACGAACAGGTTGGGGTCGAACGTGGGCTTGGACACGAAGGCCAGCACCTCGCCGTTGCGCGGGTCGATGGCCACCAGCGCGCCGCGCCGCTCTCCGAACAGCTGCTCCACCAGCGCCTGCAGCTTGATGTCGATGGACAGGTTCAACGTGTTGCCGGGCGTGGGCGGGCGGTGGTCCAGCCGGCGCACGGCGCGGCCGCCGGCGCTCGTTTCCACCTGCTCGAAGCCGGTGATGCCGTGCAGCTCGCGCTCGTAGGCCTGCTCCAGCCCCAGCTTGCCGATGTACTCCGTGCCGCGGTAGTTGGAGATGTCCTCCTCCTCCCAGTCATCCATCGCCTTCTTCTCGGCCTGGTTGATGCGGCCGATGTAGCCGATCAGGTGGGCGCCAACCTCGCCCAGCGGGTAGGAGCGGAACAGCCGCGCCTTGATCTCCACGCCGGGGAAGCGGAAGCGCTGCGCCGTGAAGCGGGCGACCTCCTCGTCGGTCAGCTTGGTGCGGATGGGCAGCGAGTCGGTGTGCTTGGCCTCGTCCAGCAGCCGCTTGAAGCGGCGCTTGTCGCGCGGCTGGATGTCGATGACCTGGCTCAGGCGCTCGATGGTGCCGTCCAGGTCGGTCACCTTCTCGGGGTTGATCTCCAGCGTGTAGGCCGAGTAGTTGCTGGCCAGCACGACGCCGTTGCGGTCCTTGATGAGGCCGCGGTTGGGCACGATGGGCACGACGGCGATGCGGTTGGTCTCGGCGCGCTCGGCGAAGCTGTCGTGCTGGATCACCTGCAGCCACACCAGCCGTGCGACGAGCAGCCCGAAGCAGAACAGCACGAACGCGACCGCCGCCAGCACGCGCAGGCGAAAGCGCGACAGCTCCTGGTGGAGGTTCTTCAGGACGACCATGTCAGTGGCGGAATGTCGGGCCGAGCGCCGGGCGCATCACAACGGCCGGTTGGCGTCGCGGTCCGGCGCGCGCTTCTGCGGCGCCAACAGCAGCACGCTGGCCACGGGCCACAGCGCCGCCTCGAACACCGGCGACAGCAGCACCGTCCAGCCCGGCCACATGCCGCCCACGAGCAGGCGCACGATGACGGCCAGCGCATGCGCGGCGAAGAACAGCGGCAGCACCTGGATGGCTTGGGCGCCCAGCGAGAACCAGGGCAGCCGGCGGTGCAGCGTGATAGCGCCGAAGCTCAGGCCGCTGTACGCCAGCGCATGCTGGCCCAGCACGGCGCCGTCGTGCACGTCGATGAGCAGGCCGAAGATGAAGGCCCACAGCACGCCCACGCGGCGCGGCTGGTGCACGCCCCAGAACACCAGCACGACGGCCAGCACATCGGGCATGGCCGCGACACGGCCCACCGGCACCATGTCGATCATCAGCGCGACGATCAGTGTGAACGCGATGAACCAGGGGTTGGCGGGCAGCAGCAACTTTTCGGCTGCGCGCGGCATGATCATGACGCGCTCCTTGCGGGCCGCGCGCCGGGCCGCCCCGAGCAAGGCCTGGCCCCCGCGGGGCGGTGTCGCGAAGCGGCGGGGGGCAGACAGGCCCGCATGATCATGGCGCGGCTCCCGACGCCTTGGCCGCGGCTTTCTCCGCGGCCTTCTCGGCGCGTGCCGCCTTCTTCGCCTCGCGGGCCATGGCCTTGGCCTCGGCGGCAGACGCCGCTTCGGCCGCCGCGGCCACCTCGGCCTCCTGCTTGGCGGCCAGGTGGCGGTCCATCGGCTGCAGCACCAGCACGTGGCGGGCGCTGTCGGGCTGTGCGATGGGCGCCAGCAGCACCTGCGCGAAGCTGGAGTCGCCGCGGCGGTCCACCACCGCGACCCTGGCCACCGGCAGGCCCGGCGGGTAGACGCCGTCCAGGCCGGACGTGGTCATCAGGTCGCCCACCTTCACGTCGGCGTTGGCGGCCAGGAAGCGCAGCTCCATGCCGGAGCCGTCGGCTCGGCCGGTGGCGGCGTTGCGCATCTGCGTGCGGGCGTTCAGCAGCGGGATGGCAGCGTCCTTGTCGGTCAGCAGCGTGACCTCGGCGGACAGCGGATAGACCCGCGTCACCTGGCCCAGCACGCCGGCCTCGTTGATGACCGGCGAGCCGGCCTGGACGCCCTGCGTCGCGCCGCGATCGATGACGACGCGCCGCGAGAACGGGTCCGGCGCTTCGAACAGCACCTCGGCCGACAGCGACGGCACGGTGAGCGCGGGGCGCAGGTCCAGCAGCTTGCGCAGCCGCTCGTTCTCGGCCTGCAGCGCCTCGGCGCGTGACAGCCGCTCGGCCTGGGCGGCGAGCTGGCGCTTGGCCAGGTCTTCGGCGGCCATCGCGCGCTTGGTGCCGCGCAGGTAGTCGCCGGCGTTCTCCCAGGCGTCCACCGGCGTCAGCAGCAGGCGCTGCACCGGCTGCAGCACCAGCGCCAGCGTCGCGCGGGCCGGCTGCATCAGCTTGAAGCGGGCATCCGCCACCATCAGCACGAGGGCCAGCGCCGAACACAGCGCGAGCTTGGTCAGCGCCGACGGTCCCTGGCGGAAGAAGGCGGGAGGGGTGCGGTCGAGGGTGCCGAGAGGCATGGCGCGCGCGGCGCGTTAGGGCTTATTCGGACGTGAAGATGGAGCCCAGGCGCTCCATGCGCTCCAGCGCCATGCCGCAGCCGCGCACGACGCAGGTCAGCGGGTCCTCGGCCACCAGCACCGGCAGGCCGGTCTCTTCGCCCAGCAGGCGGTCCAGGTCGCGCAGCAGCGCGCCGCCGCCGGTCAGCATCATGCCGCGCTCGGCGATGTCGGCGCCCAGTTCCGGGGGCGTCTGCTCCAGCGCGTTCTTCACGGCGGAGACGATCTGGTTCAGCGGGTCGGTCAGCGCTTCGAGGATCTCGTTGGACGAGATCGTGAAGCTGCGCGGCACGCCCTCCGACAGGTTGCGGCCCTTCACTTCCATTTCCTTGACTTCGCTGCCAGGGAATGCGGAACCGATGTTCTTCTTGATCGCTTCGGCGGTGGGCTCGCCGATCAACATGCCGTAGTTGCGGCGGATGTAGTTGATGATGGCCTCGTCGAACTTGTCGCCACCGACGCGCACGCTGCCCTTGTAGACCATGCCGCCCAGCGAGATGACGCCGACTTCCGTCGTGCCGCCGCCGATGTCGACGACCATGGAGCCCGAGGCCTCGGCCACCGGCAGGCCGGCACCGATGGCGGCGGCCATCGGCTCCTCGATCAGGTAGACCTCGCTGGCGCCGGCGCCAAGGGCGCTTTCACGGATGGCGCGGCGCTCGACCTGGGTGGAGCCGCAGGGCACGCAGATGATGATCCTCGGCGACGGCTTGAACGTCTTCGAGTCGTGGACCATCTTGATGAACTGCTTGAGCATCTGCTCGGTGACGGTGAAGTCGGCGATGACGCCGTCCTTCATTGGGCGGATGGCCTCGATGTTGCCGGGCACCTTGCCCAGCATGGCCTTGGCCTCGCGGCCGACGGCCTGGATGGTCTTCTTGCCGTTGGGGCCGCCCTCGTGGCGGATGGACACCACCGAGGGCTCGTCCAGCACGATGCCCTTGCCGCGCACGTAGATCAGCGTGTTGGCGGTGCCGAGGTCGATGGCCAGGTCGGTGGAGAAGTAGCGGCGCAGGGAGGCGAACATGGTGTGGCGCGGGGAGCCTCGCCGGCGGGGCGCGGCTTGAAATCGGGGGGCTGAATAAACAGCGAGGCCGCCCGGGCCGCGACGGAATTCATCGCGAAGCGGGCAGCCTCGAAGGCTTGCAAGATGGGCGGCGATAATAACCGAACACCCCTGTTTTGAGCCCTGCCGCCTTAGGTTTTCGGCTCAATCCTTACACCTGAAAACGCCCTCCATGAGCCTCAGCCACGACGACGTGAGCCGCATTGCCAACCTGGCCCGGTTGGAGTTGCAGCCGGCCGAATCCGCCAGCCTGCTCGGCAACCTGAACGATTTCTTCAAGATCGTCGACCAGATGAGCGCCGTCGACACGGCCGGCGTCGAGCCGCTGTACACGCCGCTGTCGGCCATCCAGCAGGTGCAGCTGCGCCTGCGCGACGACGTCGTCACCGAGAGCAACCAGCGCGAACTCAACCAGCAGAGCGCCCCGGCCGTCGAGGACGGCCTCTTCCTCGTTCCCAAGGTCATCGAATGAAGCCCGTTCACGACATGGGCGTGGCCGAGCTGGCCGCCGCCCTGAAGACCCGTGCGCTGTCCAGCCGCGAGGCCACGCAGGCGCTGCTGGCCCGCATCGCCGCGCACGACCCGGCGCTGGGCGCCTTCCTGCATGTGGACGCCGACGGCGCGCTGGCCCGTGCGGCCGCGGCCGACGCGCTGCTGGCCGCCGGCCACGGCGGCGCGCTGACCGGCGTGCCCATCGCGCACAAGGACATCTACGTCACGGCCGACATGCCCACCACCGCCGGCTCGAAGATGCTGGCCGGCTACCGCAGCCCGTTCGACGCCACCGTCGTCGCCCGCCTGAACGCGGCCGGCACCGTCTCCTTGGGCAAGCTGAACTGCGACGAGTTCGCGATGGGCTCGGCCAACGAGAACAGCGCCTTCTTCCCCGCCAACAACCCGTGGGACCTGGGCCGCGTGCCCGGCGGCTCGTCGGGCGGCTCGGCCGTCGCCGTGGCGGCGCGCCTCGTGCCTGGCGTGACCGGCACCGACACCGGCGGCTCCATCCGCCAGCCGGCCAGCTTCACCGGCATCACCGGCATCAAGCCCACCTACGGCGTGTGCTCGCGCTACGGCATGATCGCCTTCGCCTCCAGCCTGGACCAGGCCGGCCCGATGGCCCGCTCGGCCGAGGACTGCGCGTTGCTGCTGTCCAGCATGAGCGGCTTCGACGAGCGCGATGCGACCAGCGTCAACCAGCCGCCGCAGGACTTCCATGCACAGATGCTGGCCGCCCGTGACGGCGCCACCGCCGCGCAGCCGTTGAAGGGCCTGCGCATCGGCCTGCCGAGGGAGTTCTTCCCGGCCGGGCTGTCGGCCGACGTGAACGCCGCCGTGCGCGCGGGTCTCGCCGAGCTGGAGAAGCTGGGCGCCACGCTGGTGGACGTCAGCCTGCCGCGCACCGAGCTGGCCATCCCCGTGTACTACATCATTGCCCCGGCCGAGGCGAGCTCCAACCTGAGCCGCTTCGATGGCGTCAAGTTCGGGCATCGCGCTGCCAAGTACAACGATCTTCTCGACATGTACAAGAAGACGCGTGCCGAGGGCTTCGGCGCGGAGGTCAAGCGCCGCATCATGATCGGCACCTACGTGCTGAGCCACGGCTACTACGACGCCTACTACCTGCAGGCCCAGAAGCTGCGCCGCATGATCGCGGACGACTTCCAGCAGTGCTTCACGCAGTGCGACGTCATCGCCGGCCCGGTGGCGCCCACCGTCGCCTGGAAGCATGGCGAAGGCAAGGACGACCCGACGCAGGCCTACCTGGCCGACATCTTCACGCTGCCCGGCTCGCTGGCTGGCCTGCCCGGCATGAGCGTGCCGGTGGGCACGGGCGCCGGCGGCATGCCGGTGGGCCTGCAGCTCATCGGCAACTACTTCAAGGAAGGGCAGTTGCTGCACACCGCACACGCTCTCCAGCAAGCCACCGACTGGCACCTCGCCGCGCCTTCGGGACTCTGACCATGCCTCAAACGCCCCAACTCATCCGCGGCTACGAAGTCGTCATCGGCCTCGAAAACCACGTCCAGCTCTCCACGCAGAGCAAGATCTTCAGCGGCAGCTCCACCGCCTTCGGTGCGGAGCCCAACACGCAGGCGTCGCCGGTGGACCTGGCGCTGCCCGGCACGCTGCCGGTGCTGAACCGGGCGGCCGTCGAGCGCGCCATCCGCTTCGGCCTGGCGGTGGGCGCCAAGGTGGCGCCGCTGTCCATCTTCGCGCGCAAGAACTACTTCTACCCCGACCTGCCCAAGGGCTACCAGAT
>JAYSCT010000125.1:0-9003 GCA_041914785.1 Roseateles sp.
GGGCGACCCCCCGCGGCGCCTGGGGGTTGGGGTGGCGTTGGACCCTGGCGTGGCGGGCCTGCCCGGCCTGGTGGGCGGCCGGCGCCGGCGCGGCCGACGCCGCTTGCGCCAGCGCCATCAGGCCCACCGCGGCCCACCGGCCCCAACGCTTCAACACTTGCCCACCCGTTTGCTTCATGACTGCTGCATCCCGTTGTGGGCCAATTTAACGCAGTGGCGGCCCCGCGCGCACCATGAGGTTCAATACGCCCAACTCCACTGACGGGGCGCCGATGTCCGCTGTTGCTGCTGCTGTTCCCTCCGACCGCGCCGAGCTGCGCCGCCGGCTGCTGGCCGAGCGCCGCGCCTTTGCCGCCACGCCGGCCTTCCAGGCGGCCGAGCACGCCGCTCGCCGGTCGCTGGCCGAGCTGCTGGCCCAGCTGGAGCCCGAGCTGCTGGGCGTGTACTGGCCGCTGGGCGGCGAGTTCGACGTCGGCGCGTTGCCGTTCCCGCGCGCGCTGCCGTTCGCGCGCCGCGACCCGGCCGAGATGGTGTTCCGCCGCTGGGACGGCGCCGCGCCCACCGCGCAGGACGAGTGCGGCATCGCCACCAGCACCGGCGCCGTGGCCGTGCCCGACGTCGTGCTGGTGCCCTGCGTGGGTTTCACGCGCGAGGGCTTCCGGCTGGGCTACGGCGGCGGCTATTTCGACCGCTGGCTCAGCGCTCACCCCGGGGTGACCGCCGTGGGTGTGGCATGGTCGGGGGCCGAGACGCAATTCGCCGTCGAACCGCACGACCGCGCGTTGACGGTCATCCTCACTGAACGCGAACTGATCGCCCCCGACTGACGTGAAGCCCCTCGTCCAAGGAGTACCTTGGCCGGTCCCCCGAGAGGACGGCGATGCTTGCGGCGTTGAGCCGCAAGCACATCGCCTGGGCGGGCCGGCTCGGGAGCGGCCCAGCGCTCGGCCCGCCAACGCGACACATTGACTGAAAGGACCCCTGCACGATGCACGACAACATGACCCTGATCTCCACGCTGGCCGCGGCGTTCGGCCTCGCCCTGGTGCTGGGCCTGTTGGCGCAGTGGGCACGGTTGCCCGCCCTCGTGGGCTATCTGCTGGCCGGCGTGCTGATCGGGCCGCACACGCCGGGCTTCGTCGGCGACGTGCACCTGGCGCACCAGCTGTCGGAGGTGGGCGTCATGCTGCTGATGTTTGGCGTGGGCCTGCACTTCTCGGTCGGCGACCTGATGTCGGTCAAGCGCATCGCGCTGCCCGGCGCGCTGGTGCAGATGGCCGCAGCGACGGCGCTGGGCGCCGGCCTGGCGCACGGGTGGTGGGGCTGGGACCTGGCCGCGTCGCTGATCTTCGGCCTGGCGCTGTCGGTGGCCAGCACGGTGGTACTGCTGCGCGCGCTGGAGTCGCGCGAGCTGCTGCACACCGGCAACGGCCGCATCGCCGTCGGCTGGCTCATCGTGGAAGACCTGGCCATGGTGCTGGCGCTGGTGCTGATCCCGGTGCTGGGCGCCAAGGACGGCGGCGGCGCGCAGGGCAACCTGGCGGTCACCATCGTGACGACGCTGCTGGCCGTGGCGGCGTTCGTCGCCGTCATGCTGATCGCCGGCCGGCGCCTGCTGCCGTGGCTGCTGTGGCAGGTCAACCGCACCGGCTCGCGCGAGCTGTTCACACTGGCCACCGTGGCCGCGGCCGTGGGGCTGGCCGTGGGCGCGGCGGCGCTGTTCGGCGTCAGCGTCGCGCTGGGCGCGTTCTTCGCCGGCCTGGTGCTGCGCGAGTCGGCCTTCAGCGAGCGCGCCGCGCACGAGAGCCTGCCGCTGCGCGACGCGTTCGCGGTGCTGTTCTTCGTCGCCGTGGGCATGCTGTTCGACCCGAAGATCCTCATCGATCAGCCGCTGGCCGTGCTGGCGACGGTGCTGGTCATCCTGGTCGGCAAGACCGTGGCCGCCGGCGCGCTGGTGCTGCTGCTGAAGTACCCGCTGAGCACCGCGCTGACGGTGGCCGTGAGCCTGGCGCAGATCGGCGAGTTCAGCTTCATCCTGCTGGGCCTGGGGCAGAGCCTGGGCCTGGTGCCGCCCGAGGCGACCAGCCTGGTCGTGGCCGGCGCCATCGTGTCCATCGCGCTGAACCCGGTGCTGTTCGCGGGCGTGGAGCCGCTGCGCAGCTGGGTGCTGCGGCGGTCGGCCTGGGCGCGCCGGCTGGAGGCGCGCGACGACCCGCTGGCCGAGCTGCCCGCCGACACGCCGCAGAGCGCGCTGGCCGGGCAGATCGTGCTGGTGGGCCACGGCACGCTGGGCACGGCGCTGCACGCGCTGCTGGGCGAGCGCCCGCTGGTGGTCATCGACCGTGACCGCGACGTGGTGGAGGCGCTGCGCGCCGATGGCCAGGCCGCCGTGCTGGGCGATGCCGCCGAGGCCATGACGCTGGTGCAGGCCCACATCGCGCAGGCGGCCTGGCTGGTCGTCGCGCTGGCCGACGTGCGCGGCGTGCCGGCCCTGCTGGCGCTGGCCCGCCAGCTCAACCCCGGGCTGCGCTGCGCCGTGCTGGCGCACACCGACGAGGAGGAGCAGTGGCTGGGCCAGGCGGGCGTGAGCCATGTGCTGCGGTCGCAGCGGGCGCTGGCCGAGGCGCTGGCGCGCGTGGTGGCCGAACCGGCCGTGGCCGTGGCGCCGGCCCATTGACCGGAAGGCTCAGACCTCGGCCAGCTGCTGCCGCGTGAGCGCGGCCTGTTCCCGCACCCAGTCGGCAAAGGCCTGCACCTCGGGCCGTGACGACGCGGCCGGCGCCGGCACCAGCCAGTAGGCGTACGGGCTGGTCAGGCGGCCGGCGGCGCCGAAGGGCTCCAGCAGCTCGGCCCGCTGCAGGTGCTCGTGCACCAGCGGCAGCCGCGCCAGCGCGACGCCCTGGCCGGCCAGCGCGGCCTGGATCTGTTGATAAGTGAAGTTGAAGTACATCCAGCGCAGCGGCTGCAGGTCGGGCTCGCGCTGGCGCGTCAGCCAGTGCCGCCAGGACAGGAACTCGGCGCTGGGCCGCGGGTCGTCCTCCTCGGTCAGCGCATGCGCGGCGAGGTCGCCCGGCCGCTGCAGCGCCGGCAGCCGGCCGTTGCGCGTGGATTCGGCATACCAGGGGCTGACGACGGGCGACACGGTCTCCTCGAACATCAGCTCGGCGGGCGAGTTCAGGCCCGTGCCGGCGATGTAGCGCAGCGCCAGGTCGTGCTCGCCGTCTTCCAGCTCGACGAGGCCGTCCTGGGCCGACACGCGGATGTCGATGTCCGGGTGGTGCTTCTGGAACTCGCACAGCCGCGGGATCAGCCACAGCGACGCGAAGGACGCGAACGTCGTCACGTTGACGACGCGGCGGCCGCGTGTGCGGCGGATCTGGCGCACGGTCTGGTCCAGCTTGGACAGCACCGCCACGGCCGTGGGCAGCAGCTGGGCGCCGTCGCTGGACAGCTCCACCTTGCGCGTGCCGCGCAGGAACAGCGTGCAGCCGATCTCCTCCTCCAGCGACTGGATCTGCCGGCTGATGGCCGACTGCGTGAGACTCAGCTCCTCCGCGGCGGCGCGGAAGGACAGCAGCCGGGCAACGGCCTCGAAGGCGCGCAGCGGGCCGACGGACAGCGGGCGTTGGCGTATAGGCAGATTCATGAGCGGATGGTATCAATCGCTGCGCCGGAGTCATTGGACCGCCCTGGGTGATCTAAGCAGAATCCCTGACATCAACCGAGGAGCAACATCATGAGCGATGCGCAATCCACATGGCATCTGGACGGCGGCCGGGCCCTGACGCTGGCCGGTGGCGCCGAGGCGCGCCGCCTGGCGGTGGCGCGCGGGCGCGTGTGGCTGACGCTGTCCGGCACGGCCGACGCGCCGGCCGAGGATCAGTGGCTGGAGGCCGGCCAGGGGCTGGTGCTGGCGCCGGGCCAGACGGCCGTGCTGGAAGGCTGGCCGGCCGCCGATTTCGAGCTGCTGGTGCCGCCCGGCTCAGCTGCGACGGGCCGGGGCCTGCTTGGCCGCCGCCTTCTTGGCGGGCGCTGATTTCCTGACCTTGGCGTTGGCGGCCCGCAGCGCCGCCTCGAACGCCAGCCGCGCCCAGGGCAGCATCAGCGGCGGCGACTCCAGCGCCTCCTCCGGCGCGCGGTAGTAGCTCATCACGGTGCGCTTGCCGTCCTGGGTGTCGTAGCTGAAGGGCTCGCAGCCGGCAGCGACGAAACGCTCGCGGGTCGTGTCGTCGGCCTTCAGGAAGAACTGGCCGTCGGCGATCAGCGCCATGAACAGGCCGTCCACATAGAAGCCGCGGCCACCGAACATCGCGCGGGTGCGCACGGGGCCCAGCGGCGACAGCAGTTCGACGCACAGGTCGGTGAAGGCATCGTTCGACGGCATGCGGCGAATGTAAGCTCCGGCGCCATGGATGCGAACGACCGCGCCGCGCTCCGGCACAAGCTGATCGAACAACGCCTGGCCCTGCCGAACCGGCTGGACCTCGCTGCCGAGTTGCAGGAGGTGCTCAGCGTCTGGCTGCTGCGCCGCCGGGAAAAGACCATCGGCGCCTACTGGCCCATCAAGGGCGAGTTCGATCCGCTGCCCACGCTGTACCGCTGGGGCGAGAACCACCCCGAACGCCGCATCGGCCTGCCGGTCGTCGACAAGGCGCACGGCACGCTGCGCTTTCACGTCTGGTACCCCGGCTGCCCGATGGAGGAAGACGCCTTCCACATCCCCAAGCCCAAGGGCACCGAGGAATTCCAGCCCCAGTTGATGCTGGTGCCCTGCCTGGGCTTCGGCCCCTGCGGGCTGCGGCTGGGCTACGGCGGCGGCTTCATGGACAAGACGCTGGCCGAGATGCAGCCGCGGCCCGCGGCCGTGGGCATCGGCTACGCGCACGGCTTCCTGCCGCTGCTCAAGCCCAGCCCGCTGGACGTGCCGCTGGACGCGATGCTGACGGAAGAGGGCGTCGTGTGGGACCGCGAGGGCTGAGCACGCCGCCCGCCGGCGGCCGCGGGCATCGCGCTTGTTGACAAATGAATTCAAACGAATACATTCGTGTTCGTTGGAGTTCATTTGAAGGCAGGTGCCCATGGCGACCCAGACCATCACGATGGAGCCCTTGTCGGCTCGCATCCCGAGCGACCTCTACCTGTGGCTGGCGCAGCTGCAGGTGGACGGCGCCACGACGAACAGCGACAAGCTGCGCGTGCTGCTCTCCCAGCTCAAGCGCCAGCACGACGGCGCGTTCGACTACGTGGCTGCGCATGCCTGGGCGCGCGAGCTGACGCACCGGCTGCGCGAGGCGCTGGTGCGCATCGAGGGCGCCGAGGGCCGCCACTCCGAGGTGCTGGGCGCGCTGGTGGAGCAGGTGACGACGCTGATGGCGCTGGTCATCAGCCACGCGCCGGCCACCGCCGACGACGCCGCCCGGCTGGAGGACGCGCTGGTGCGCCGCGCGGCGCTGCTGGGCGAGTCGCTGCTGCGCCAGGCGACGACCAGCACCGCCCATGCGTTCGACCCCGGGGTGGTGAGGCGCCACCTGGCGCCCACCATCGAGCTGGCTTCCACGTTGAAAGGAGCGTGACATGAGCGATTCCCTGAGGGCCCGCGTGGGCCGCGTCATTGCCGGCGGCATGCATGCGCTGCTGGACAGGATCGAGGATCTGAACCCGCAGGCCGCGATGGAACAGGCCGTGCGCGAGGCCGACGGCGTCATCGACGACGTGCGCCACGAGCTGGGCACCGTCAGCGCCAACCGGCACCTGGCGCAGCAGCAGCACGCGCGGCTGAACCGCGGTCACGAGGACTTGCGCGACCAGATCGCGCAGGCGCTGGCGTCGCAGCGCGAGGACCTGGCGCGCGCCGCCGTGGCCCGGCAGCTGGACATCGAGGCGCAGATCCCGGTGCTGGAGACGACGCTGGCCGACCTGGCCCGCCAGGAGCAGGAGCTGCAGGGCTTCACGGCCGCGCTGCTGGCCAAGAAGCGCGAGATGCAGGACGCGCTGGCGGAGTTCCGCAACAGCCGCGCCGCCACGGCATCGGCCGCGCAGCCGGTGGGGCAGGCGGGCGTGGAGCAGCGGCTGTCCAAGGTCACGGAGGCCTTCGACAAGATCTTCCAGCGCCAGACGGGCCTGAGCGGCGCACCGGCCGGCGACCTGAAGCAGGACGCGCAGCTGCGCGAACTGGACGAGCTGGTGCGCGACCACAAGATCGCCGAGCGCATGGCCCAGATCAAGGCCGGCCAGGCCTAACAATGCGCCGCGTGCAACCGGGGAGGACTGGATGAATCTGTTCACCGCGCCCGAGACGCTGCCTTTCGGCGTCGCCGTGGCCTTGATTGTCGCCATCGCCGTGCTGGAGGGCGTGGGCATGCTGGTGGCGCTGAGCCCCAGCAACGTCATCGACGACCTGCTGCCGCATGCGGTGCCCGAGTCGGGCCTGGACCGCGTGCTGGGCTGGCTGCACCTGGGCCGCGTGCCGGCGCTGGTGCTGCTGCTGCTGTTCCTGCTGGGCTATGCGCTGTTCGGCTACGCGCTGCAGAAGGTGGCGATGAACCTGCTGGGCAACTTCCTGCCCGCGTGGGCCGCGGGCCTGCTGGCCGTGCCGCCGGGCCTGGCCACGGTGCGCGGGCTGGGCAGCCTGGTGGCCCACATCGTGCCGCGCGACGAGACCAGCGCCGTCAGCGAGCAGTCGCTGGTGGGGCGGGGCGGCGTCATCAGCGCCGGCGCGGCCCGCCGCGGCCTGGCCGCGCAGGCGCGCGTGCGCGACGCCTACGGGCGCACGCACTACCTGATGGTTGAGCCTGACTTCGACGAAGAGGTGTTCGAGGAAGGCGCGCAGATCCTTATCGTGCGCAAGCTGGGCGCGTTCTATCGCTGCATCGCCAACCCGCATCCGAACCTGATCTGACAACAAGGGAGCTGAAAGACCACATGGACAACCTCATCGAAATCTCCGCCATCGCCGGCATCGGCCTGCTGGGCCTGCTGACCATCGGCTTCGTCTTCGCGCGGCTGTACAAGCGCAGCACCAAGGAGACCGCCTTCGTGCGCACGGGCCTCGGCGGCCAGAAGGTCATCATGGACGGCGGTGCCATCGTGCTGCCGGTCTTCCACGAGTGCGTGCTCGTCAACATGAACACGCTCAAGCTCGAGGTGCTGCGCCGCGAGCGCGAGAGCCTCATCACCAAGGACCGCATGCGCGTGGACGTGACGGCCGCGTTCTTCGTGCGTGTGAAGCAGACCGAAGAGGCGGTGAGCACCGCCGCGCAGACGCTGGGCACGCGCACGATGAGCCCCGACGAGCTGAAGGCGCTGGTGGAGGACAAGTTCGTCGACAGCCTGCGCGCCACCGCCGCGACCATGACCATCCAGGAGCTGCAGGACAAGCGCCGCGACTTTGTGCAGGCCGTGCAGAACGCCGTCGCCGAAGACCTGGAGAAGAACGGCCTGGAGCTGGAGTCGGTCTCGCTGACCAGCCTGGACCAGACCGACAAGCAGTTCTTCAACCCCAACAACGCCTTCGACGCCGAGGGCCTGACGCGGCTGACCGAGCAGACCGAGGCGCGCCGCAAGCAGCGCAACGACGTCGAGCAGGACACCGAGGTGCAGGTGCGCACGAAGAACCTCGAAGCCTCGCGGCTGAAGCTCACCATCGAGAAGGACCAGGAGTTCGCCACGCTGGCGCAAAAGCGCGAGGTGGAGGTGGCGCGCGCGGAGCAGATCGCGCTGATCGCCGCGCAGCAGGCCGAGCGCAACCGCGAGGCGGAAACCGTGAAGATCGAGGCCGAGCGCCAGGTGGGCCAGCGCCGCATCGAGGCCGAGCGCGAGATCAAGGCGGCCGAGATCGAGAAGAACCTCGTCATCCAGACGCGTGAGATCGAGCAGGAGCGCCAGGCCGAGCTCAAGCGCGCCGAGCAGCGCAAGCAGGTCGAGATCGCGCGGCAGGACACGCAGATCGCGATCGCGACGAAGTCGCGCGAGCAGTCCGAGGCCGACGCGGCCGCCAACCTCGCCCGCGCCGAGGCCGTGAAGGCCGAGGAAACCGTCAACACCGCGCGCCAGGTGGCCGTGGCCGAGCGGGAGAAGGCCATCCAGCTGATCGAGGCCAGCAAGGACGCCGAGCAGAACGCGATCGCGGTGAAGGTGTCGGCCTCCGCCGAGAAGGAAGCCGCCATCGACCGCGCCGAGGCGCTGACCATCGAGGCCAAGGCCAAGCAGGCGGCCGCGATTGCCGAGGCCGAAGGCCGCCGCGCGATCAACGAGGCGCTGAACATGCTGTCGGCCGCGCAGATCGACCTGCAGGTGCGCACGCAGCTGCTGCAGCAGCTGCCCGAGATCCTGGCCCAGGCCGTCAAGCCGATGGAGAACATCGACTCCATCCGCATCGTGTCGGTCAACGGCATGCCGGGCCAGGGCGGCGCGGCGAGCGGCGAAGGCGGCACCGCGGTGGCCGGCACCTTCCCCGAGCAGGTCATGAACTCGGCGCTGCAGTACCAGATCGCCAAGCCCATCGTCGACGCCGTCATGCACGACGCCGGCCTGTCCAACCAGGGCATCACCGGCATCGCGCAGAACCTGGCCGGGCTGCTGAAGCCCGCAACGCCAGCGACGACGCTGCCGGCGGACTGAGTCAGGACGCGCGCGTCGGCGCGCCCGCGTTCAGCGGCGTGCGACTGGGCGAGGGGCGCCAGCGTAGTCGGCGGGGGGCTTCATGAGCGCGGGGTCGGGCTCGCCACGCCGGATCTTCTCCAGCCGGTAGTTCTGCTCGCCCGAGCGCGGGTCGGCGTCGCGGCTGGAAATGGTCAGCATCAGCTCCGGCGAGCGCCACACCTCGCGGCTGATGACGATGGGCTTCTCGTTGCCGATCCTGCCGGCCTCGATGGTCCATGTGGTGCGCTCGCCGTTGACCTTCAGGCCGTCGATCTCCTTCGCGGGCAGTGCCGTCGTCGTGCCGCCGGTGGGCGGCAGCAGCGGGGCCGGCCGCAGCAGCGGCGGGCCGGGCGGGTCCGGGGG
>JAYSCT010000125.1:9013-13586 GCA_041914785.1 Roseateles sp.
AGTCGGGCCCCGCGGGCAACGCGGGGCGACGCGCCCCGCCCCCCGCGGGGCCGCCACGGGCGGTACCGGCGGTAGGGGGGCGGCCATGGGCGCCGGGGGCGCGGGCGGGGCGGGCGGCAGCGGCATCTCGCTGGCGCGCAGCACGCGCAGCTCGCGGCGGCGCTCGGGCGCGCTGGCGCCGGCCGGTGCCGGCACGACGACGTCCCGCTCGATGACGATGCCCGGCTCGCCGGCCAGCGCATGGGCGCGCGCCCGCTCGGCGTCGGCACTGCGTGCCTGCTCGGCCACGCGGGCGCCCCATTCCCGCCAGCGCGCGGCCTGCTCCTTCATGCGCTCGCCCCAGTCCTGCATCGACGCCTGCCACGCGGCCTGCGCGGCCTCGTCGTTGCTGCCGCGCCCGCCGACGGCGTGGCCGCGCAGCCGCTGCACGCGCTTCTGCTCGGGGTGGATGACCCAGCTCTCCCCGGCCACCGGGTCGTTCAGGTAGACGACCTTGGGGCCGCCCTCGCGCTGCACCTCGCGCCGCGTGCGGCCTTCGCCGTCGCGGCACAGCTGGCTCTGCTGCTTGCGCACGATGCGGTTGCCGTCGGCCAGCGTCTGCACGTTCTCGTGCACGGCGGTGGCGCAGTAGGGCGCGCCCTTTACGACGCGTTCGCCCTCCAGCTCGCGGCCGGCGAAGGCCAGCGCCCGCTCGCCCAGCGCCAGCTGCACCGGCACGTCGGCCAGCGCGACGGCCACGTCGCGCTCGACCTTGAGCCGCAGCGCCTCGGTGTCCTGTGCGCCCGCGCAGGCGGCAAGGGCGAACAGCGTCAGGCAGGTCAGGGGTTTCTTCATGGGAGTCTCCAGCGGGGTCAGTTCAGCAGCCGCACGGCCAGCACCTGGCCGCTCGGGTTCAACATCAGTTCGGCGCGCACGAGTTCGTCGGCACGCGCGGCGTCGAAGGGCAGGCCCAGCAGCGCCAGGCGTTCGCGCGGCAGCTCGGTGGGCTGCAGCCACACGGCGGCGCTGCGGCCGGCGGCCAGCGCGGCGCGGAACTCGCCGTCCGGCACCAGCGGGATGAAGCCGCTGCCGGCGCCGGCCAGCGGCGCGGCGTGGCCGGTGCCGGGCGGGTCCAGCAGCAGCACGGCGCTCAGCAGCATGGCCGCCGCGGTCCCCAGCGCGCCGCTGCTCCAGGCCAGCCGGCGCAGCCAGCGCGGCTCGTGCAGCGGCGGCGCCGGGGGCGGCGCAGGGCGGGCCTGCAGCTGGCGGGTCAGTGCCGCCAGCACGGCGGCGTCCTGCGCGGCGCCGGGTTGCAGCCGCGCGAAGTCGGCCCGCGCGGGGCGCAGCCAGGCCGGGGTGTCGTCGGGCAGGGTCATGGTCGTTCTCCGGCGTCCAGCAGGTCCGCCAGGCGCTGGCGTGCGCGGTGCAGCCGCGTGCGCAGCACGTCCACGCTGGTGCCGGCGATGGCGGCGGCCTCCTCGTAGCTGCGCTCCTGCAGGTCCACCAGCGTGATGGCCTCGCGCTGCGGCCAGCTCAGGCGGCGGATGGCGGCCCAGAGGCCGTCCTCGCGTTGGGCTTGGGTCAGCCGTTCGTCGCTGGCGGGGGCGGGCTCGCTGTCGAGCGTGTCGTCCAGCGGCACATGGCGGCGCGTGTCGCGCCATTGGCTGAGCAACTGGTGCCGGGCCATGCCGGCGAGGTAGGCGCCCAGCGAGCCGCGGCCGGCCTGGTAGCCCTGCGGCCCGCGCAGCAGCTGGGTGAAGGCCTCCTGCACGGCGTCCAGCGCCGCGGCCTCGTCGCCGGCCAGCGCCAGCGCGTAGCGGTAGACCGAGCCGCTCTCGCGCCGGTACAGCTGCGCCAGCGCGTCGGCATCACCGGCCGCCAGCCGCGCCAGCAGCGCGCACTCGTCCGAGCCGGCGGCGGCCGGGGCCAGGAAGCCGAGCCGGGTCAACCAGCTCATGACCGGCGGCTGCATGAAAAAAGGGCCTGCAGAACTTGCATGCCCCTATTGAGCGCGGGAGGGCGGAGACGTTACTCCGGACTATCCCGCTGTCACTTTTGGCACCTCAGCCCTCGGGCCGAGCGCCGGGCCGCCCCAAGCCGGCCCGCCGTCCCCTTGGGGGACCGACCAGGCTCGCCTGCGTTCAGCGAGGCGAGTCTGGGCGAGGGGTCAGTTGTCGCTGCCCATCTGGGATTGAAGGTAGTTCTGCACGCCGACGGTGTTGACCAGCTCCAGCTGCGTCTCCAGGTAGTCGATGTGCTCCTCGGTGTCGTCCAGGATGGCGACGAGCAGCTCGCGGGACACGTAGTCGCGCACGCTCTCGCAGTAGGCAACGGCTTCCTTCAGGTGGGCGTGGCCGGCCTTCTCGATCTTCAGGTCGCACTCCATCGTCTCGACGGCGTTCTCGCCGATGTAGAGCTTGCCGAGGTCCTGCAGGTTGGGCAGGCCGTCCAGCGTCAGCACGCGCTCGATGAGCTTGTCGGCGTGCTTCATCTCCTCGATGGACTCTTCGTACTCATGCTTGGCCATCTTCATCAGGCCCCAGTTCTTCAGCATGCGGGCGTGCAGGAAGTACTGGTTGATGGCGGTCAGCTCCAGCTTGAGCTGGGCGTTCAGGTGCGCGATGACTTGCGGGTCGCCTTTCATGGCGGGCTCCAGATTCGTGAAATTGGTCCGCAGTATCGCGAGCGAAAGCCCCTGCGCAAAACCGCTCTTTTTGCAAATGAGATCGATTCGCATTAGACTTCGTACCCATGATTGTCTGTGTCTGCCACCGCGTCTCCGACCGCGACATCGCGATTGCTGCGTCCAGCGGCTGCCCGAGCTTCGAGGCCCTGCAGGACGACCTGCGCGTGGCCACGGCCTGCGGCGCCTGCCACGACTGCGCACGGGAAGTCTTCGAGGACAGCCGCGTCGCGGCCTGCCCGGGCGCGGGTCGCGCCGGCCGCACGATCGCCCTCCAGCCGGTAGCCGCCTGAGCACCGCTAGAATCCGGCCCAGGCGCCAGGGATGGCGCCGTTTTTTTGTTGGTCCTTGCCCGAAGTCGTTGTGTTGTCGCAGCCGCTCAAGGCCGGGCTCGACAGCACGACAACCGCAAGGAAATTTCATGAGCACCCAGCAGACCGGCATCGTCAAGTGGTTTGACGACGGCAAGGGCTTCGGCTTCATCACCCCCGCCGACGGCGGCAAGGATCTGTTCGCCCACCACAGCGAAATCAAGAACAACGGCGGCTTCCGCACGCTGGCCGAAGGCGCCCAGGTCGAGTTCGAAGTGAAGCAGGGCCCCAAGGGCCTGCAGGCCGCGAACATCCGCGCGCTGTAATTCACACCGGCTCCGCGCCCCAAGCCCGCTCGCTGAGCGGGCTTTGTGCATTTCAGGGGCCGTCCAACGACAATCCAAGGCTATGTCCGCTCTGCCCGTTGCCGCGCCCAAGGCGCTGACCGCCTACCGCCCGTTCTGGGCCAAGCGCTTCGGCCCTGCGCCCTTCCTGCCCATGAGCCGGCAGGAGATGGAGCAGCTCGGCTGGGATTCCTGCGACATCATCATCGTCACGGGCGACGCCTACGTCGACCACCCCAGCTTCGGCATGGCCGTCATCGGCCGCACGCTGGAGGCGCAGGGCTTCCGCGTCGGCATCATCGCGCAGCCCGACTGGAACAGCGCCGATGCGTTCAAGGCGCTGGGCAAGCCCAACCTGTTCTTCGGCGTGGCCGCCGGGAACATGGACTCGATGATCAACCGCTACACGGCGGACCGGAAGCTCCGCAGCGACGACGCCTACACGCCCGGCGGCGAAGGCGGCAAGCGCCCGGACCGCGCGACGCTGGTCTACACCCAGCGCTGCCAGGAGGCGTTCAAGGACGTGCCGGTGGTCATCGGCGGCATCGAGGCCTCGCTGCGCCGCATCGCGCACTACGACTACTGGCAGGACAAGGTGCGTCGCTCCATCCTCGTGGACAGCAAGGCTGACCTGCTGGTCTACGGCAACGCCGAGCGTGCCATCGTCGAGATCGCGCACCGGCTGGCCCGCCGCGAACCCATCGAGCAGCTGACCGACGTGCGCGGCACGGCGTTCATGCGCCGCACGAACGACCCGTCGGCGGAGGGCTGGTTCGAGCTGGACTCCACCGAGGTGGACCGCCCCGGCCGCATCGACGAGCTGATCAGCCCGTACCAGGAGATCAAGCAGGAGACGAGCTGCGCGACCGCCGAGCCCGAGGCCGCCGCGGCGCCCAAGCCCATCACCATCCACCGCACCGGCCGCATCGCGCTGCCGCCGCGCGAGCGCACCGTCGTGCGGCTGCCGGCCTACGAGGTGGTGAAGAGCGACCCGGTGCTCTACGCCCACGCCAACCGCGTGCTGCACCTGGAGACCAACCCCGGCAACGCCCGCGCGCTGGTGCAGCGCCACGGCGAGCGCGACCTCTGGATCAACCCGCCGCCCATCCCGCTGTCGACGCCGGAGATGGACCATGTCTTCGACCTGCCCTACGCCCGCGCGCCGCACCCGAGCTACGCGGACGAACACGGCAGCCACGATGGCGCGACCAAGATCCCGGCCTGGGAAATGATCCGCTTCAGCGTGAACATCATGC
>JAYSCT010000126.1:0-13568 GCA_041914785.1 Roseateles sp.
CCAGCGAGTGGTACTTGGCCTTGAGCTCGTCGAAGGTCTTGCGCTGGTAGTTCTTGACCACGTCGGAGATGAACTGCTCCGCGTGCAGGTACAGCACGCGGGCGTCCGGGCGGTCCTTCAGCAGCGCGTTGCCGACCGCGTGGATCAGGTGGGTCTTGCCCAGGCCCACGCCGCCGTAGATGAACAGCGGGTTGTACGTGATGCCGGGCGCGCCGGCCACGTGCAGCGCCGCGGTGCGGGCCATCTGGTTGGCACGGCCGGGCACCAGCGTGTCGAACGTCAGCTGCGGGTTGATGCGGTGCTTGGCCGAGGCCGGCGCCTGCGACGGCAGCACGACCGCTGGCGCGGGCGGCTGGACAACCGGCCGCAGCGCCGCGCTGGGCTCGGCAGGCAGCAGCGACGGCTGCTGCGGCGCAGCCGCCGCAGGCGGCGGCACCGCGATGGGCATCGCCGACGCGTCACGCGCCGCCAGCGCCAGCTCCAGCCGCGTCGGCCGGCCGGCCAGCTCGGTCAGGATGGCTTCGATGCGCGAGGCGTACTGGCGGCGGATCCAGTCGCGCTTGAAGTGATTGGGCACGCGCAACGTGGCCACCAGCGCGCTGGCGGCGTCGGCACCTTCGCCGGCCACCGTGGCAGGCGGCAGGGGGCGGATCCAGGTGTTGAATTGCTGCTCGGGCAGTTCGGTGGCCAGGCGCTCACAGCCGCGCCGCCAGAGGTCCGAAGCCCATTCCGCCGTGTTCATGCCCGCTGTCACCTGCATCCCATCCGCCCTGTTGTGTTCTTCTAGGCTCATTGTGGAAAACTTGTTTTCGAGCAGCCGGATTGTACGGAGTCGGCGGCCGCAGAAGCGGGGTTATCCACAGAATTTCGAAGGGGGTCAATCCCTGGCAAACCCGGCTGGTGGCTGGCAACTTATTGACCGGCGCCGTGTCATCTGCTGTAATGCCGGGTTTTCGCGCATTGGCGAGTCATTGCCGTGCGCCCCGTCGGCCGGGGTCTCTCAGGGGGCGTCGGCGCCATTGCCGGGTGCCAACCGCTGCGCCCAGCCTGAACAAACCCTCCAAAGAGGTTCCCCATGAAGCGTACTTACCAAGCCTCCAAGACCCGCCGCGCCCGTACCCACGGCTTCCTCGTGCGCATGAAGACGCGTGGCGGCCGTGCCGTCATCGCCGCTCGCCGCGCCAAGGGCCGCAAGCGCCTGGCCGTCTAAGGTCTTGTCGCACAAGGCGGTGCCCCGCGCCGCCTGCCTGCCGGGCACCTGATGATCGGTCGCATCCAACGCCCGGTGGATTTCGAGCGGGTGCTCGCCCGCCCGAGCCGCTCGCGCAGCACGCATTTCGCGCTGCATCATCTGTCGGCCAACCCGGCGCCCAGCGCCTGGCATGCCGCTCAGTTGCGCACAGCCCAGGCCGAGTTATCAACAGGTGACGCACAGGCTGTTCACACGCCTGTGGAGCAAGCCCCACTCGCAGAGCCCGCGTTGCCGGTGCATGGCTGCTGGGTGGGTTTGGTCGTGCCCAAGCGACATGCCAAGCGCTCCGTGACGCGCCAGCTCTTGAAGCGCCAGATTCGCGCCGCATTTGCCGAGCGCCCCGGCATGCCGCCGGGTCTGTGGGTGGTGCGCTTGCGTTCTCCGTTCGACCGCCAGAAGTTCCCCAGCGCCGCGTCCGATGCGCTGCGCGCTGCCGCGCGCGCCGAGCTGGCGCAACTGCTGGACCGGGCGATGAAGCCGCCCGTGCCGAAAGCCGAGCCCAAGACCAAGCCCGAGGCCGCGGCATGACGCCCGGCCTGGCCGCTCGCGCGCTGATGGCCGTCGTGCGCGGCTACCGGCTCATGCTCAGCCCGTGGCTGGGCAACGCGTGCCGCTTCGAGCCCACCTGCTCACGCTACTCGCTGGCCGCGCTGGAACAACACGGCGCGCTGGCCGGCAGCTACCTGACCGTGCATCGCATCCTGCGTTGCGCGCCGTGGTGCGAAGGCGGGCACGACCCGGTGCCTGACAATGCGCCGCGGCTGTTTTCCCGCCTGATCTCTCCCTCCCTGGCGCGCTGCGCGTCGTCTTCCTCGTCCGAGTCTCCTCATGACTGATATTCGCCGCACTGTGCTGTGGGTGGTGTTCGCGTCGTCCGTGTTCTTCCTGTGGGATGCCTGGCAGGTGCACAACGGCCGCCCGTCGATGTTCCACCCCGCGCCGCCTCACGTCGCCACGGCCGCTTCGGCCACGCCGGGGGCTCCGGCATCCGGCGTGCCGTCGGCCACCGCCGCACCGGGTCAGGCGCCCGCCACGGCCGCCGCGCCGGCAGCGCCGTCTGAGAAGATCACCGTCCGCACCGACGTGCTGGCCGTCACCGTCGACACGCTGGGTGGCGACATCGTGCGCGCCGAGCTGCCGCACTACCTGACGTCGTACGACCCGACCGTCACCGACCAACTGCTGCAGATGGTGCATCTGCAGAAGAAGCCCGAGTTCACGCCGCAGCCCGTGGTGCTGTTCGACGCGACGCAGCACTACCGTGCGCAGACCGGCCTGGTGGGCGGCAGCGGCCCGCTGCCGACGCACAACACGCCGATGACGGCCGTGGAAGGCCCGCGCGAGCTGGAAGCCGGCAAGGACGAGGTCAAGTTGCGCCTGGAATCGGCCGAGGTCGGCGGCGTCAAGCTGGTCAAGACCTACACGTTCAAGCGCGGTGCCTACACGGTGGGCGTGTCGCACGAGGTCATCAACGCCGGCACCGCGCCCGTCACGCCGCAGGTCTACCTGCAGCTGGTGCGCGACGGCTCCACCGTCACCGGCGGCGCGGCGTTCACGCCCAGCTTCACCGGCCCGGCGGTCTACAACGACAAGGCCAAGTTCAAGACGATCAAGTTTGAGGACATCGACAAGAACAAGGTCGACATCGAGAAGCACGCCAACGACGGCTGGGTCTCGATGGTGCAGCACTACTTCGCCAGTGCCTGGCTCGTCAACGAACCGGGCAACCGCGAGTTCTTCGTGCAGAAGCGCCCGGGGGCCGTGGGCGTCGCGCCCGACACCTACGCCACCGGCATGGTGTTCACGCTGCCCACGCTCGCACCGGGCGCCAGCACGACGCAGAACGCCACGCTGTTCGCCGGCCCGCAGGAGGAGAACAACCTCGCCAAGCTCGCCCCGGGCCTGGAGCGCGTCAAGGACTACGGCATGCTGACCATCCTGGCCGAGCCGCTGTTCTGGCTGCTGGACAAGCTGCACGGCGTCATCGGCAACTGGGGCTGGACCATCGTCGCGCTCGTGCTGCTGCTGAAGATCGCGCTGTACGGGCTGAACGCCAGCGCCTACAAGTCCATGGCCCGCATGAAGGCCGTCGCGCCGCGCATCAACGAGATGAAGGAGCGCCTGAAGGACAACCCGCAGCAGATGCAGCAGGAGATGATGAAGATCTACCGCGAGGAGAAGATCAACCCCATCGGCGGCTGCCTGCCCATCTTCCTGCAGATGCCCATCTTCATGGCGCTGTACTGGGTGCTGCTGTCCACCGTCGAGATGCGCCAGGCGCCGTGGATGCTGTGGATCACCGACCTGTCGGTGCGCGACCCCTACTTCATCCTGCCGCTGCTGATGATGCTGTCCAGCCTGTTCCAGGTCTGGTTGAACCCGCCGGCGGCCGACCCGATGCAGCAGAAGATGATGTGGATCATGCCCGTCGCCTTCGGCATCATGTTCTTCGTCTTCCCGGCCGGCCTGGTGCTGTACTGGCTGACGAACAACATCCTGTCGATCGCGCAGCAGTGGATGATCAACAAGCAGCTTGGCGTGAATTGACGCACGTGAATCTGCACAGCCCCCGCGCCCGGGGGCTTTTTTGTGCCCGCGCGAAGCAGTTCAATGGCGACGCGGGGCAGAGAACACCGGCCCGGACGAGCCTCACGAGAGCGCTCGAACCTGGCCTCCCCCGCGCCAACACCTGACTCAGCCGCTCCATCGAGCGGCTGTTTCTTTTTGGCGCCGCGACAATCGCACCATGCTCGCCCGCCACGCAGACCCCATCGCCGCCATCGCCACCGCCCCCGGGCGCGGCGCGGTGGGCATCGTGCGGGTGTCCTCGCCGCAAGACCTGACACCACTGATCGAGGCCGTCTGCGGCCGCACGCTGAAGGCCCGCGAGGCGACCTACCTGCCGTTCCGCGACGCAGCCGGCGCGGCCATCGACCAGGGGCTGGCGCTGCACTTCCCGGCGCCGCATTCCTACACCGGTGAGCATGTGCTCGAACTCCAGGCCCACGGCGGCGCCGTCGTCATGCAGCTGCTGCTGGCGCGCGTCATCGAGGCTGGCCTGAATGTGCGGCTGGCCGAGCCGGGCGAGTTCACGCAGCGCGCCTTCCTGAACGGCAAGCTGGACCTGGCGCAGGCCGAGGCGGTGGCCGACCTCATCGACGCCAGCACCGAAGCCGCGGCGCGCAGCGCCAGCCGAGCTTTGGGCGGCGCGCTCAGCCACGAGGTCGGCGTGCTGCGCGACCAGCTCATCCAGCTGCGCATGCTGGTGGAGGCGACGCTGGACTTCCCCGAGGAGGAGATCGACTTCCTCGAGAAGGCCGACGCGTTCGGGCGGCTGGACCGCCTGACGGCGCAACTGGGCGCCGTCCAGGCCCGCACGCGCCAGGGTGCGCTGCTGCGCGACGGCCTCAAGGTCGTGCTCGCGGGCCAGCCCAACGTGGGGAAAAGTTCGCTGCTGAACGCATTGGCCGGCGCCGAACTGGCCATCGTCACGCCCATCCCCGGCACGACGCGCGACAAGGTCAGCCAGACCATCCAGATCGAGGGCGTGCCACTGCACATCACCGACACGGCCGGCCTGCGCGACGACACGGCGGACGAGGTGGAGCGCATCGGCGTGTCGCGCTCGTGGGATGCCATTGCGGACGCCGACGTCGTGCTGTTCCTGCACGACCTGGGCCGCGTGGGCCAGGCCGACTACGAGGCCGAGGACGAGCGCATCCGCGCGCGGCTGGCGGCTGTCGATTCAAGCCGCATCGTGCAGGTGTTCAACAAGGCCGACCTGGGCGCGGCGCCCGACGGCGAGATTGCACTGAGCCTGAAGACCGGCCAGGGGCTGGAGACGCTGCGCCAACGGCTGCTGAAGACGGCCGGCTGGCAGGCTGTGCCCGAAGGTTTGTTCATCGCCCGCGAGCGCCATGTGCAGGCGCTGACGCGCACGGCGGAGCACCTCGAACTGGCCCGCGCCATCGCCGAGCAGCGCGACGCAGCGCTGGACCTGCTGGCCGAGGAGCTGCGCCTGGCCCACGACGCTCTGGGCGAGATCACCGGCGCGTTCTCGGCGGACGAACTGCTGGGGGTGATCTTCAGCAGCTTCTGCATTGGCAAGTAGCCGGGGGCTGCCGCGCCGCGCGAGCGCGGCGGACGCCAGGAAAGCGACGGGCACGCCCGGCGCCCGACGCTACAGTGAACGGTCATTCATTTCCTCAGCGCCTCTCATGCCGACACCCCTCCGTGATGCCCGGCCCTGGCCCGGCGCGTCCGCCGCCGCTGCAGCCCTGATGGCTGCGGCCGCGCTGACCCTGGCCGGCTGCGCCACCCAGGCCACGCCCCCCGCCGCTGCCGCCACGCCGGCCGCTGCCGAGCAGCGCGCCCCCGTGACCCTGCTCGTGTCCATCGACGGCTTCCGCGAGGACTACCTGCGCCGCGGCGTGACCCCCACGCTGTCGCAGCTGGCGGCCGGCGGCGTCACGGCGGTCATGCACCCGTCGTTTCCGACCAAGACCTTCCCCAACCACTGGACGCTGGTGACCGGCCTGCGCCCGGACCGCCACGGCATCGTCGGCAACCGCATGGAGTCGCCCGAGCGCAAGGCGCCCTTCACGATGGCCACGGACGACCCGTGGTGGTGGAACGGCGCCACGCCGATCTGGGTGGATGCCGAGAAGGCCGGGCTGCGCACGGCCGTCATGTTCTGGCCGGGCGCCAACGTCGCCATCGGCAGCATGGAAGACGCCGAAGGCCGCAAGCAGGTGCAGGGCACGCGGCCGTCGGACTGGATGCAGTACCACCAGGCCATCACCGACGTGCAGCGCGTGAACACGGTGCTGGACTGGCTGCGCCGGCCGGCGGAAATCCGCCCCAAGTTCCTGACGGTGTACTTCGAGCGGGTCGACGCCGCCGGCCACGACCACGGGCCGGACAGCGCACAGACGACGCAGGCCGTGGCCGATGTCGACGCGTCGGTGCGCGCGCTGCTGGCCGGGTTGAAGGAACTGGGCCAGCCGGCCAATCTCGTCATCGTGGCGGACCACGGCATGGCCGCCACCAGCAGCGAGCGCACGATCGCGCTGGACCAGCTGGTCGACCCCAAGCTCTACCACCTCGTCGAGACGGGCACCTTCGCCAGCCTCACGCCGCAACCCGGCATGGAGGCGCAGGTCGAGAAGGCCTTGCTCGTGCCGCATGCGCACATGCAGTGCTGGCGCAAGGCCGACATCCCCGCACGGTTCCATTACGGCTCGAACCCGCGCATCCCGCCCATCCTGTGCCTGGCCGAGCCCGGCTGGCTGGTGCAGGCCAGTGCGCCGCGCAAGCCCGCCACCGGCGGCAACCATGGCTACGACCACATGGCGGTGGAGATGAACTCGCTGTTCATCGCCAACGGCCCCGCCTTCGCGACAGGCCGCGTGCTGCCGGACTTCGACAACGTCGAGGTCTACCCGCTGCTGCGCCAGCTGATCGGGCTGCCGGCGGCCACCGGCGTGGATGGCGACGGCGCGGTGTTCCGCGGCGCGTTCAGTCGTCGTTGAACAGCGTCTCCGCCAGGTACAGCCCCGCGGCGACGGGCATGCCGAACAGGCTGCCCGACTGGGGCATGGCCATCAGCTCGGCGCTGCTGAGGCCCACGCGGGCGGTCGTCACGGTGAGGTGGTCGCCGTTCGGGCCGCCGAGGGCGGGGCAGGTCACGTCGCGCACCGGCACGCTGTAGCGGGCCAGCAGGCGGCCGTCCGGCGCGTAGCGGGCCACGGCGCCGTTGCCCCATTCGGCGTTCCACAGGCAGCCCTGGGCGTCGACGGTGGAGCCGTCGGGCTCGGCGGCGTCGACGTCCTTCTTCACGAACAGCCGCGGCTCGCTGACGCGGGCGCTGGCCGAGTCGTAGTCGCACACCATGATGCGGCGCGTCGGCGAGTCGCAGTAGTACAGGCGCCGGCCGTCGGGGCTGAAGCAGATGCTGTTGGCGATGGCCACGCCGTCCAGCGGCAGGCGGCGCAGGCCGCGCGCACGGCTGTACTGGTAGAAGCCGCCGATGGTGCGGCGCGGTTCGGCCTCGTCCAGCGTGCCCACCACCAGCGCGCCGTGGCGGTCGCAGCGGCCGTCGTTGGCACGCGTGGTGGCCAGCTGCGCCTCCAACGGCGCAAGCTCCTCGGGCTGGGCGTCGATGACGCCGACGGCCTGCAGGTCGGGCAGCACCAGCCGCGCGATGCGCTTGGCCATGGCCAGGATGAGCGCGCCGGAGCGGGCATGCACGAAGCAGCCCACGCGCTCGGGCAGCCGCACCTGCAGCGTGGTGGCGGCGCCGGGCGTCCACGCGTGAAGGCACGAGCCCTGGATGTCGGTCCACCACCAGCGGCCGCTGGCGGCGTGCCATTGCAGGCCTTCGCCGAGGCTGTTGGCCTGGGCCAGGGCGAGGGTGAAGGGGTGTTCGTGCTGGCTCATGCGGACGGGGTGTCGGTGCGGGATTCGAGGGCGGCGCGGGCCTGCTTGCGCGCGATGGCCGAGGCGTGGCGCTGGCGCTCCTCGGGCGTGAAGGGACGCAGCGGCGGCACGGGCACGGGCTTGTTGTCGTCGCCCACGGCCACCATCGTGAAGTAGCAGCTGTTCACATGCCGCGATTCCTGCGTGCGGATGTTCTCGGCGACGACCTTGATGCCCACCTCCATCGACGAGGTGCCGGTGTGGTTGACGCTGGCCAGGAAGGTGACGAGCTCGCCCACATGGATGGGCTGGCGGAAGATGACGCGGTCCACCGACAGCGTGACGACGTAGCGCCCGGCATAGCGGCTGGCGCAGGCGTAGGCCACCTGGTCCAGCAGCTTGAGGATGTTGCCGCCGTGCACGTTGCCGGAGAAATTGGCAGTGTCCGGCGTCATCAGCACGGTCATCGTCAGCTGGTGGGCGGGCAGGTCCATAGGCGCTCCTAGGTGAAGCGGTGGATTGTGGTGCTGCGGAACACCTCGCCCGGCCGCAGCACGGTGCTGGGCCAGTCCGCGCCGGCTTCGTGGTGCGGCGAGTCGGGGTTGTGCTGGGTCTCCAGGCACAGGCCGTCGCCCTGGCGGTAGATGCGCCCGCCGGGGCCCGCCAGCGTGCCGTCCAGGAAGTTCCCGGAGTAGAACTGGATGGCGGGCTCGCTGGTCAGCACGTCCATGCGACGGCCGCTGGCGAGGTCTTCCAGCGTGGCGGCAGCGCGCAGGCCGTCGGCGTCGGGCGCGCCGTCCAGCAGCCAGTTGTGGTCGTAGCCCTTGGCCAGCAGCAGCTGCGGGTGGGCCTGGCGGATGCGGGCGTCGATGGCCGTGGGCGTGCGGAAGTCGAACGGCGTGCCGTCGACGCGCGCGTGCCGCAGCGGGATCAGGTGCTTGTCGACCTCGCTGTAGCGCGACGCGGCCAGCGTGAGCCGGTGGCCCAGCACGCTGCCGGCACCGGCGAGGTTGAAGTAGTCGTGGTGCGTCAGGTTGACGACGGTGGCGCGGTCGGTCGTGGCCTCGTAGTCGATGCGCCAGCGGTTGTCCGTCGCGCTCAGCGCGTAGCGCACGCTCACGCGCAGTTCGCCGGGGAAGCCCTGGTCGCCGTGCGGGCTGGTGAGGGTGAAGCGCAGCGCCGCGGCTTCGCCGGGTCGGGTCGGGTCGGGTTCGGCCTGCCAGAGCCGGTGGCCGAAGCCCTCGGTGCCGCCGTGCAGGCAATTGGGGCCGTCGTTGCGGGCCAGCGTGTGGGTCTCGCCGTCGAGCTCGAAGCTCGCGCCGGCGATGCGGTTGCCGTAGCGGCCGACGATGATGCCGAACGACGGGTTGCGGTGGACGTAGTCGTCCAGGTTGTCGAAGCCCAGCACCACGTTGCCGCTGCGGCCCTGCGCATCGGGCGTCCACAGGCCGGTGACGATGCCGCCCAGCGTGATGGCGGTGAGCTTCAGGCCGAGGCCGTTGTCCAGCGTGTATTCATGCACCTGCCGGCCGTCGGGCAGCAGGCCGTATTCGCGCACCTGCATGGTCAGACCCACCCGCCGTCGACGATGAAGTCCTGCGCCGTGCACATGGCGCTGTCGTCCGCGGCCAGGAACAGCGCCATCGCCGCGATGTGCTGCGGCATCAGCGGCGCGTTGATGCACTGGCCCTTGGCGATCTCCTGCTTGGTCTCTTCGGTGACCCAGAGCTTGAGCTGCTTCTCGGTCATCACCCAACCCGGCACCAGCGTGTTGACGCGGATGTTGTGCGGGCCGAAGTCGCGTGCCAGGCAGCGCGTCAGGCCTTGTGCGGCCGCCTTGCTGGCCGTGTACGCGGGCATGCCGCCCTGCTTGAGCATCCAGCTGATGCTGCCGAAGTTGATGATGGCCCCGCCGCCCAGCGCCTTCATGTCGGGCAGCACGGCCTGCGCGGTGAAGAACTGGTGCTTGAGGTTGACGGCGGTGCTGGCGTCCCAGAACTCGGGCGTGGTGTCCTCGACCGCGTGGCGCTTGTCGTTGGCGGCGTTGTTCAGCAGCACCCGGAACGGGCCGGTGCGTTCGCGCAGTGCGGCGATCGCGGCGCGCAGCGCGTCGACGTTGGACAGGTCGGCGGCCGCGAACTGAGGCGCGTGGCGCGAGCCGGACAGGCGTGCGGCGAGCGCTTCACCTTCGGCCGCGGCCAGGTCGATGAACGCCACCTTGGCCCCCTGCGCGGCGAAGGCTTCCACCAGCGTTTCGCCGATGCCGGCGGCCCCGCCGGTGATCAGGACGCCCCGGTCCTGCAGGCTGGGGTACTGGGCGTAGGAACTCATCGACATGTCTCCGGTCGGATGCTGCCCGGCTTCTTTGGCCAGGCGATGCCAAGATTATTAGTCATACTTTTTTGTTTGCAAAGTCGGCAAACAACGGGTTAACCCCAATGATCTTGCGCAAATAGTCATACTTTAATGACGACCATGCCAGCGACAACAGCCGGCCGTGCGCCGTGCCACGCCGGCGCTTGATCCAACTTCCCCAGAGACAAGGGACCGCACCCATGAGCGCCTCCACCACCCGTCCGTACCGCGGCGTCTTCCCGGTCGTGCCGACCATCTTCCACGCCGACGGCACGCTGGACCTCCCCGGCCAGCTGCGCTGCGTGGACTTCATGATCGACGCCGGCTCCACGGGCCTGTGCATCCTGGCGAACTTCTCCGAGCAGTTCGTGCTGTCGGACGCCGAGCGCGAGACGCTCACGCGCGCCATCCTGGAACACGTCGCCGGCCGCGTACCCGTCATCGTCACGACAACGCACTACTCGACGCAAATCTGCATCGAGCGCAGCCAGCTGGCTGAAGCGCTCGGTGCGGCGATGGTCATGGTCATGCCGCCGTACCACGGCGCCACCTTCCGCGTGTCGGAAGGCCAGATCGAAGGCTTCTACCAGCGCCTGTCCGACGCGATCTCGATTCCGATCATGATCCAGGACGCCCCGGTGGCCGGCACGCCGCTGTCGGTGCCGCTGCTGGCCCGCATGGCGACGAACATCGCCAACGTGAAGTACTTCAAGCTGGAGATGCCGCAGGCCGCCGCCAAGATGCGCGAGCTGATCCGCGTGGGCGGCGCCGCCATCGAAGGCCCGTGGGACGGTGAGGAAGCCATCACGCTGCTGGCCGACCTGGACGCCGGCGCCACCGGCGCGATGACGGGCGGCGGCTTCCCTGACGGCATCCGCAAGATCTTCGACGCCTTCCACGCCGGCGACCGCGAGACCGCCGTCGTCGAGTACGGCCGCTGGCTGCCGCTGATCAACTACGAGAACCGCCAGGGCGGCATCCTGACCGCCAAGGCGCTGATGAAGGAAGGTGGCGTCATCAAGAGCGATGCACCGCGCCACCCCTTCCCCGAGATGTCGCCCGAGACGCGCGCCGGCCTGCTCGATGCAGCCAAGCGCCTCGACCCGCTGGTCCTGCGCTGGAGTAAGTAGCCCACCCCCTACCGGCTTCGCCGGCCCCCTCAAGGGGGCGCCGCTGGTGGCCCGGCAAAGCCGGCTCCACGGCGGCCGCGCGATGGCCGGCATCCTGCGTCGCCGAATTCGGCACACCAAGAGGTGTTGTGATGCGATTGCTTCTGATCCTGTTCTGCGCATGGCTGCTTGCCGGGAATGCAGGCGCCGCCGAACCGCAGCCCGAGCCCGGCGCGCACGACCCGACGCTGCTGATCCGGGGCGACCGCTGGTTCGTCTTCACGACCGGCCCGGGCCTGCAGCGGCTGGTGTCAAGCGACCAGGGCAAGACCTGGCAGCGGCTGGCGCCCGTCTTCACGCAGCCACCGGCCTGGTGGCTGGAGGCCGTGCCCGAGCACAAGGGCGTGGACGTGTGGGCGCCCAAGCTGTTCGAGCACCGCGGCCGCGTGTGGGCGCTGTACTCCATCTCCACCTTCGGCAAGAACCGCTCGGCCATCGGCCTCGTCAGCAGCGACAAGGCGGACGGCAGCGAGTGGCGCGATGACGGACTCGTCGTGCAGAGCGTGGCGACGGACAACTTCAACGCCATCGACCCCGATCTCTTCGTCGACACCGACGGCAAGCTGTGGTTGAGCTACGGCTCGTTCTGGGGCGGGCTGCGGCTGACGCAGCTGGACGCCGCGACGCTCAAGCCCATCGGCGAGACGCGCTTCATCGCGCGCAACAAGCCCGGCATCGAGGCGCCGACGATTGCGCGGCATGGCGAGTGGGTCTATCTGTTCGCGTCCTACGACCTGTGCTGCAAGGGCGCCGACAGCACCTACAACGTCCGCGTGGGCCGCGCACGCAGCGTCGAGGGTCCGTACCTCGACCGCGACGGCAAGGCGTTGCTGGACGGCGGCGGCACCCCGCTGCTGACGGGCGGCACGCGCTGGAAGGGCCCGGGCCACCAGGACGTGGCCGGCGACTGGTTCGTACACCACGCCTACGACACCCAACGCGGCGGCAAGCCGCATCTGCGCCTCAAGCGCCTGAGCTGGTCCACCGACGGCTGGCCCGTGATCGCCCAAGAAGAATGAACCGGAGACCCCTACCGTGGCTGGCTTGAAACTGGAGAACATCTGCAAGCGCTACGGCGCGGTGCAGGTCATCGCGGACCTGTCGCTGGACGTGGCGCCGGGCGAGTTCGTCGTCTTCCTCGGCCCCTCGGGCTGCGGCAAGACCAGCCTGCTGCGCATGATCGCGGGCTTGGAGGAAGTGACGGGCGGCCGCATCCTCATCGGCGACCGCGACGTGACCGTGGCCCCGCCGGGCCAGCGCAACCTGGCCATGGTGTTCCAGCACTACGCGCTGTATCCGCACATGAGCGTGCGCGAGAACCTCGCGTTCGGGTTGAAGAACATCGGCATCCCGGCCGACGAGATCGCCAAGCGCATCACCGAGTCGGCCCGCATGCTGGAGCTGGACACGCTGCTGGACCGCAAGCCGGGCCAGCTCTCCGGCGGCCAGCGCCAGCGCGTGGCCATCGGCCGCGCGGTGGTGAAGGAGCCGGGCATCTTCCTGTTCGACGAACCGCTGTCGAATCTGGACGCGGCCTTGCGGGGCCGCACCCGGCTGGAGCTGGCGCAGCTGCACCAGCGTCTGGGCGCGACGATGGTGTTCGTCACGCACGACCAGATCGAGGCGATGACGCTGGCCACGCGCATCGTCGTCATGAAGGGCGGCGCCATCGAGCAGGTGGCGACGCCAGCCGAGCTGTATCGGCGGCCGGCGACGCGGTTTGTGGCGAGCTTCATCGGCACGCCGGGCATGGGCTTTGTGCCTGTCGAGCGTGGCGCGGACAACGGTGCGCGTGCAGTCGTGACGGTGCCGGGGGGCGCGGCTGTGACGACGCGCGTTGCCGCCGATGGTTTGCCGTCGACGGGGTTGGTGCTGGGTGTGCGGCCGGAGAACCTGCGCGTCGCCGACGTTGGGCCGCTGCGCGGCCGCGTTGAGCTAGTCGAGTTCCTTGGCGAGCGCACGCTGGCGCATCTGAAGCTGGAAGGCGGTACGCCGTTGATCGTCACGGTGCCGGCTGGTGTGTCGCCGAAGCTGGGGTCGTATGTGACTGTCAGCGTTGATGTGGCAGAGGCGCACCTGTTCGATGCGGACGGGCGTGCACATCATGCGCAGGAGGCTTTGTCATGAAGGCAGCTTGGCGCCACCGCCCATGCCGGGATTTCGCCCCGGCGGGCGACCTACTTTTTGCGCCGCCAAAAAGTAGGCAAAAAGCTCTCCCCTGCAAAACCGCCCCTGCGGGGTTCCCTGCGCTGCTTGAATCCCAAGGCCGCGCCGAACTCGCGTCGCTACGCTCTGCTCAAACAAGCGTCGCGAGTCAGTTCTTGAAGCGTGCTGCGCACGCGCCTTGGGATTCAAGCATCACAGGCGGTTTTGAA
>JAYSCT010000127.1:0-13544 GCA_041914785.1 Roseateles sp.
CCCGCATATCAATGCGGGCTGCGCGCTGCGCCTTGATTGGCCCCTGGCGGCGGGCCTTCGCGGCCTACTCCCGGCGTGTTAATAGGCCCTAGTTCCACGTCCAGCCGGTAGCTGCGGCCGGGCTGGATGTCGCGCACCAGCGCGTCGGCCAGCGGCGCGCCGTCCAGCAGCACGCGTGACCGGCCAGTGCGGCGCACCTGCAGCTCGAAGTGCGCGCCGCGGAACTCGCGGGTGGCGCTCAGCCGGTCCCAGCCCGACGGCAGCTGCGGCTTCACGAGCAGCCCCTGCGCGCAGCCGCGCAGGCCGCACAGCCCTTCGATGACGCTGCGGTAGGCCCAGGCCGCGGTGCCGGTGTTGAACAGCTGGCTGGAGCGGCCCGCGGTGCGCGGGAACTCGCGGTGCGCGCCGCGGTAGTAGTTCGGGATGAAGACCGGCAACTGGCCGCGCCGCAGCAGGTCGGCCTCGTCCGGCCCCGGCACCATCGCGCGCAGCGCGCGCCAGGCGCGGTCGGCCTCGCCGGCGTCGTACAGCGCGTGCACGTAGAAGCTGGCCGCGTGGTTGTAGACGGCGCCGTTCTCGGCCGAGCCCGGGTGCTTCTGCGTGACGCGGCCCACGTCGTCGCGCATGCGGCTGTACGGCGGGTTGAACATCGCCACGCCGTGCGGCGTCTCCAGCTGGGCCTCGATGGCGGCGAGCATCTTCGCGCGCTGTGCGTCGTCGGCCGCGCCGCTGAGCATGGCCCAGGACTGCGGGTTCAGGTAGAGGCGGCCTTCGGTGTCCGCCTTCACGCCGAAGATCACGCCGTCGTCGGTGATGCCGCGGGCGAACCAGTCGCCGTCCCACAGGTGGCGGTTGGCCGCGTCGTTGAGCTCTTGCGCGGCGGCGCGCCAGCGCGTGGCGACGTCGGCGCGGCCCGCGTCGGCGCTGATGTTGGCCCACAGCTTCATCGCGAACGCGGCGGCCACCGTCAGCCAGCCGGACACGCCGCGGCCCTTGTAGCCCACCATGTTCATCGGGTCGCACCAGTCGCCCTGCGCGATGTAGCTCAGGCCGCGGGCGTCGCGGTCCTGCTGCAGCCAGGCCATCGCGGCGTCCAGGCGCTGCACCACGGTCAGGCCGTTCACCACCTCGTCCAGCAGCGCGAAGTCGGCGGTCTCGTCCAGGTAGGCCTGCAGGCACACCGGCAGCCACACGCAGTGGTCGGTGTGCGGCACCTGGTTGATGTACTTCAGCTCGGCGCCTTCGATGAGCAGGATGCCGTCGGGCATGGCGCCGTTGTCGCGCTGCTGGCCCAGTGCGTGCAGCAGCGCGCCGCGCGTGACGCCAGGGGCGATGTAGGCCAGCCCCAGGTTGTCCTGCAGGTAGTTGCGCGTCTGCGGGTCGGTGCTGAGGCGGTTGACGTCACCGTGATAGAAGACCTGGCGCGGCAGCCAGTGGTTCACGAAGCGGTCGAAGGCGGCGTCGGGCGTCGTGATGCGCAGGCCACCGCGGCCGCGGGCAATGTAGTCGGCGTAGGCCGCGCGGGTGCGGGCGAAGCCGGCCTCGCTGAGGTAGGTGTCGCGCACCTGCGCGATCTCGGCATCGTCCAGCGCGGGGCCGAACGCGAAGCGGTAGCACTCGCTCTGGTGCGGCGCCAGCGCCGGCCGGTACTGCACGCAGGCCGCGGGCGTCTCGTAGCGCGCGTCGCCGCCGGCCAGGGTTTCGGCCTGCAGCGCGCTGGGGTTGTGCAGGCCGCCTTCGCCCTCGAACGCCGCCTGGCTGGCCTCCCAGGCATCGGGCGTGCGCTCGCACAGGAAGTAGGTCTTGTCCTTGAGGTGCAGGTTCTTGAAGTGGTCCGCGACCTTCTGGTAGGGCGTCACGCTGCTGGCGACGATGCCGCCGAGGTCGGCGCGCCACTCGGCGGACTGGTTCATCCACGACATGTAGCCGATCGGGAAGTAGGGCACGACGCTGAGCCGGCGCGGCCGGCCGGACAGGTCGGTGACGCGCAGCTCCCACAGCTCCACCGCGTCGTCGGTGGGCAGGCCCAGGCGCAGCTCCACGCGCACGCCCAGGTGCTCCACGGTCCAGGCCAGGTCGTGCGCGCCAGCGGTGAAGCTGAAGCGGTCCACCGGTGCGCGTACCGGCTCGTACGGCGCCGAGAACAGCTCGCCCGTGTCCTCGTCCTTCACGTAGACGAAGCGGCCGGGGTGGTGGGCGTAGTAGGCCTGCTCCGGCTGCATGAAGGTCTTGGCCTCCAGGTTGGGCGCATGCGCGTACTTGGCCGGTTCGGGCTGCATGTGCTGCGCGGTGGCGTAGCCGCGGCAGGTGACCTGGATCATCAGGCGGCGGTTCCACAGGAAGCCGCCGGCCAGCGGCAGGGCGGTGGGGCTGGTCAGCTCGCAGCGGGCGCCGTCGTCGTGGTGGTGAATCATGGTGTCAAGGGGAGGGCTGGCGCGCGGCCAGGTCGCGCTGGATGCGGGCCATGGTCGGGTTGTCCAGCGTGTAGAACATCATCAGCACGGCCGCGAGCCCCGTGAACGCGGCGGGGATGACCGACATCAGCCAGACGATGCCCGCCTGCGACTCGGCCGACTGCGCGGCGTTGGGCACATAGCCCAGCGTCGTGAACAACGTGCCGATGACGCCCACCGCCACCGCGGTGCCCAGCTTCTGCGCGAAGGAGCTGGCGGCGAAGGTCATGGCCGTGGCGCGGCGGCCGTTGCGCCATTCGTTGAAGTCGGCGGCATCGGCCAGCATGGAGAAGTTCAGCGGCGACTTCGGCCCCAGCACCAGGCCCAGCGCGATCTGCAGCGCGTACATCAGCCAGATCTGGCTGGCGTCGACGAACAGGAACGCGGCCGACAGCACGGTGGACGCCAGCATCAGGCCGATCATCAGCCGGCGCTTGTCGACGACGCGGGCCAGGAACGGCGTCAGCGCCGTGCCGGCGGCGGCGGCCAGCAGGTAGGCCGGCACGAAGGTGGCCAGCAGCTCGGGCCGGTTGACGACGTACTTGAAGTAGTAGGCCGCGCTGGTCATGCGCAGCGTGATGCTGACCATGATGATGAGCGCCAGCAGGAACAGCAGGACCCACGGCTTGTTGCTGCGCAGGTCGGCCAGGTCCTGGCGCACGCTGGAGGGCGCCGCCCGTGCGGGCTGCACGCGCTCGCGGGTGGAGGCAAACGTGATGGCGAAGATGACGGCGGCGGCGGTGCCCCAGAACGCCATCGTCAGCGTCCAGCCCAGCGCGGCGTCACCGCCGCCCAGCCCCTGCACCAGCCGCGGCGTGGCCGCGGTGACGACCATGCCGCCGAGAAAGCCGCAGACGAAGCGTGATGCGTTCACCGCGTTGCGCTCACGCGCATCGCCCGTGAGAACGCCCGACAGCGCGCTGTACGGCAGGTTCACGCTGGTGTAGACGGTCATCAGCACCAGATAGGTCGCGTACGCCCAGACCAGCTTGCCCGTGGGGCCGAGGTCCGGCGTGGAATAGGCCAGCGTGGCGATCACGGCCAGCGGCAGCGGCACGAACAGCAGGTAGGGGCGGAACTTGCCCCAGCGCGTCTGCGTGCGGTCGGCGAAGGCGCCGATCAGCGGGTCGGTGAAGGCGTTGAAGATCTTCACGACGAACAGCATCGTGGCGGCCGCCGCCGCGGTGATGCCGAACACGTCCGTGTAGAAGATCAGCAGGAAGGTCGAGATGTTGGTCCAGTAGAAGTTGAACCCCATGTCGCCCAGGCCGTAGCCGACGATCTCGCGCTTGCGCAGGCGGGTCGCGGTCATGGCGTCAGCGCATCCAGTCGCAGACCTGGGCGGTCAGCGTGGCCGACGGCGCCGTCGCGTCCAGCCGCAGCACGCCGGGCTCGCCGACGGGGGACTCCAGCGTGTCGAACTGGCTGTCGATGAGGCTGGCCGCGAAGAAGTGGCCGCCACGGGTGCGCACGCGGCGCGCGGCCTCGGCGGGCGAGATCTCCAGGAACGCGAAGCGCAGCCCCGGCGAGGCCTGGCGCAGCTGCTCGCGGTAGGCCCGTTTCAGCGCCGAGCAGGTGACGATGACGCCGGGCCGCTGCCGCAGCCTGTCGCACAGGCTGGCCAGCCAGCTGGCGCGGTCGGCGTCGGTCAGCGGCTCGCCGCGGGCCATCTTGTCGCGGCTGGCCTCGGTGTGCAGCAGGTCGCCCTCCACCCAGGTGCGCGCCAGGTGCTCGGCGGCGGCGGCAGCCAGCGTGGATTTGCCGCAGCCGGCAACGCCCATGACGACGAGGGAAGCGAGGGCGGGCTGGGTCATGGAGGCGGCAGGCGGCGGGGACGGACTGTGAGCGGTGGCGCAGTCCCGTCGATGTTTGCTGGATAGCGCTATCCTACATGCTGACCCGGCGTTGGGGCGGTCCGTACTTTCCCGCTGCCGCGCTCGGGAGTCCATCGGGCCGGTCGTGTCATGGGCCCTTGACGGGCCGCGGTGGCCTTTTCCGTCCGGTCGCCGGGCCCCGCCGTCCGGCCCTCAGTAGAATCCCGAGCGCCGCACGTCGTCCCCAGCCTCGGGGGCGGCGCCTCCCGAGAACCGCGCGCGCCGCGCCCAGCCTCCTTCGGATTCCATGGCCCTGACCCCGCATCTGACCCATTTCGAGGGCGGCAACGCCCTTTCCGATTTCCGCGCCCAGGCCTTGCTGGCCCGGCTTCAGGAGGTCAGCACGCGCATCACCGGTGTCAGCGCCCGGGCCGTGCACTGGGTCTGGACGGACGCGCCGCTCGATGCCGCCACCAGCGAGCGCTTCGCCGCACTGCTGACCTACGGCGAGCCGGCCTTGGCCGGTGCCGAGGGTGACCTCGTCGTCGTCACGCCGCGCTTCGGCACGGTCAGCCCCTGGGCTTCCAAGGCCACCGACATCGCGCGCAACTGCGGCTTGAACCTGAAGCGCGTCGAACGCGTCGTCGAGTACCGCATCACGACCAAGAGCGGCCTGCTCGGTGGCGCCAAGCCGCTGAGCGCCGATGAGCTGAACGCCTGCGCCGCGCTGCTGCACGACCGCATGACCGAGTCGGCCTGCTTCAGCCGCGAGGACACGAAACACCTGTTCGACGAGCGCACCGCCGAGCCGCTGGCGCACGTGGATGTGCTCGGTGCGGGCCGCGCCGCGCTGGAGCAGGCCAACGTCGAGTTCGGCCTGGCGCTCTCGGGCGACGAGATCGACTACCTCGAGACCAACTTCAAGAAGCTGGGCCGCAACCCCAGCGACGTGGAGCTGATGATGTTCGCGCAGGCCAACAGCGAGCACTGCCGGCACAAGATCTTCAACGCGTCGTTCACGGTGGACGGCGAAGCGCAGCCGCTGAGCCTGTTCGGCATGATCCGCAACACCGAGAAGCTGAATCCGCAGCACACGGTGGTCGCCTACTCGGACAACGCGGCCATCATGGAAGGCCATGCCATCGAGCGCTGGATGCCGGCACCCCAGCCGGGCGCGCAATACCTGGCCCGCCCCGAGCAGGCGCAGGTGCTGATGAAGGTGGAGACGCACAACCACCCGACGGCCATCTCGCCGCACCCGGGCGCGTCCACAGGCGCCGGCGGCGAAATTCGTGACGAGGGGGCGACGGGGCGCGGATCGAAGCCTAAGGCGGGCCTGACGGGCTTCTCCGTGTCCAACCTGCACCTGCCGGGCCTCAGCGAGCCGTGGGAGCAGAACCCCGTCGGCAAGCCGGCGCACATCGCCAGCGCGCTGGACATCATGATCGACGGCCCGCTGGGCGGCGCCGCGTTCAACAACGAGTTCGGCCGCCCGAACCTGGCGGGCTACTTCCGTGTCTTCGAGCAGACGGTGGCCGGCGTGCGTCGCGGCTATCACAAGCCCATCATGATCGCCGGCGGCCTGGGCACCATCCGCTCTGACCTGACGAAGAAGATCGAGTTCCCCGCCGGCACGCTGCTGATCCAGCTCGGCGGCCCCGGCATGCGCATCGGCATGGGCGGCGGCGCCGCGTCGTCGATGGCGGCGGGCACGAACACGGCCGATCTGGACTTCGACTCCGTGCAGCGCGGCAACCCCGAGATCGAGCGCCGCGCACAGGAGGTCATCAACCACTGCTGGGGCTTAGGGCAAGAGAACCCGGTGCTGGCCATCCACGACGTCGGCGCGGGCGGCATCTCGAATGCCTTCCCCGAGCTGGTGAACGACGCCGGCCGCGGCGCGCGCTTCGACCTGCGCAAGGTGCCGCTGGAAGAGTCGGGCCTGGCCCCGAAGGAAATCTGGTGCAACGAGAGCCAGGAGCGCTACGTGCTGGCCATCGCGCCGGAGAGCCTCGACCAGTTCAAGGCCTTCTGCGAGCGCGAGCGCTGCCCGTTCGCCGTCGTCGGCGTGACGACGGAGGAGCGTGAGCTCAAGCTCGTCGACGACCTGGCCGGTGAAAACCACCCCATCGACATGCCGATGGATGTGCTGCTCGGCAAGCCGCCCAAGACGCACCGTGACGTGACCCGCGTGGCCCGCGACGGCGGCACGCTGGACCTGACCGGCGTGAAGCTGGAGCAGGCCGCCTTCGACGTGCTGCGCCACCCGACGGTCGCCAACAAGCGCTTCCTCGTCACCATCGGCGACCGCACCGTGGGCGGCCTGAACCACCGCGACCAGATGGTGGGCCCCTGGCAGGTGCCGGTGGCGGACTGCGCCGTCACGCTGGCCGACTTCAAGGGCTTCGCCGGCGAGGCCATGAGCATGGGCGAGCGCACGCCGCTGGCCGCCGTCAACGCCCCAGCGTCGGGCCGCATGGCGGTGGCCGAGGCCATCACCAACCTGCTGGCCGCGCCCATCGAGCTGCCGCGGGTGAAGCTCAGCGCCAACTGGATGGCCGCCTGCGGCGAAGCCGGCGAGGACGCCGCGCTGTTCGACACCGTGAAGACCGTCGGCATGGAGCTGTGCCCGGCGTTGGGCATCTCCATCCCGGTCGGCAAGGACTCCTTGTCGATGCGCACCAAGTGGGATGACCAGCAGGTCACCGCGCCGGTGTCGCTCATCGTCACCGCCTTCGCCAGCATCGCCGACGTGCGCGGCACGCTGACGCCGGAGTGGCAGCGCGAGGATTCCTGCGCCATCCTGATCGACCTGGGCCAGGGCAAGCACCGCCTGGCCGGCTCCATCCTGGCGCAGACGCTGAACCAGTTCGGCGCCGACGTGCCGGACCTGGACGACCCGCAGCTGCTGGTGTCGCTGGTCAACGCGATCAACGAACTGCGCGCCGCGGGCAAGCTGCTGGCCTACCACGACCGCTCCGACGGCGGCCTGTGGGCGGCGGCCTGCGAGATGGCCTTCGCCGGCCAGACCGGCCTGAGCCTGAACATCGACATGCTGGTCACCGAAGGCGACGGCATCAGCGACAGCCGTGCCGACACGGGCGACTCGAAGAACTGGGCAGCCCAGGTCAGCGGGCGCCGCGACGAGCTGACGCTGCGCGCGCTGTTCGCCGAGGAGCTGGGCGCGCTGATCCAGGTGCGCGCCGCCGACCGCGATGCCGTCATGCAGGTGCTGCGCGCGCACGGCCTGTCCAAGCACTCGCACGTCGTCGCCAAGCCCAACGCGGCCCGGCAGATGGAAGTCTGGCGCGATGCCAAGAAGATCTTCGCCGCTGATCTGACCTCGCTGCAGCAGACCTGGGACGAGGTGAGCTGGCGCATCGCCAAGCTGCGCGACAACCCGGCTGGCGCCGATGCCGAACACGCCGCCGCCGGCAAGGCCGACGACCCGGGCCTGCACGTGCACCTGACCTTCCAGCCAGAGGCACCGTTCGTGTCGACCGGCGCCAGACCGAAGGTCGCCATCCTGCGCGAGCAGGGCGTGAACTCGCACGTCGAGATGGCCTACGCGATGTCGCTGGGCGGCTTCGACAGCTTCGACGTGCACATGAGCGACCTGCAGTCGGGCGCGGTCAAGCTGGACGGCTTCGCGGCCTTCGTCGCCTGCGGTGGCTTCAGCTACGGCGACACGCTGGGCGCCGGCGAAGGCTGGGCGCGCAGCATCATGTTCAACCCGGTGCTGACCGAGCAGTTCCGCGCGTTCTTCTCGCGCTCCGACACGCTCGCTTTAGGCGTCTGCAACGGCTGCCAGATGCTGGCCGCGCTCGCGCCCATCATCCCGGGCGCCGAGGCCTGGCCGCGCTTCACGCGCAACCAGAGCGAGCAGTACGAGGCCCGCCTGGCGCTGGTGGAGGTGCTGGACTCGCCCAGCGTGTTCTTCAAGGACATGGCCGGCACGCGCTCGCCGATCGCCGTGGCCCACGGTGAAGGCTTTGCGAACTTCGCCCGCCAGGGCGATGCGAGCCAAGTCATCGCCGCGATGCGCTTCGTCGACAACCACGGCCAGGCCACCGAGGCCTACCCGTTCAACCCGAACGGCAGCCCGGGTGGCCTGACCAGCGTGACGACGGCCGACGGTCGCTTCACGGCGCTGATGCCGCACCCGGAGCGCGTGTTCCGCAACGTGCAGATGAGCTGGACCTCGGGCGACCGCGCGCAGTACAGCGCGTGGCTGAAGATGTTCCAGAACGCGCGCAAGGCGCTGGGCTGACGGGCGAACAGGCCCTAGGCATCCACTTCGAGCAGCAGCCGGTCGAGGCCTTCCTCGGTGCCTCGGCGGCGCTGCTCGATGTCCATGTGGCCGTCGAGGTAGGCGAGCTGTTCGGTGAGCTTCAGCATCGACCCGCTCGGCGTGTCCGCGAACTCCACCGTCACCAGCGACGCCGACAGCGCACGGCCATCGACCGCCATCGAGTAGGCGAAGACGATGCGGGCGTTTTCGACGATGTCGAGGAAGACCTTGTCGACGGCCAGTGGCGTGCCGTCGTCGAGCCGGCTGCGGTAGATCTCGAACCCGCCGGGGCGGAAGTCCAGGCTGAACTCCGTCGCCCCGGTGTGGGCGTGGCAGTCGTTCCAGCGCTGCTTGGTGGCCGGGTCGGCCCAGGCGGCGAACACGCGCGCGGCGCAGGCCCGGAAGCGTCGTTCCAGCACGAAGCTGGTGTGGGTGGCGGTGCTCATGGTTGGTCCTGTTCAGCCAGCAGCGCGTCGAGCGCATCGAACTGGCGGTGCCACTGGGCCTTGCGTTCGGCCACCCAGGCTTCCAGCCCGTGGAAGGCATCCGGGGCGATGCGGTAGGTGCGCACGCGGCCGGCCTTGTCGGATTCGACCAGCCCGCCGGCCTCCAGCACCGCCAGGTGCTTCAGCGCGGAAGGCAGGGCGATGTCCAGCGGCCGGGCCAGGTCGGACACCGATGCCGGGCCGCGGCTGAGCTGGTCCACCATCGCGCGGCGGTTGCCGTCGGCCAGCGCGGCGAACAGCCGGTCCAGCCGCTCAGTCGGCGAGGAAGCGTGCGGGGAGGGCATGGCGCAGCGGGTAGTACTGGAACACCGGGCGGGCGTCGACGATGCAGCGCCAGACCGACGGACGGGCCAGCAACCGCTCGAAGTAGGCAGACAGCCGCGGATGCCCGTCGCCGAAGGGGCGGATGACCGCCGCGTAGAACAGCGCCGGCGCGGCGGCGCAGTCGGCCATGGAGAACGAGTCGCCGGCTGCCCAGGGCGGGCCGGCCAGCCGGCTTTCGATGAGGTCGTAGGCCCGGCCCAGGTCGTCGACGATGCCCTGCAGCGCCAGCGCGTCGCGCTGAGCCTCGGGGCGCAGCCACTGGGCCACATAGCGCTGGGCGGGGGTCATCACGTAGCAGTCGAAGAGGCGGTCCCACAGGCGGACCTGCAACTGGGCATCGAAGTCGTCGGGCAGCAGCCGCACGGGGCCCGGGTGGCGGCGGTCCAGGTACTCGATCTGGATGGACGTCTCGGGCACGACGCGCCGGTCGTCCACAAGCAGCGGGATCTTGGCGGTTGGCCACAGGCCGGCGTACGCGGCGCGCTCGGCCGGGTCGCCGAGGTTGACGAGGCGGGCCTCGAAGGGCGTGCCGTTTTCATACAGCGCGATCAACACCTTCCAGCAGCAGGAGGACAGCGGGTGGTAGTGCAGCGTCAGGGCCATGGATGCCTTTCAGTTTCCAGAGTGGCTAAGTTTATGGAAACTTTCTTTGAAAGGAAACTGTTGGCGCAAAAAAGGCGGGCCGCAGCCCGCCCTGGTGTGAAGACCGCGGCGTCAGTCCTGCACGACCGCAGCGGCCCGCAGCTGCTTGTTGACCCGCAGCGCGAGCAGGGTGCAGACGACGCCGGACAGCAGGTAGACCGTCAGCGAGCCCAGCCCGAAGCGTGACGACAGGTACAGCGCGATGACGGGCGCGAACGCCGCGCCCAGCAGCCAGGCCATGTCGGCCGTCAGTGCCGCGCCGGTGTAGCGGAAGTGCGGCAGGAAGTTGGACGTCACCGAGCCCGCCGACTGGCCGTAGGACAGGCCCAGCAGCACGAAGCCGATCAGCAGGAACGCCGCCTGGCCCGGCCGGCCGCCGCCCAGCATCATGGGCGCGAACAGCGCGAACACGCCGATGGCGATGGCCAGCGTGCCCAGGAAGCTGCGGCGGCCGATCTTGTCGGCAATCAGGCCCGACACCGGCATGGCCGCGGCCGCAAACGCAGCGCCCAGCAGTTCCATGCGCATGAAGTCGTCGATGCCCTGCGGGTCGGACAGCGCCACCCACGACAGCGGGAACACCGTCACGAGGTGGAAGAGGGCGTAGCTGGCCAGCGCCGCAAAGGCGCCGATGGCGATGTGGTGGCCCTGCGCCGGCAGCAGCTCGTGCAGGTGGGCCGGGTCCAGCTCGTGTTCCTCCATGCGCTTCTCATACTCGTGCGTGACGACCAGCCGCAGCCGGGCGAACAGCGCCACGACGTTGATCGTGAAGGCCGTGAAGAACGGGAAGCGCCAGCCCCAGGACAGGAAGTCCTTCGCATCCAGGCTGGTGTAGACGTACAGGAACACGCCCGACGCGACCAGGAAGCCCAGCGGCGCGCCCAGCTGGCCCAGCATGGCGTACCAGCCGCGGCGGTCCGGCGGCGCGTTCAGCGCCAGCAGCGACGGCAGGCCGTCCCAGGAGCCGCCCAGCGCCAGGCCCTGGCCCACACGGCACAGCGCCAGCAGCACGATGGCGGTGGAGCCGGCCGTCGCGTAGCTGGGCAGCAGGCCCATGGCCACGGTGGAGCAGCCCAGCAGGAACAGCGCCACGGTCAGCTTGGCGGAGCGGCCGAACCGGCGCTGGATCTCCATGCCGATCAGCGTGCCGACCGGTCGGACGACGAAGGCCAGCGCGAACACCAGGAAGGCGTACAGCGTGCCCGTCAACGGTTCCGCGAACGGGAAGAACACCTGCGGAAAGACCAGCACGCACGCGATGCCGAACACGAAAAAGTCGAAATATTCCGACGCTCGGCCGATGATCACGCCCACGGCGATGTCGCCGGGCGCCAGATCCTCGTCGGTTCGCGTGGTCAGGGGACCGGACTGCGGGGTCTGGAAGGTACTGCTTGCAACTGCCATATCGGTCTCGTCTCCGTCGGTCACTAGGACAAAATGTCCACTCGTTGATTTGCCTCAATCAACTTACATTCCTGTCCCACGTGCAAGATCGTTAACCCTCGCGCGTAAGTCCGGATGTACCCCACAAAGTCTCTCCTTACTCGCGCCCTGGTCTTGTCGGCCAGCGCCGCATTGGCTGGCTGTGATTGGATCGTGATGAAGCCGCATGGCGACATCGCGCAACAACAGGCCAATCTCATCGTCACTTCCACGCTGCTGATGCTGCTGATCATCGTCCCGGTGATCGCGCTCACGCTGTTCTTTGCCTTCCGTTACCGGCAATCGAACAAGGAAGCGACCTACGCGCCGGACTGGGACCACTCCACGCGCCTGGAACTGGTGATCTGGGGCGCGCCCCTGCTCATCATCATCGCGCTGGGCGCCATCACCTGGATCAGCACCCACAAGCTGGACCCGTTCCGCCCGCTGGACCGCATCTCGGCCGACAAGCCGCTGGCCGCCGACGTCAAGCCGCTGGAGGTGTACGCCGTCTCCATGGACTGGAAGTGGCTGTTCATCTACCCCGAGCAGGGCATCGCCACGGTCAACGAGATGGCCGCGCCGGTGGACCGCCCGATCCATTTCCGCTTCACGTCGACGAACGTGATGAACACCTTCTACGTGCCCGCGCTGGCCGGCATGATCTACACGATGCCCGGCATGGAGACGCAACTCCACGCGGTCATCAACAAGGAAGGCGTGTACGACGGCATCTCGGCGCACTACAGCGGCGCCGGCTTCTCGGACATGCGCTTCAAGTTCCACGGCGTCAGCAACGACGACTTCGCCCGCTGGGTCGAGTCCAACAAGGCCGGCGGCCAGGCGCTGACGCGTGACGACTACCTGAAGCTGGAACAGCCCAGCACCAAGGAGCCGGTGCGTCGTTTCGCCAGCGTCGAGCCGGGCCTGTGGAGCGCCATCGTCGACCGCTGCGTCGACGGCAAGAAGATGTGCGCCAGCCAGATGATGGCCATCGACGCCGCCGGCGGTGCCGGCAAGGGCGGCGTGGCCGGCACGATGCGCAGCAACTGGTCCGCTGCCGACGGCAGCAAGCGCGAGCGCTTGGTGGTGGCCGCGCTGTGCACGCCCACCAACCCGCTGGGCCTGCCCGATGGTGAAGCCGCCGCCGCGGCTGCCGTGACCAAGAACTAAGAGAAGTCCGATGACCGTCTACCCTGATGAGCTCCACCCGGTCTTCGGCCGGCTGGGCCTGCATGCTCTGCCGTTGCACGAGCCCATCCTCGTTGCAACCTTCATCGCCGTCGCCCTGGGCGGCCTGTTCGTCTTCTTCCTGATCACGAAGTTCCGCCTCTGGGGCACCTTGTGGCGCGACTGGATCACCAGCATCGACCACAAGAAGATCGGGATCATGTACATGATCCTGGGCATCGTCATGCTGCTGCGCGGCTTTGCCGACGCGCTGATGATGCGCGCCCACCAGGCCATGGCCTTCGGCGAGAACGCCGGCTTCCTGCCGCCGCACCACTACGACCAGGTCTTCACGGCCCACGGCGTCATCATGATCTTCTTCGTCGCGATGCCGTTCGTGACGGGCCTGATGAACTACGTCGTGCCGCTGCAGATCGGCGCGCGCGACGTCGCGTTCCCGTTCCTGAACAACTTCAGCTTCTGGATGACGGTGGGCGGCGCCATCCTGATCATGATCTCGCTGTTCGTCGGCGAATTCGCCAAGACCGGCTGGCTGGCCTTCCCGCCGCTGTCGGGCATCCTGGCCAGCCCCGACCCCGGCGTGGACTACTACCTGTGGTCATTGCAGATCGCGGGTGTGGGCACGACGCTGTCCGGCATCAACCTGATCGCCACCATCATCAAGATGCGCGCGCCCGGCATGACCATGATGAAGATGCCCGTCTTCACGTGGACCTCGCTGTGCACCAACGTGCTGATCGTCGCCAGCTTCCCCGTGCTCGCCGCCGCGCTCGCGCTGCTGACGGCCGACCGCTACCTGGCCACCAACTTCTTCACGAACGACCTCGGCGGCAACGCCATGCTGTACGTGAACCTGATCTGGATCTGGGGCCACCCGGAGGTCTACATCCTGATCCTGCCG
>JAYSCT010000128.1:0-13400 GCA_041914785.1 Roseateles sp.
GCCCGGCCAGCTGCACCTCGCCGAACACGCCGCGCGTCTTCACGTTGGTCAGCACGCGGTTCAGCGAGCCCACGTCGCGCGCCAGGTTCTGCATCTCGCCCAGGCCCTTGTGCACCTGCTCCAGCCGCTCGGCCACCTGCTTGAAGCTCTCGCCCAGGCGCTGCTCCAGCGTCGCGTGCAGCTTCTCGTCGACGGTGGCGCGCATCTGCTCCAGCTTCTTCTCGTTGTCCTGCTGGATGGCGGTGAGGCGCTGCTCCACGGTCAGGCGCAGCTCGGCCAGGCGCTGGTCGTTGGTCTTGGACAGCGCCTGCAGCTGCTCGCGCATCGCGTCGTTGAGCTTCTGCATGGACTCGGCCTGGGCCTGCACGCCGCGCAGCGCGGCGGCGTCCTGCGCCTCGCGCGCGGCCAGCGCCTGCGCGGCCAGCGACTGGTTGCTGCCCTGCAGCCCCTGCGTCAGCACCTGCTGGAACTGCGCCAGCCCCTGCAGCAGCTCCTGCCGCGTGCCGCTGGCGCTGCGGCCCAGCTCGTCGCGCAGCTCGCGCTCCAGGCGCTCGTTGCTCTGCAGCAGCTCCGGCGGCACGCCAGCTTGCGGCTTCTGACGGGCCCAGATCAACACCAGCAACAACAGGATCAGGGCCAGCAGGCCCAGCAGCAACATGTCGATCAAGCTCATGACGGCATTGTCCATGCAGGGCACAAGCCGCCGCCGGCCGATCCGGCGTCAAACAGCGGTCTGGCCGCCCTAGGGCGCGACGAGGCCCTTCATCACGCGCGGCATCTCCGCCTCGATGAGCGCCTCCAGCGCCTTCACGCGCTGCTCGGGCGTCGTCGACGCCCACGGGTTGGCCTCGCCGGCCTCCACGGGCAGCCGCGCGGCCACGGCCAGCGACTGCTCGCGCTTGAGCCGCATGTCCGTCAGGTCGATCAGCGCGACGCGGATGGACACGAACGGCGCGAACACCGGCTTGCCGGGCTGGCCGTCGAAGCCGATCTGGCCGCTGGGGCGCTGGTCCAGCACGAAGCCGGGGCCTTCCAGCGTCGCGAGGATGCGCCCCGGCAGCGCGGCGGCCAGCGCCGGCTCCTGGCGGCTGCGCGTGACCAGCAGCAGGTTGGCCGCGCCGCTCTGGCGCACCGCGGCCGTCAGGTTGCCCGGCAGGCTGAGCTTGCCGTCGACGAACAGGTTGGCCGGGTCGCCGAACAGGCTGCGCGTGGTGGACGTGTAGAGGCGAGCCTCGCGCTTGTCACCGCTGGCCTTGACGGCCTCGTTCAGCGCCTGCAGCACGGCGTCGTCCAGCTTGCCGGCGGGCGTGGCGGTCCACTCGCCGCTCTGCACGGTGTCGCCGCGGGCCGGCGTCAGCGCCAGCAGCTGCACGCGGTCGCCCAGCAGCGCCAGCGCGGCGAACTTGTTGGGGTCGCGCGGCGTCTTGTCGTCCTCCACCTTCTCGGGGGCCTTGCCGGGCTCCGGGCGCTTGATGCGGTCGGACTGGCCGAAAGCCAGGGCGGGGGCGAGAACGAGGGCGAGCAGCAGCGGTTTCATCACAGGGGCAGGATTTCGGGATTCAGCGGCGTGGGCGGCGGGGCGCCGGTCAGCGCGGCGAGCAGATTGTCGGCGGCCAGCGTGGCCATCGCGACGCGAGTGGGCATGGTGGCGCTGCCGATGTGCGGCGTCAGCACGACGTTGGGCAAGGTCAGCAGCGCCGGGTTGACCCGGGGCTCGCCCTCGAACACGTCCAGGCCCGCGGCGGCAAGGCGCCGCTCGCGCAGCGCCGCGGCGAGCGCGTCTTCATCGACGATGCCGCCGCGCGCGATGTTGACGAGCGTGGCCGTCGGCTTCATCAGCGCCAGCTCGGCGGCGGCGATGCAGTGGTGCGATTCGGCCGAATACGGCAGCACCAGCACGAGGTGATCGGCCTCGCGCAGCAACGCTTCTTTACCCAGGTAGCGCGCGCCCAACTCGCCTTCCGCCTCGGCCGACAGCCGCGAGCGGTTGTGATACGCCACCCGCATGCCGAAGCCGAAGCGGCCGCGCCGCGCGATGGCCTGGCCGATGCGGCCCATGCCCAGGATGCCCAGCGTCGTGCCGTGCACCTCCGCGCCGGCCAGGAAGTCCCAGCGCCAGCTCGTCCAGCCACCGTCGCGCAGCAGCCGCTCGCCCTCGCCCATGCGCCGGGCGGCGGCCATCAGCAGCGCGAAGCCCAGGTCCGCGGTCGTCTCGGTCAGCACGTCGGGCGTGTTGGTGACGAGCACGCGGCGCGCGGTGCAGGCGGCCAGGTCGATGTGGTTGTAGCCCACGCTCATCGTGCAGACGGCGCGCAGCGCGGGGCAGACGTCCAGCAGCTCGGGCGTGATGCGCTCGGTGCCGGTGATGTAGGCGCCGGCCTTGCCCTGCAGGCGGTCGCGCAGTTCGTCGGCGGTCAGCGGCAGCTCGCCGTCGTGGTAGTCCACGTCGAACTGCGCCGACAGCTTTGCGAGAACTTCGGGCGGCGCGCGACGCGCGACGAGGATCTTCTTCAACATGGTCATCTCCAGCCCGTCACGAGCCACGGCGGCAGCGGCACCGTGCCAGGCGCAATCAATCCAGGAAGCGGGTGAACTCGGCCACCGGCGCGCGCTCGGTGACCAGGCTGTTCTCGATGGCCGACGGGTCGGCAAAGCCCAGCGACATGCCGCACACCAGCATCTGCTCGTCGCGCAGGCCCAGCTCCTCGGCGATCAGCCGGTGGAACTGCGTGAACGCCGCCTGCGGGCAGGTGTGCAGGCCGCGGGCGCGCGCGGCGATCATGACGTTCTGCAGGAACATGCCGTAGTCCAGCCACGAGCCCTGCTGCATGACGCGGTCGATCGTGAAGAACAGCCCCACCGGCGCGTCGAAGAACACGAAGTTGCGGCCGTGCTGGTGCTGCATGCGCGCCTTGTCGGTCTTGGCGATGCCCAGCAGGCCGTACAGGTCCCAGCCCACCTTGCGGCGGCGGTCGATGTAGGGACTGCGCCACTCGTTCGGGTAGTAGGCGTACTCCTCCTTGTGAGCGGCGTTCTGCTCGGGGTCCAGGTAGGCGGCCTGGATGCGGCCGGCCGTGCGCTTGAGCGCCTCGCCCGTCAGCACATGCACCTGCCAGGGCTGCGTGTTGGTGCCCGACGGTGCCCAGCGGGCCACCTCCAGGATGTCCTCGACGGTCTGGCGCGGCACCGGCGTGGGCAGGAAGGCGCGCAGCGAGTGCCGGGTCTTGATGGCGTCGTCCACCGCGGCGGTCTGCTCGGGCGTGGGCGTGCTGAATCGCGGATCGGGACGGCTCATGGCGTCAGGGCTTTCAAGGCTTGGAGGTAGGCGGGCGGCAGCTCGGCCACCGGGCGGCGGCTGTCGCGGTCCACGTAGACATGCACGAAGTGGCCGCGCGCGGCGCACAGGTCCGACCCTTCGGCGAACAGGCCGATCTCGTAGCGCACGCTGGAGCGGCCCTGGTGGGCCACGCGCACGCCGGCGTCGATCTTCTGCGGGAAGGCCAGCGACTCGAAGAAGTTGCAATGCGTCTCCACGACCAGCCCGATGACCTCGCCCGCATGGATGTCCAGCGCGCCGGCGTCGATGAGCAGGCGGTTCACGGCGGTATCGAACAGGCTGTAGTAGACGACGTTGTTCAGGTGGCCGTAGACGTCGTTGTCCATCCACCGCGTGGCGAGCGGCACGAACTGCGGGTAGGCGTGGCGGGCATCGGGCTGCGGTCGCGTCATGGGGCGGCATTCTTCCATGCGTGCATTGCGCCACAGGTCTGGTGGGCCATTGCCGCGCCGCCGTTGCGCGCGGCGAACCCCCGGCGCGGCACTGCCCAGGAGCCCGTCGGAGCCGCAACGAGCACTCGCATGAACCGAACGCTTGCCGGTCTTGCCCTCGCATGCGCCGCCCTCGCGGCCACCCCGCCGGCACTGGCGCAGAACGCCACCACGGACGACGCGGTGGCCATGGTCCGCGTCGCTGTCGCTGGCCGAGTCCGTCGCCGCGGGTGACCTGACGCAGCGCGCCACACCCACCGGCCACGAGGAGCTGGCCGGCCTGATGCGCGCGCTGAACCAGATGGGCGAGCAACTGGCCGGCACGGTGGGCGACGTCGCGCGGACGGCGGACTCCATCCGCACCGCGCCAGCCGAGATCGCGTCGGGCAACCAGGACCTGCAACTGCGCACGGGACAGACGACCTCCAGGCTGGAGGTCACCAGCTCGTCCATGGCGCAGCCGACCGGCACCGTGCACCAGCGCGCCGGGCATGCGCAGACGGCCAACCAGCTCGCCACCAGCGCGGCCGACGTGGCGCACCGCGGTCAGCCAGTTCCGAGTGCGATAGCGGCCCAGGACTGCGCCGCAAGGTTCAGCGTGGTGACCTGCACGGCCACCGTCGTCGCCAGGTCGTGCCCGTAGCCGCCGGCCATGCTCAGCGCCACCGGGATGCGCCGCTCGCGCAGCGCGGTCAGCATACGCCGGTCCCGCTCGGCCAAGCCGTCGTAGGTCAGCTTCAACCGGCCCAGCCGGTCGCCCTCGTGCGGGTCCGCGCCGGCGAGATAGAACGCCAGGCCCGGCTGGCAGCGCCGCCACACGTCGTCCAGCGCGGTGTCGAGCGCGGCCAGGTAGTCGGCATCGCCGCAGCCGTCGGGCAGGTCCACGTCCAGGTCGCTGGGCTCCTTCCTGAACGGGAAGTTGCGCGCGCCGTGCATGGAGAACGTGAACACCGTGTCGTCATCCCGGAAGATGGCCGCCGTGCCGTTGCCCTGGTGCACGTCCAGGTCGATGACCAGCACACGCAGCGTGCTGCGGCGGCCGCGGCCCGGTCCGTCGCCGGGCCGTTCCCAAGACGGACCGCGCCCCCTCGGGGGGCAGCCGGTGTACGCGCCGGCGTGGGGGCGGGCAGTTTCCGCCTGCATGAGACGCGCGGCAACCGCCACATCGTTGAAGACGCAGTAGCCCGAGCCCTTGTCGGCGTAGGCATGGTGCGTGCCGCCGGCCATGTTGGCGGCCACGCCCTCGGCCAACGCGGCTCGCGCCGCGGCGATGCTGGCGCCCACCGAGCGCCGCGAGCGCTCGGCCATCGACGGGCTCCACGGGAAGCCGATCTCGCGCTGCTGCGCCGCGCTCAGCGTGCCGCGCTGCACGGCGTCGATGTAGTCGGGCGTGTGCACCAGCGCCAGTTCGTCGTCGCCGGCCGCCGGCGCCGGCTGCATGCGCAGCAGCCCCGGCTCGCGCTCGAAATGCTCGCGCAGCAGCCGGTACTTGGATTGCGGGAAGCGGTGCCCCGGCGGCAGCGCCAGGCTGTGGGCGTCGGAATGGAAGGCGAGCATGGTCGATATGGGCAGCCCCGGCACGATAGCGTCAGCCGTTTTTCCCACGCCGAGATCCCTAATTTGCTGCAGTGCACAAAAAAAGTGCTTGCAATCCGCCAAAGCGCTCCTATCATTGGCTCCATGTTGCAGTGCAGCAATCAAGCACAGCAATCGGTTCACACCTTCGAAATTGGAGTCTCACCATGCTGACCGCTGAACAAGTCCTCGCCGCCCACAAAGCCAACGTCGAAACCCTCTTCGGCCTGACGAACAAGGCGTTCGAAGGCGTCGAGAAGCTCGTCGAGCTGAACCTGCAGGTCGCCAAGACCGCGCTGAGCGAAGCCGCCGACACGACCGCTGCCGCGCTGTCCGTGAAGGACGCGCAGGAACTGCTGTCGCTGCAGGCCGCGCTGCTGCAACCCACCGCCGAGAAGGCCGCTTCCTACAGCCGCCACATCTACGACATCGCCTCCAGCACCGGCGCCGAAGTCGCCAAGGTCGCCGAGAGCCAGTTCGCCGACGCGCAGAAGACCTTCTCCACGATGGTGGACACCGCCGCCAAGAACGCCCCGGCCGGCACCGAGAACGCCGTCGCGCTGGTGAAGTCCGCCGTGGCCGCCGCGAACAACGCGTTCGAGTCGGTGCAGAAGGCCACCAAGCAAGCCGTCGAAGTGGCCGAAGCCAACTTCCAGGCCGCCACGACGCAAGCCGTCAAGGCCACGCAGACGGCCACCCGCACCGCCAAGCGCGCTGCCGCCTGATGCTGCGCGGGCCCCGCGCCCGCCAGAACTGCAGAAAGCCCGGTGTTTCGACACCGGGCTTTTTTCATTGGCGACGCGTGCCGTCGATTCATCGCGGCGCCTGGCCGTACGCCGCAGGCGGCTCGCCGCGCCGCGCGTTCGCGGGTCCACTGGCTTCACTGACCAACCGGAGACCGCCATGAACGACCTGACCCGCCCCCCCTGCAACGCATCGCCGCCGGCCTGGCCGCCATCGGCCTCGGCGCGCTCGCGCTGCTGGACCGCCAGTTGGGGCTGGACCAGCCGCTGCTGGCCACCTTCTGGCCGCTGGCGCTGGTGCTGCTGGGCCTGGCGCGGCTGGGCTGGGCTCGCCACGGCGGTGGGCTGGGCGGCGCGGCGCTCGTCGCCGTCGGTGGCCTGCTGACGGCGCGCAACCTGGGTCCGACCGGCTTCTCCCTGCACGACGCCTGGCCGGTGTTCGTCATCCTCGCCGGCCTGGCCCTCGTGCTGCGCGGCCTGCGCGTGCGCCCCGCCGCGGGACTGCCGGGCCGTTGATTCGTCGGCCTGGGCCGGCGATTCACCGCCACCAGCCGCCCACGGGCGCCCGGCCGCGGTCTACTACCGGCTTTCCCGTCGCGCCCGCCCTCACATGCCGCCCCACCCTCCCCGCCCCCTGCAGCACGCCGGCCACCGCATCCTGTTCGGCCTCATCGTCATCGGCGTCGGCGTGCTGGCGCTGCTGGACAACCTGCACATCTTCGACATCGCGCTGCTGCGCACCTTCTGGCCGCTGGGCCTGGTGCTGTGGGGGCTGGGCCGGCTGGCCTGGCCGCGGCTGGCGGGCAGCGGCTTCGTCGGCGTGCTGATGATCGGCGTGGGCCTGGCGCTGACGGCGCAGAACCTGGGCTTCATGCATTTCCACTGGCGCGACTGGTGGCCGGTCGTCATCATCATGGCCGGCCTGTCCATCCTGATGCGGGCCGTGTTCCCGCGCCCTGCCGCCGGCCGGCCGCTGGCGCTGATGGCCACGCGGCTGGCCGCGGGCGAGCGGGTGGACATCGACGTCAGCTTCAGCGGCATCAACCAGCGCGTCGAGGCCGGCCCCTTCAGCGGCGGCCACATCACCAGCACCTTCGGCGGCATCGAGCTGGACCTGACCCAGGCCACCATCGAAGGCGGCGAGGCGCGGCTGGACATCTCGGCCCGCTTCAGCGGCATCGAGCTGCGCGTGCCGCGCGACTGGCAGGTCGTCGTGGAGATCACGGCGCTGTTCGGCGGCGTCGAGGACAAGACCGTGCCGCCGATGGCGCCCGGGCCGCGTCTGGTGCTGCGCGGCGACGTGATGTTTGCCGGCGTCGAAGTCAAGAACTGAAGCCGCCTTGCACCCCCTGCTGACCCATCTGCGCGGGCTGGCCGTCTACCTGCTGGCCTGGGGGCTGGCCGGCCCGGCGCTGGCTGCGCTGCTGCACGCGCTGGGCGTGGCGCCGCTGGGCTGGGCGCTGCCCTGGGCCGTGCCGCTGTGCGGCGTGCTGGCCTTCGTCGTGCTGGCCACCTACTACCCCTGCCGCAGCCGGCCGTTCGGCGTGGCCGACTGGCCGGCCGCGCTGCGCTACCGCGTGGGCCTGGTGGCCACGCTGACGACGGTGATGCTGGGCCTGGCCGCCGCCTGGGACGCCGCCGGCGCCCTGTTCGGCCACGCCGACGGCTGGGTGGGCCTGGGCCAGCGCGGCCTGGCGCTGCTGACCGCCGCGCTGCTGGCGCTGCTGACGCTGGCCGTGCTGGCGCATGACCTGCTCATCGCGTTCCAGAACGCTCAGGCCGCCGCCGCGCGCGAGGCCCAGGCGCGGCTGCTGGCGCGCGACATGGAGCTGCAGCTGCTGCGGCTGCAGATCGACCCGCATTTCCTGTTCAACAGCCTGAACTCCATCAGCGCCCTCACCCAGCTGGACCCGGCCGCCGCCCGCGCCATGGCCATCGACCTGGCGCAGTTCTTCCGCCAGACGCTGGACCTGGCCGGCCGCGAGCGCATCCGGCTGGCCGACGAGCTGGGCCTGGTGACCCACTACCTCGCCATCGAACGCCAGCGCCTGGGCGACAAGCTCGCCACGCACATCGACGCCGCGCCCGACGCGCTGCCCGCGCTGCTGCCGCCGCTGACGCTGCAGCCGCTGGTGGAGAACGCGCTGAAGCACGGCCTGCGCCCGCGCGACGACGGCGGGCTGCTGAGCGTGCAGGCGCTGGTGCGCGACGGCTGGCTGCACATCGCCGTGCGCAACCCGGTGCCCGAGCTGGGCGACGCGCCGTCCAAAGAGACCGGCCTGGGCCTGGGCCTGCGCAACCTGCGCGAGCGGCTGGCCGCGCAGTACGCCGGCCGCGCCCGCGTGCACTGGGGCGCCACGCCCGAGGGCTTCGCGGTCGAGATTTCACTCCCCTTCGAGACGACGCCATGACGCTCCAAGCGCTGATCGCCGATGACGAACCGCTGGCCCGCCGCCTGCTGGCCGAGTACCTGCGGCCGCATGCCGACATCGCGATCGTCGCCGAGGCCGGCAACGGGCTGGACGCCGCCCGCGCCATCACCGAGCTCCGGCCCGACCTGGTGTTCTTGGACATCCAGATGCCCAAGCTCACCGGCCTGGAAGTGCTGGAGCTGACCGGCCGGCGCGACGGCGTCGTCTTCACGACGGCCCACGACCAGCACGCGCTGCGCGCCTTCGAGCTGCACGCGGTGGACTACCTGCTCAAGCCCTTCGCGCAGGACCGCTTCGACGCGGCACTGGACCGCGCCCGCCGCCTGATGGGCCAGCCGCAGCCGGCGCTGGAGCGGCTGGTGGCCGCGCCGCCGCGGCTCACCCGCGTGCTGGTGCGCGACCACGACAAGGAGGGCGGCATGCAGGTGCTGCTGGTGGACGACATCGCCTACATCGAGGCCCAGGCCGACCAGGTGGCCTTCCACGCCCACGGCCGCGAGCACCTGAAGACGCAGCGCATCTCCGAGCTGGAGGCGCAACTGGACCCGGCCCGCTTCGTGCGCGTGCACCGCTCCTTCATCATCAACCTGGCCGCGCTGCAAGGCCTGGAGAAGACCGACAGCGACGCCTACACGGCGCGCATGAAGAACGGCAAGCGCATCCCCGTCAGCCGCAGCGGCTACGACAAGCTGCGCGCCGCCGTCTGAGGAGACCCCATGAAGCCCCGCCTGCTCATTCCCATGCTCGTCTGCGCCGACGCCGCCGCGCAGGTCGCGTTCTGCCAGGCCGGGTTCGGCGCCGTCGAGCTGTCGCGCCGCACCGGCCCGGACGGCCGCGTCATCCACGCCACGCTGTCGTTCTTCGACTCGCTGTTCATGGTGCATGACGACGCGCCCCACCTCGGCAGCCGGCCGCCCGCCGCGGACGGCAGCTCGCCGGTGGTGCACTACCTGTACTGCGACGACGTGGACGCGACGATGGCCCGCGCGGTGGCCGCCGGCGCCCGCGTGCTGCTGCCCGCGGCCGACCAGCCCTGGGGCGACCGCGTGGGCCGCCTCATCGACCCGGCCCACCACGTGTGGAACGTGGCCTCGCGCACCGCCTGACCATGCAGTTCGCCAAGCAGCTTCGCGAGGGTGTGCGCAACGGCAGCATCACCACCAGCATCCGCATCTGGCAGTCGCCGCACGTGAAGGCGGGCGGGCGCTACGCGGTCGAGGGCGGCAGCATCGTCGTCACGTCCATCCGCGAGATCTCGCTCACCGACATCTCGGACTCGCTGGCCCGCGAGTCGGGCTTTCGCAGCCTGGCCGACCTGCTGCAGACGGCGCGGCACGGCAGCGGGCGGCGCGTGTTCTTCATCCGCTTCCGCTTCGAGCCTGCAGGCGACGACGGTGCCTGACGCAACAGGCCTCGTCCTACAGGCCGCCTCCCCGCCCCCGGCCAGACTGCGGCCATGCGATGGCTTGACTACCTGCGCCCTTTGCGCCCTCTGCGCCCGCTTGGCCGCGTGCTGCTGCTGACCGTCAACGGCTTCCTGGACGACCGCGGGCCCCGCATGGGCGCCGCGCTGGCGTACTACACGCTGTTCTCGCTGGCACCACTGTTGCTCATCGTCGTCTCCGTCGCCGGCCTCGTCTGGGGCGGCGAGGCGGTGCGCGGCGAACTGGTGGGGCAGCTGCAGAGCCTGCTGGGCCCCACCGGGGCCGCCACCATCGAGGGCATGCTCAGGAGCGTGGCCTGGCCCGTGGGCGGCTGGCTGAGCACCGTCATCGGCCTCGGGCTGATGCTCGTCGGTGCCACGACGGTGTTCGCCGAGCTGCAGGACGCGCTGGACACCATCTGGCGCGTGCCGGCCCGCCCGGTGCAGGGCTGGTGGGCCTGGCTGCGCGCCCGGCTGCTGAGCTTCGGGCTCATCCTGGGCCTGTCGTTCCTGCTGCTGGTGTCACTGCTGTTGGGCGCCGTGATGGCGGCCGCGGAAACCTGGTGGAAGCCCTGGTTCGGCGAGTGGCTGATCGTGGCTGCCGTGGCCAACACCGTCATCAGCCAGGGGCTGGTGGTGGCGGTGTTCGCGCTGATCTTCAAGTGGATGCCGCGTGCCCGCATCGCGTGGCGCGACGTGCTGCTGGGCGCGCTCGTCACCGCGGCGCTGTTCGAGCTGGGGCGCAGCGTCATCGGCCTGTACCTGCGCAGCAGCGGCGTGGTGTCGGGCTTCGGCGCGGCCGCGTCGGTGGTGGCGCTGCTGGTGTGGGTGTATTTTTCGGCGCAGATCCTGCTGCTGGGCGCGGAGTTCACCTGGGCCTACGCCCGCGTGCTGGGCTCCCGGCAGGAGGCCTCTAGACTCCCGCCACCTCCGCTGCCCGCGACGCCATGACCACGACGACCGATGACGGCCTGACGCTCCACACCCGCCACTGGCCCGCCGCCGCGCCGGCGCTCGGCCAGCTGCTGATCGTGCACGGGCTGGGCGAGCACATCGAGCGCTATGCCCACGTGGCCGCCGCGCTGAACGCCGCCGGCTGGGACGTGCATGGCTGGGACCACCGCGGCCACGGCCGGAGCGAGGGCCGCAAGGGCGACATCCCCGACGCCGAGGCGCTGCTGCGCGACACGGCGCTCGTCATCGACGCCGTGCGCCGCCCCGGCCTGCCGTTCGTGCTGCTGGGCCACAGCCTGGGCGGGCTGATCGCCGCGCGCTTCGCCGACGAGGCGCTCGCCGCGCAACCGGCCGCCTGGAGCCGGCCGCTGGACGGGCTGGTGCTGTCGTCACCCGCGCTGGACGCGGGCCTGTCCGGCGGCCAGAAGCTGGCGCTGGCGCTGGCCGAGAACCTGGCGCCGGGCCTGGCCGTGGGCAACGGGCTGAAGCCGGCCTGGATCAGCCGCGACCCGGCCGTGGTGGCGGCCTACACCGGCGACCCGCTGGTGCACGACCGCATCACCGCGCGCCTGACGCGCTTCATCGTCGACGCGGGCGAGCGCGTCATCGCCGATGCACCGCGCTGGCGGCTGCGCACGCTGCTGATGTGGGCCGGTGCGGACCGCTGCGTCGCGCCGCGCGGCAGCGAGGCGTTTGCGGCCGCGGCGCCGGCCAATGTCGTCGCCACGCGGCCCTGGCCGGCGCTGTTCCACGAGCTCTTCAACGAGCCCGAGAAGGCCGAGGTGCTGCGCGTGCTGACCGACTGGCTCAGGCGCTGAGCGCGTCCAGCCGGTCGACCACCAGTTCCAGGCGCAGCAGCGGGTTGTCCATGACCATCAGCCGCTGGCGCTCGTCCGCCGGCATGGGCAGCAGCTCGGCCCAGCGGTTGGCCAGCCAGCCGGCGTCGTCCCACGCATAGGGCGGCTGCAGCGGCAGCTCCTCGGGGCCGGCGCGCTCGCGCCAGTTCTCCAGCAGGTCCTGCAGCTGGCGCGCGGCGGAGCGCAGGTCCTCCGGCACCGGCACGGCGACGTCCTGCGCCAGCAGCTCCGGCACGCCCACCCACAGGCCGTGGCTCAGGCAGCGCGAGCTGCGCAGCCGGAAGCGCTGCGTGCCGCGGGTGCGCAGCTGGATCAGCCCCGGCTGCTCGTGCGCGAAGTGCTCGATGCGCGCCAGCGTGCCGACGGCGTGGAAGGCCTCGCGCTGGAAGCCCGCCCCGTCACGCCGCCGCACCTCCTGGCCCTCGGTCAGGGCGACGACGCCGAAGGCATGGCCCTGCGCGTGGCAGCGCTGCACCATGTCGAGGTAGCGCGGCTCGAAGATGCGCAGCGGCAGCCAGCCGCCGGGAAACAGCACCGAGCGCAGCGGGAACAGCGGGATCTCGGTGTCCATGCGCCGCTACCTCGTCCGTTCGGCGATGCGCTGGCGGATCAGCGGCAGCACCGCCTGCGCGGCGTCGCGGCCCGCCTGGATGGCGCGGCGGCGCGCGGTGAAGTCGGCGCTGGAGACGCCGTCCAGCCGCGGGCGCACCAGCACGTCGGCGTCGCGCAGCTCGAAGCTGTTGATGCTGCGGCCCATGATGGAGAAGGTCTGCATCAGCATGCGGAAGGCGTCCATGGGCGGGTCTTTCTCGGGCGGCGACGTGATGTCCACCGCGATGACCAGCTGTGCCCCCATCTCGCGCGCGAAGCGCACCGGCACCGGCGACACCAGGCCGCCATCCACGTACTCGCGCTGGCCGATCTTGACCGGCTGGAACACGGCCGGCACGGCGCTGGACGCGCGCACCGCCGTGCCCGTGTCGCCGCTGCGGAACAGGATGGGCGAGCCGTCCGACAGGTCGGTCGCGACGATGCCCAGCGGCACCACCATCTGCTCGATGCCCTTGCCGCCGGTCTTGTCGCGGATGAAGCGCGCCAGCGCCTCGCCGCGGATCAGGCCGCGCAGCGGGAACGACCAGTCGGTGATGGCGCCCTCGTCCATGCCTTCGGCCAGTGACTGCATCTCCTTGCCCGTCTTGCCCGACGCATACAGCGCCGCGACGAGGCTGCCGGCCGACGTGCCGGCGACGAGGTCGACCTTGATGCCGGCCTCCTCCAGCACCTGGATGACGCCGATGTGCGCGAAGCCGCGCGCGGCGCCACCGCCCAGCGCCAGGCCCAGGCGCGGCGGCCTGGGCGCGGGCTTGACGATGGGAGGCGGCTCCACGGGAGGTGGCACGACGACCGGTTGCTGAGGTGTCAGCACGGGCACGGAACAGGCGGCAAGCGCCGCGAGGACCAGAGCAAGAACGAGAGATGAGAAACGGCGAAACATGGCTCACATCATCTCAGCAGCGCGTGTGATTCTTGCGGGCCGAGCGCCGGGCCGCTCCCAAGCCGGACCGCCTGGCGATGTGCTTGCCGGTCCATCCGGCAAGCATCGCCGTCCCCTTGTATCTTCTCAATTGAGCCGCTGGCGCAGAGCGCC
>JAYSCT010000129.1:0-13239 GCA_041914785.1 Roseateles sp.
TCGAGGTCATCCACGCCTGGGGCATGACGGAGATGTCGCCGCTGGGCACGCTGTCAAAGCTGACGACGCGCCAGCTGAGCCTGCCGCGCGAGCAGCAGCAGCGCCTGCTGGAGAAGCAGGGCCGCGTCATCTACGGCGTGGACATGGCCATCATCGACGACGACGGCCGCTCGCTGCCGTGGGACGGCTCATCAGCCGGCAACCTCGTCGTGCGCGGCCACTGGGTCATCAGCCAGTACTACAAGACCGACGCATCGCCGCTGGTCAGCGTCGACGGCGAACCGGGCTGGTTCCCGACCGGCGACGTGGCCACCATCGATGCCGATGGCTTCATGCAGATCACCGACCGCAGCAAGGACGTCATCAAGTCCGGCGGCGAATGGATCTCGTCCATCGACCTCGAGAACATCGCGATGGCCCACCCGGCCGTGCATGAGGCGGCCGTCATCTCGGCACGCCACCCGAAGTGGGATGAGCGCCCGCTGCTGGTGGTCGTCAAGAAGCCCGATGCCACCGTCACGCGCGAGGAACTGCTGGCCTTCTACGAGGGCCGCATCGCGAAGTGGCAGGTGCCGGACGACGTCGTCTTCGTCAGCGAGATCCCGCACACCGCCACCGGCAAGATCCAGAAACTGAAGCTGCGCGACCAGCTCAAGGACCACCGCCTGCCGACGGCGTGATCCGCGGTCGCCCGGCGTCTACATTCCCGTTCCCCAGCCACAACAAAGGAGACAAGCATGTTGGACATCACCTCGGTCCGCTTCCCGGTGCGCGCACTCACGGCCGCTGCGGCCCTTGCGCTTGCCGCGGGTGCCGCGCACGCCCAGAAGGGCGAGACGGTCAAGCTGGCCTACATCGATGCGCTCTCCGGCCTGATGGGCCCCGTGGGGCAGAACCAGGTCAAGACCTTCCAGTTCCTCGGCGAGAAGTTCAACAAGAGCAACCCGGCCGGCGTGAAGTTCGAGGTCGTCACCTTCGACAACAAGCTGAGCCCCGCCGAGTCGCTGAACCTGCTGAAGGCGGCGGCCGACCAGGGCATCCGCTACATCATGCAGGGCAACGGCTCCAGTGTGGCGCTGGCGCTGAGCGACGCCGTCGCCAAGCACAACGAGCGCAACCCCGGCAAGGAGATCGTCTACCTGAACTACTCGGCGGTGGACCCCGACCTGACCAACAGCAAGTGCAGCTACTGGCACTTCCGCTTCGACGCCGACACGTCGATGAAGATGGAGGCCATGTCGTCCTTCATCAAGGACCAGCCGGACGTGAAGAAGGTCTTCCTGCTGAACCAGAACTACGCGCACGGCCACCAGGTCGCCAAGTACGCCAAGGAAACGCTGGCCCGCAAGCGCCCCGACATCCAGATCGTCGGCGAGGACCTGCACCCGCTGGCCCAGGTGCGCGACTTCGCGCCCTACGTCGCCAAGATCAAGGCCAGCGGCGCCGACACCGTCATCACCGGCAACTGGGGCTCCGACCTCGCGCTGCTCGTGAAGGCCGCCAACGAGGCGGGCTACAACGGCAAGTTCTTCACCTACTACACCGGCGTGACCGGCACGCCCACCGCGCTGGGGACGGGCGGCGCGGGCCGCGTGTTCCAGGTGGCCTACAGCCACTACAACATGGGCGGCGAGTCGCAGAAGCTGGCTGACGAGTACAACAAGCGCTTCAACGACGACATGTACACGCTCAGCATCCAGAACATCTACACGATGCTGAGCCAGGCCATGGCCAACGCCAAGTCCACCGACCCGGTGAAGGTGGCCGCCGCGATGGAAGGCCTGACGGTCAAGGGCTTCAATGGCGAAGTGACCATGCGCAAGACCGACCACCAGCTGCAGCAGCCGCTGTTCATCTCGGTCTGGCAGAAGGCCGATGCCAAGTACCCGTACAGCCCGGAGAAGACAGGCATGACGCTGGCGCCGGTGAAACAGTACGACTCGTACGTGTCTTCCACGCCGACGTCCTGCCAGATGAAGCGGCCCGGCTAAGCGGTCGACTCATCTTGCTACTGCGCGGGCCGATCTCGGGCTCGTGGTGCTCGCCGTACAGGAGTACGGCTGCGCGCCTCGAACCCGACCTCGACCCGCTCGCGACGCAAGCTGAGCCAACCGCTGCGCTCGTCTTCCAACGATTGCTCTGAGGGTGGGCTTTTGGATCAAGTCTTCATCAACCTGCTGAACGGCCTGTCCTCCGGGCTGCTGCTGTTCATGCTCAGCTCGGGCCTGACGCTGATCTTCAGCATGATGGGCGTGCTGAACTTCGCGCATGCCAGCTTCTACATGGTGGGCGCCTACGTGGCCTACTCGCTGGTGGGCGTGCTGGGCTTCTGGCCGGCGCTGCTGCTGGCGCCGCTGGCCGTGGGCGTGATGGGTGCGGGCTTCGAGCGGCTGGCGCTGCGGCGCGTGCACAAGTTCGGCCATGTGCCGGAGCTGCTCATCACCTTCGGCCTGTCCTACGTGATCCTGGAGCTGGTGCAGCTGGTGTGGGGGCGCACGGCCGTGCCGTTCACGCCGCCGCCGGAGCTGCAGGGCTCGGCGTTCACCATCGTGTCGCACGCGGCGCAGGGCATGTCCCTGGTGCTGGGCAAGGCCGGGCCGGAGGTCTGCGCGGCCGCGGTGTCCTGCTCCAACTTCCCGCTGACCAAGGTCTTCATGATGGCCGTGGCGCTGCTGATGCTGCTGGCCTTGTGGCTGCTGCTGACGCGCACCCGGGTCGGCCTGGTCATCCAGGCATCCCTCACGCACCCCGAGATGGTGGAGGCGCTGGGCCACAACGTGCCGCGCGTGCTGATGCTGGTGTTCGGCAGCGGCTGCGCGCTGGCGGGGCTCGCCGGCGTGGTGGGCGGCATCACCTTCGTGACCGAGCCCAACATGGCGGCCTTCATCGGCGCCATCATCTTCGTCGTCGTCGTGGTCGGCGGCATCGGCTCGCTGGCCGGCGCCTTCGTCGGCTCCATCGTCGTGGGCCTGCTGCAGACGCTGCCGCTGACCGTCAACGGCTCGCTGGCGACGCTGCTGACGTCGCTGGGCTTCACCGTCACGCAGGCCACGCCGGGCTACCCGCTGCTGCGCCTGACGATGGCCGAGGTGGCGCCCATCCTGCCCTACCTGCTGATGGTGCTGATCCTGATCTTCCGGCCCAAGGGCCTCCTCGGCACGCGGGAGGACTGACATGAGCAAGGTCAAGGAATTCCACTTCAAGCCGCTGAACGTCGGGCGCTGGATCATCTGGGGCTTCTTCGCGCTGGCCCTGCTGGTGGCGCCGAAGATCTGGACCAGCGGCCTCGCGCAGACCATGCTCACGCAGATGGGCATCGGCATCATTGCCTGCCTGGCCTACAACATCCTGCTGGGGCAGGGCGGCATGCTGAGCTTCGGCCACGCCGTCTACAGCGGCATGGGCGCCTTCCTGGCCATCCATGCGCTGAACAAGGTGGGGGCGGGCACGCTGGGCATCCCGGTCAGCCTGATCCCGCTGGTGGGCGGCATGGCCGGCCTGCTGTGCGCGGTGCTGCTGGGCTATGTGTCGACGAAGAAGGCCGGCACGCCGTTCGCGATGATCACGCTGGGCATCGGCGAGCTGGTGTTCGCGCTGGCGCTGATGCTGCCGGAGTTCTCCGGCGGCGAGGGCGGCGTGTCCAGCAACCGCGTCGTCGGCCAGCCGGTCATGGGCATCACGTTCGGCCCGCAGATCCAGGTCTACTACCTGGTTGCCGTCTACTGCTTCGTCTGCACGGCGCTGATGTTCGCGCTGACGCGCACGCCGCTGGGCCGCATGCTGAACGCGGTGCGCGACAACCCCGAGCGCGTCGAGTTCATCGGCTACGACACGCACTGGGTGCGCTTCCTCGCTTTTGCGATCTCCGGCTTCTTCGCCGGCATCGCGGGTGGGCTGGGGGCCATCAACACGGAGATCGTCAACGGCGGCGACGTGCTGCACGCGGCGCGCTCCGGCGCCTACCTGCTGTTCACCTTCCTGGGCGGCGCGATGTTCTTCTTCGGCCCCATCATCGGCGCCGTGCTGATGGTGTTCTGCGGCGTCATGCTGGCGGAGCTGACCAAGGCCTGGCTGCTGTACCTGGGGCTGATCTTCCTGTTCATGGTCATGTACGCGCCGGGCGGCATCGCCAGCCTGATCCTGATGAACTTGCGCGTCGCGGCGTTCGGCAAGCTGGGCAAGATCTGGACGTCCTACCTCGCGCTGGGCGGTGCGGCACTTGCTGCCCTGGTGGGTGCCGCGGCCATGATCGAGATGCTGTACCACCGCCAGCTCAACGAGGCGCTGGGCCCCGAGCTGCGCTTCCTGGGCGCGACGCTGGACAGCGGCGGCATCGATGCGTGGTTCGGCGCCGGCTTCATGATTGTCGTGGGTATCGGCCTGTTCGAGCTGGCGCGGCGGCACTACGTGCACCAGTGGGGCGAGATCCAGGAAGACATCGAAAAAGAGATCAAGCGGAGGGAAGCGCTGTGAGCGGTTACGCCCTCGAACTGCGCGATGTGCGCAAGAGCTTTGGCAAGAGCGAGATCATCCGCGGTGCCAACCTGGCCGTGCAGGCCGGCGAGCGTGTGGCCATCATCGGCCCCAACGGCGCGGGCAAGAGCACGCTGTTCAACCTCATCAGCGGCCGCTTCGCGCCGACGTCCGGGCAGATCCACCTGCATGGCGCCCGCATCGACGGCCGCAAGCCCTACGAGATCAACCGCCAGGGCCTGTCGCGCAGCTTCCAGGTCTCCAACCTGTTCACGCGGCTGTCGGTGTTCGAGAACATCCGCTGCGCCGTGCTGTGGAGCCTGGGCCACCGCTACGCGTTCTGGAAGTTCCTGGCCGACCTGGACGACGCCAACGACCGCGCTGAAGCCATCCTCGAGATGATCAAGCTCGACAAGCGCCGCGACGTGCTGGCCATGAACCTCACCTACGCCGAGGCGCGCGCGCTGGAGATCGGCATCACCATCGCCGGCGGGTCCAGCGTCATCCTGCTGGACGAACCCACCGCCGGCATGAGCAAGAGCGAGACCAAGCGCTTCATCCAGCTCATCCGCGAGGTGACCGTCGGCAAAACGTTGCTGACCGTGGAGCACGACATGGGCGTCGTCTTCGGCCTGGCCGACAAGATCGCCGTGCTGGTCTACGGCGAGGTCATCGCCTTCGACACGCCGGACGCGGTGCGCGCGAATGCGCGGGTGCAGGAGGCCTACCTGGGCTCCGTGCTGGCAGAAACACAGGCGGCGGCAGCATGACCCAGCAACGCACACTCAAGCTGGACAACGTCCACGCCTTCTACGGCAAGAGCCATGTGCTGCACGGCGTGAGCCTGCAGGTGAACCCGGGCGAGATCGTCAGCCTGCTGGGCCGCAACGGTGCGGGCCGCTCCACGATGGTCAAGACCATCATGGGCCAGGTCGACGCCAAGGGCTCGGTCAAGTTCGGCGACATGGAGCTGGTGGGCCGCAAGGCCTACGAGATCGCTCATCTCGGCATCGGCTACGTGCCCGAGAACCGCGACATCTTCCCCAGGCTCACCGTGCACCAGAACCTGATGCTGGGGGAAAAACACGGCGCGAAGAAGCCGCGCTGGAGCTTCGACGACATGTACCGCATGTTTCCGCGGCTCAAGGAGCGCCAGCACACCGAGGCCGGCGTGCTGTCGGGCGGCGAGCAGCAGATGCTCACGCTGTGCCGCACGCTGATGGGCGACCCCGACCTCATCATGATCGACGAACCCACCGAGGGCCTGGCGCCCAAGATCGTCGAGCTGGTGGCCGAGTACCTGAAGGAACTGAAGAACCGTGGCATCGCCGTGCTGCTGGTAGAGCAGAAGCTGGCCATCGCGCTGGAGATCTCCGAGCGCTGCTATGTGATGGGCCATGGCCGCATCGTGTTCGAGGGCACGCCGGCCGAGCTGCGCGGCAATGCCTATATCCGCAAGGAGTGGCTGGAGGTCTGACAGACCCCTCGCCCAGGCTTGCCGCGCTGAACGCGGGCAAGCCTGGTCGGTCCCCCGAGGGGACGGCGATGCCGGCGGCGTCGAGCCGCCAGCACATCGCCCTGGCGGGCCGGCTTGGGAGCGGCCCGGCGCTCGGCCCGAAGACCTTCCACTACTCGCGGGTCGACAGGTTCGCGCGCGCGGCCTCGGCCAGCTCGGCGCCGTTGCGGCCGGCCTGCGGGAACACCGCGGTGCCCAGCCGCACGCCCAGCTGGATCAGCCGGCTGTCCACGCAGTAGGCGCCGCGCAGCGCCTGCAGCAGCCGCTGCTCCACGAGCCGGGCCTCGGCGGCGCCGGCCGAAAGCAGCAGCACGGCAAAGCTGTTGCCGGCCATGTAGACGACTTCGTCCGAGCCGCGCACCCGGTTGCGCAGCCGCAGGCTGACGGTCTGGATCAGCGCATCGTGCTCGGCCGAGTCCAGCCCGCCGTCGGCACGTGCCAGCGCGTCCACCTCGATCCATACCAGCGCCAGTTGCCCGCTCTCGCGCCGGCACTGGGCGAAATGGCGTGAGGTGCGCAGGCCGAATGCGGCCACGGAGTCGGCCTGCGGCAGCCGCGTGGACGCGCCGGCGCGCGGGCTGGTGGATGAGACGTCGGCGAGGAGAGGCGCTGGGGACATGGCGTCTGGACTGTCGAGGTTGCTTCGCATGCGCGGCCGCGGGCCGTGCGCGGTGGGTGAGGGCCGATCACTCGGCGGCCCCGGCTTGCGCCGCCTCCCGGGCCGGGCGCGTGATGGGCCCTCATCTGACAGAACGGGCGGGCGACACGAAACCCGACACGCCGCCTGAAAAAAGGTTTCAAAACCCGGCGATCACCCGCGCCGCGCTGTCGCTCCGCCGCGCCCAGCCGTTAGAGTCCGGCCCGTGCAAGCCATCACCCAACTGCTGCAGGCCGCCGGGCAGGGCGACCGCGCCGCCGCCGACCAGGTGGTGGCGCAGCTCTACGTGGACCTGCAGCGCCTGGCCCGCCGCCACGTGCGCCAGGCGGGCCACGTCACGCTGCTGGACACCACCGCGCTGGTGCACGAGGCCTGGCTGCGCCTGGCCGGCGCCGACGGCGCCAGCTTCCCCGACCGCCGCCACTTCCTGGCCTACGCGGCCCAGGCCATGCGCTCTGTCGTCATCGACCTGGTGCGCGCCCGCCAGGCCGAGCGCCGCGGCGGCGGCGTGGGTCACCTCACGCTGGACACCGCGCTGGCCGAGCAGCTGCCGCAGGCCGACGACGACCTGCTGCGCGTGCACGAGGCGCTGGACGAGCTGGCCCAGCTGGAGCCGCGGCTGGCCAAGGTCGTGGAGATGCGCTACTTCGCCGGCCTGCGCGAGCAGGAAATCGCCGACGCGCTGGGCATCACCGAGCGCACCGTGCAGCGCGACTGGCAGAAGGCGCGGCTGTTCCTGTCGATGAGCCTCGCAGGATGAAGCCCCTCGTCCAAGGAATACTTGGCCGGCCTTGCAGGCCGCGCTGCGTCTTGCGCCGCAGCCCTTCGGCAGGCACATCCCGCCCACTGGGCGCGATGTGTCCGGCCTCAGCCCCCGAGGGGACGGCGATGCTCGCGGCGTTGAGCCGCGAGCACATCGCCACGGTGGGCCGGCTTGGGAGCGGCCCGGCGCTCGGCCCGCAGGTGCACCGCCGCCGGCGCAAGAGCACCATGGGCTGCTGACATGGCCGCGCTCGACCGGCAACGCTGGCTGTCGCTGAGCCCGCTGCTCGATGAACTGCTGGACCTGTCGCCGCCTGCGCGCGCGGAGCGCCTGGTCGCGCTGCAGGCCAAGGACGCCGACACGGCCGAACAGCTGCGGCGCCTGCTCGCGCAGGCCGAGGAACTGGACGCCGAGGGCTTCATGAGCGAGCCCGTCGTTGCGCAATGGCAGGAGGCGCTGGCCTCCGTGCCCGACGACGAAGCGCCGCCGGACCTCGCCGGCCAGGCCCTCGGCCCCTACGTGCTGGAGCGCCAGCTGGGGCAGGGCGGCATGGGCACCGTGTGGCTGGCGCGCCGGGCCGACGGCCGCTTCGAAGGCCAGGTGGCCGTCAAGTTCCTGACCACCGGCCTGCTGGGCCGCGGCGACGCGGGTCGTTTCGCGCGCGAGGGCGAGATCCTTGCCCGGCTGTCCCACACGCACATCGCGCGGCTGCTGGACGCCGGGCTGCACCAGGCCGGCCAGGGCAGCCAGCCCTACCTGGTGCTGGAGTACGTCGACGGCCGGCCCATCGACGCGTACTGCCGCGCGCACCAGCTGGGCGTGCAGGACCGCGTGCGCCTGTTCCTGGACGTGCTGGCCGCCGTGGCCCACGCGCATGCGCGGCTCATCCTGCACCGCGACCTCAAGCCCAGCAACATCCTCGTCACCGAGCAGGGCGACGTGAAGCTGCTGGACTTCGGCATCGCCAAGCTGCTGGCCGACGCCACCCAGGCCAGCCAGGGCGCCGCCGCCACCGAGCTGACGCAGCGCGCCGGCAGCGCCTTCACGCCGCAGTTCGCCGCGCCCGAGCAGGTGCAGCAGGCCGACGTGACGACGGCCACCGACGTCTACGCGCTGGGCGTGCTGCTGTACCTGCTGCTGGGCGGCCGCCACCCGACGGCCGACGACACGCAGACCCAGCTGGACCGGCTCAAGGCCGTGGTGGAGCTGGTGCCCAAGCGGCTGTCCGACGTGGCCGTCGAGCACGAGGACGACGCCATCGCCCGCCAGGCCCGCGAGCTGCGCGGCGACCTCGACACCATCATCGCCAAGGCGCTGAAGAAGTCACCCGCCGAGCGCTACGCCAACGCGCAGGCGATGGCCGACGACCTGCAGCGCTGGCTGGACCACGAGCCCATCATGGCCCGGCCCGACAGCCGGCTCTACGTGCTGAACCGCTTCGTGCGCCGCCACCGCGTGGCCGTGGCCGCGGGGGCGGCGGCGGTGCTGGCGCTGGTGGGGCTGACGACCGTCAGCGCGCTGCAGGCCCGCCGCGCCGAGGCCGCCGAGCAGCAGGCCCAGGCCCGCCGGCAGCAGGCGGAGGACCTGCTCAGCTACATGCTGGGCGACTTCGCCGACAAGCTGCGGCCCATCGGGCGGCTGGAGCTGCTGGACAGCGTGGGTGCCAAGTCGCTGGGCTTCCTGGCCGAAGACGCCGAGGCCGGCCCGCTGGCCCGGCTGCAGCGCGCCAAGGCCTTGACGGTGATCGGCGAGGTGCGCGTCTCCAAGCGCGAGCTGGACGCCGCCATCGAGCCGCTGACGGCCGCCAACGCGCTGCTGCAGGGCGATCCGCCGCAACCGGAGATGCTCGCGGCGTGGCGCAAGGCGCAGGGGCAGGCGGCGTTCTGGCTGGGGCATATCCACTACACGCAGCGCCGGTTCGACGCCGCCCATGCAGCGCTGGGGCTTTACCGGGAGGTCAGCCAGAAATGGCTTGCGCAGGACCCCGGCAGCCTGGATGCGCAGGTGGAGCTGGCCTATGCCGACAACAACCTGGGCACCTTGAAGCTCGACCAGGGGGACCTGGTCGAAGCGGAGCGCAGCTTCATGCTCGCGACGTCCGCGATGGAGCGGGTGCTGGCCCAGCGGCCTGACGACGCCACCCTGCGCTCGGAATGGGCGGTTTCACTGAGTTGGTTGGGTTCCACGCTCGTTCAGCGGGGCCGGCACGTACAGGCTGAGCAAGTGTTCCGGCGTGCGCTCGAGCATGCCCAGGCGCTGCTTGCCAAGCATCCGGCCGATCACGCCTGGCAGGAGGACCTGGGCAACAACGCCCGGGCCCTGGCGGACGTGCTGATTCGGCAGGGGCGCCCCGAACAGGCTCACGCCTTTGCTGCGCAGGCCGTGCGAGCATTCCGGACGCTGACCGAGTTAGACCCTGGCAACCGTACCTGGGCCTTCAGCCTGATCCGCGCCCAGGTCACGCTGCTCGCCAGTGGCCCCATGCCCGCGCCGCGCGAGACCGGTGACCTGACGGCGCGTTTGGTCGCACTGGAATCTGGCCGCAAACCCTCTGCCAGGCTGCATCCGCTGCGGCGGGAGCTCTGGGGACTGCACGCACGCGCGCTGCTGGCCCGCGGTGACAGGCAGGCAGCGCTGGCGAGCGTGGAGGCGCCGCTGGATCTGATGCGGACCGACCGGGCGAAGTCCCCCACCGACCTCAAGACGGCGACTGCGTTCCTGGAGTTGGCCGCACTGCAAGCTGCCGCCCTGACCGACGATCCGACGCAGCGTCAGCAGCGCTGCGAAGCCTTGGAGCAAGCCCTTCAGCCCACGCCACTGCCTGCGCTGCTGCGTGTGCATGCGGGAATCACCAGCGTTGCCGCAGACATGCACCAATGCCTGCAACGCTCAGACGAGGCACGCGCGCTGCGACGCTGGCTGGACGAACAGGCGCAGCTACTTCCCTCTTCCCCCACCCCTGAAGCAGGAGTCCATTGATGGCACCGAAAACTACGCCCACAAACATCTTCTACGTCAAGGCCTTGCCCGACAAGGACGATCCGCAGCGCGCGAAGTGCACCTTCTTCACCGACTTCGATTGCAAGGAGAAGGTCAAGCCGCCGCTGTCCATTCCCGTGGCCGCTGGCGAGGCCATCTTCGTCGGTGTGCCGACAACGGCGAACTGGCTGCTGGTCGGTGCCGTCGCGGACCGCGTGGACACCACCATCATCGACCCGAGCTTCCTGCCAGCCACCTTCAATCAGGTGTCGGTGCCCATGCCGCGCACTGAGATCATCACGCAAGGCGTGCTGCTGATCTTCTCCAGCCAGGGCACGACGACGCAGCTGTATTCCAGCGCCGATCCGGTCATCAAAAACAACGACGTCTGATCAGCCGGGCCTCAGCCCAGCCCGAGGCCCGTCACCCGCTGATACCGCTTCCTCAGGAAGTCCGCCGCCAGCCTCGCATCGCTGCCCACGCGCTCGCCGATGTAGAGCTCCTGGCGGCGCTCCGCGATCTGCGCGCGCAGCCGGTTGGCCATGATCTCCAGCGGCTTCATGCCGCCGGTCTCGGCGCGCTCGATGGCCACGCGCAGCTGGTGCATCTGCAGGTTCTGCAGCACCAACGTCTGCGCCTGCACGACGCGGATGCGGCCCTGCACCATGTGCTCGCACAAGCCCAGCCAGGCGCGCACCGCGTCCGCCGGGCCGCCAATCACCTTTTCGGGCAGCTCGCCCGCGGCCAGCAGCAGGCTTTCCAGCCGGGCGCGGTCGCCGTTCGCGTAGGCCTCGTTGACGACCATCATGCGTTGCTCGCACACCTCGCGCTCCGGGCCCGAGGGCGCCAGGTCGGGGTGAAAGCGCATGGCCGCGCGCCGGTACAGCGTCTTCAGGCTGGGCGGCGGCAGGTCGGTCATGGGGCCCGTGGGCTCGGGCGGCAGCGGCACCGGGTCGGGCAGGGCGGGGACATCGGGCCAGGGCCGGGCGCGCGGCGCGGCCGGCATGGGCGCGTCGACGCCCTGTCGCTTGAGCGCCTCGGCCAGCAGCGCGGTGGCCTGCTGCAGCTGGGCTTCCAGCGCATCGAGCTCCTGCATCAGCGGGCCTAACGCCTCCAGGTAGCGCAGCCGGAACCCCAGCAGCTTGGCGCGGGCGCCGTCGTGGTCGGCCTCCAGCACCGCGAGGTAGCGCTGGAGGTCCTGCAACTGCTCGCGTCGCCGCGTCAGTTCGTGCCTCGTGATCGCCATGCTCGCCATGCGTGCAATTTTGCCGTGGGCCCGGTGCGAAAAAAGCCCGCGAACCGTGAATTCGCGGGCCTTTCGGGCTTGAGCTTCTCGGGGTTTACTGCGATGCCGCGGAGGCGGACGCTTCGCTCAGGCTGGCGGCGGGTGCCGCGGGGGCGGTCGCCGTGGCTGCGGCGGGCGTCGGCTCGGGCGCCTTGCTGCCGGCCGGCAGCGGCAGCAGCGGCACGATGAGCAGCGCCACGATGTTGATGATCTTGATGAGCGGGTTCACGGCCGGGCCGGCGGTGTCCTTGTAGGGGTCGCCCACGGTGTCGCCGGTCACGGCGGCCTTGTGCGCCTCGCCGCCCTTCTTGTGGACGACGCCTTTGTCGTCCTTGAAGCCCTCTTCGATGAGTTTCTTGGCGTTGTCCCACGCGCCGCCGCCGGTGCACATGGAGATGCCGACGAACAGGCCCGTCACGATGGTGCCCATCAGCAGGCCGCCCAAAGCGGCCGGGCCGAGCACCAGGCCCACGATGATGGGCGCGGCCACGGGCAGCAGCGACGGCACGATCATTTCCTTGATGGCGGCGGTGGTCAGCATGTCGACCGCGGCGCCGTACTCCGGCTTGCGCTGGCCGGCCATGATGGCGCCGTCGGCGAACTGCTTGCGCACCTCGACGACGACGGCACCCGCCGCCCGGCCCACGGCTTCCATCGCCATCGCGCCGAACAGGTAGGGAATCAGCCCGCCGATGAACAGGCCCAGGATGACCTTGTGGTCGCTGAGGTCGAACGCGACGTGCATGCCGCGCGCCTCCAGCGCGTGCGTGTAGTCGGCAAACAGCACCAGCGCCGCGAGGCCGGCCGAGCCGATGGCGTAGCCCTTGGTGACGGCCTTGGTGGTGTTGCCCACGGCGTCCAGCGGGTCGGTGACGTCGCGCACGCTGTCGGGCAGCTCGCTCATCTCGGCAATGCCGCCGGCGTTGTCGGTGATGGGGCCGTAGGCGTCCAGCGCGACGACGATGCCGGCCATGCTGAGCATGGACGTGGCCGCGACGGCAATGCCGTACAGCCCCGCCAGGCCGTAGGCCGAGTAGATGGCTGCGCAGACGAAGAGCACCGGCCAGGCGGTGGACTTCATCGACACGCCGAGACCCGCGATGACGTTGGTGCCGTGCCCCGTGGTGGAGGCCTGCGCGACATGCTGCACCGGGTGGTACTGCGTGCCGGTGTAGTACTCGGTGATCCACACCATGGCCGCGGTCAGCAGCAGGCCCACGGTGCAGGCACCGAACAGCGCCATCGCGTGGGTGGTGCCGCCGCCGGCCAGCTGGATGTCGCCGGGGAACATCGCCCGGGTGACGAAGAAGAAGGCGATCAGGCTCAGCACGCCGGCCACGATGAGGCCTTTGTAGAGCGCCGGCATCACGTTCTTCATGCCGTCGCTGGCCTTGACGAAGTAGCAGCCGATGATGGACGCGATGATGGACACGCCGCCGAGCGCCAGCGGGTAGATGACACCGGCCGCGGCCGAGTCGCCCACCACCATCAGTGCACCCAGCGCCATCGCGGCGATCAGCGTGACGGCGTAGGTCTCGAACAGGTCGGCGGCCATGCCGGCGCAG
>JAYSCT010000130.1:0-13017 GCA_041914785.1 Roseateles sp.
ATCTTCATCTACATCGTGCTGGCCAGCCAGTTCGGCAGCTTCCTGCAGCCCATCGCCATCATGGCCAGCCTGCCGCTGGCGCTGATCGGCGTGATGCTGGCGCTGCTGCTGTGGCGCTCCACGCTGAACGTGTTCTCGATGATCGGCCTGGTCATGCTGATGGGCCTCGTCACGAAGAACGCCATCCTGCTGGTGGACTTCGCCAACCACGCCCGCAAGGCCGGCGCCTCGGTCGCCGAGGCGCTGCGCGAGGCCGGGCTGATCCGCATGCGCCCCATCATCATGACGACGGCGGCGATGGTGTTCGGCATGCTGCCGATGGCCATCGCGCTGAACGACGGCGGCGAGATCCAGGCGCCCATGGGCCGCGCCATCATCGGCGGCGTCATCACGTCGACGCTGCTGACGCTGGTGGTGGTGCCGGTGCTGTACAGCTACCTCGTGCGCGACAGGAAGCCCGCCGCCAAGCCGGCGGCGGAGCAGGGTGGTGGCACCGCGCTACCGCTGCACGGCATGCCCGGCGCGATGCCGGCGGACAAGGACTGAACACCGATCTCCCGACCGATTTCCCTCGAGCGCGCTCCGGCGCTTCGGGCCGGCTGCGTGAAGTGGCCGGCCCTTTTTGTTGCCGGGCCCGTCCGGGCAAAAAAACGCCCCACGGCGTAGGGCGTCGGGGCCGAGGCGTGCGGCCTGTTCAGCCGAGGCGGCGGCGGGCCAGCAGGCCCAGCACGCCCAGGCCGGCCAGCATCAGCGCATAGGCCTGCGGCTCGGGCACGGCCGAGACGGTCAGGTTGTCGGCGACGATGCCGACGCCCTTGAACGCGATGGCCCGGATGTCGGCCTGGCCGCGCGTGATGCCGACGAACAGGCCCTCGTCATAGCCGAAGCTGCCCGACGCGGCGTTGAACGTGATGTTGTGCGTCTCGATGATCTGGTTGTTCTGACCGTAGGCCGAGACCTCCAGCGTCAGCGGGAAGGGCAGCACGGCGTTGGTGTAGAGGCTCACGTAGGCGCCGGCGCCGCTCGTCAGCGCGCCGGTGAACGTGAAGCGCAGCTCGCCCGCGACGCCGCCCGCGGCGAAGTGGCCGCTGCGGTCGGCGTTGCCGATGACGGTCCACAGGCCGTTGTCGCCCAGGTCGCGCGACGCGGCGCCCAGCTCGGCGCGGCTGTCGCCGGTGAAAACGATGCCGGGGGCCAGCGTCACGGGGCCGCTGGTCAGCAGGCCGTCAAAGGCCTCGAAGTCGACGACGGTCAGCGCGCTGCCGACGGCGGCCGGCGCGTCGATGAGCGTGGCGCGCGCGGGCAGCGCGGCGGCGGCCAGCAGGGCGACGGCGATCAGGGGTTGTTTCATGGAATGTCCTTGTCGTTGTGGGATCGGAGGGGGCTCAGGTGCCGATGACGCCGCCGTCGTCCTTGGTGATGACGACCACGGCCGAGCGCGGGCGGCCGGCGGGCAGCGGCGTGGTGCCGTCGGCCTCGACGGTCCACTGGTTCTGCGGCCAGTTGGAGAACTGCGTGGGGTTGGTGAAGGGCGCGTCCTCGCCCGGGTGCTGCACGCCGACGAACAGCGTGCGGCCGTCCGGCGTCATCGTGATGCCGGTGACCTCGCACTTGTTGGGGCCGGTCAGGAAGCGGCGTGTCTCGCCGGTGGCCGGGTCGGCGCACACCATCATGTTGCCGCCGATGTTGATGAAGTCGCCGCTGCCGTCGCCGATCTGGTCGGTCTGCACCCACAGGCGGCCGAACGGGTCGAACCACAGGCCGTCCGGCGCGCCGTAGTCGGCGCTGCCGTTGGGGCTGTCGTTGACGTTGCCCTCGTACTGGGCCTTGGGCGTCTTGCTGGTGGCGGTGTCGCCGGCCTGCGCAAAGATGTCCCAGGTGAACGTGGTGGCGGTGACGGTCTTGCCGTCCTCGCGCCAGCGCAGGATGTGGCCGTACAGGTTGTTCGCGCGCGGGTTGGCGGCGTCCACCGCCGGGCGGGCGCTGGCGGCCGTCGTGGAGCCGTCGGCGGCGTTGGCGCTGGGCGTGGCGGCGCTGCCGCGGCGGTTGTTGTTGGTCAGCGTGCAGTAGATCTCGATGTCGCTGTAGCCGTTGATGCGCGGGCGCGCGCCGGTCCATTCGGGGCGGTCCATCATCGTGGCGCCCACGGCGTCGCCGGCCATGCGGGCCTTGATGAGGATCTTGGCCAGCACCTCGGCGTCGTTCGCGCCGGCGAAGTTCGGGTTGTCGCGCAGCGCCACGCCGTCCACGCCGATGGTGCCGGGCTGCAGCGCGATCCACTGGCCGGTCAGGTCGGCGGCGAACTTGGCGACGTACAGCGTGCCGCTGTCCAGCAGGTCGCGGTTGGCGGCGCGGTTGGCGGGGTTGAAGCTGCCCGCGCAGACGAACTTGTAGATGTACTCGTTGCGCTCGTCGTCGCCCATGTAGAAGGCGACGCGGTTCTGTGCGTCCACCACATGCTGCGCGCTCTCGTGCTTGAAGCGGCCCAGCGCGGTGCGCTTGATGGGCGCAGCCGCCGGGTTGGCGGGGTCGATCTCGACGACCCAGCCGAACAGGTTGGCTTCGTTCGGGTTGGCGTTCAGGTCGAAGCGCGGGTCGGTCTCGTGCCAGCGGTAGCCGAAGCCGGCGGCCACCAGGCCGTAGCGGTTGAACAGCTTGCCGGTCTCGCCGGACGTGGGGGCCGGCACGGCGCTGGTGCTGCCGAAGTTGCCGTTGAAGTTCTCTTCGCAGGTCAGGTAGGTGCCCCAGGGCGTGGTGCCGTTGGCGCAGTTGTTGATGGTGCCGAAGGCGGTGGTGCCGTCGCTGACGGCGCCGGTGGCGATGCTGCCGGCGTCGGTGATCTGGTAGACCTTGCTCTTCAGCAGGGCATGGCCGGCGGCCGGGCCGCTGATCCGGCACGGCGTGTTGGCCGTGATGCGGCGGCCGTAGGGCGAGTTCTTCACGACCTGCCAGTTGCCGTTGACGCGGCGCAGCTCGCACACCGACACGCCGTGCGCGGCCTGCGACTTGCGCGTCTTGGCGATGTTGTAGCCGGCGGCCTGGCCGTCGGGGAACAGCAGGTCTTCGTGCGTGTACTCGTTGTTCGCGCACAGCACGCCGCGGTCGCTCAGCGCCACGCCGCCGGCGCCTTGCAGCGGGAAGAAGTGCATGCCGTCGGTGTGCATGCCGTACTGCTTGGCCTGCTGGGCCGCCGTCTCGCTGGCATCGCCCTTGAACGCGGTGCCACCGGGCATGATGGGGTCGCCCCAGGCCACCAGCAGCTTGGCGGTGTAGCCGGCAGGGACGGTGATCCTGTCGACCACGGCGCTGGCGCTGCCGCCCAGGCTCACGTTCAGCGCGCGCGTGTTGGCGGGCACGTTGGCGAAACCGATGGGCTGCGACAGCGTGGAGGCGCTGGCCGCCTGCACGGTCTGCACCAGGCCGCCCAGCGACAGCCCGCCGGCTGCAGCCAGCGCACCGGCGCCGACGCCACCGCGGACGAAGTTGCGGCGGCCGGCGTCGACGCGGTCGATGACGTCGAGGATGGACTCGTTGCCCGACGGGTTCAAAGACCGGTCGTTCTTGGGATGGCTGTTGCCCTTCATGCGCGCTCCTGCTTCGTTGCTGGCTGTCGCCGTGCGCGGTGTCGCACGGATCAGCGCGCAATCTCGCAGTGCCCCAAGACACGCCGATGACGCCGGATCAGCGTGCGCCAGCGCCTCCCCCGCGGATGCGGGGGCAAAGAAAAAGCCGGCGGTTGCCGGCTTGATGCGGGGGGAGGGCGGCGCGTCAGCCGATGCGGCCCAGCAGCAGGTACTCCATCAGCGCCTTCTGCACGTGCATGCGGTTCTCGGCTTCATCCCACACGACCGACTGCGGCCCGTCGATGACGTCGGCCGCCACCTCCTCGCCGCGGTGTGCGGGCAAGCAGTGCATGAAGAGCGCGTCCGGCTTGGCGCGGGACATCATGTCGCGGTCCACGCACCAGTCGGCGAACGCGGCCTTGCGGGCCTCGTTCTCGGCCTCGTAGCCCATGCTGGTCCAGACGTCGGTCGTCACCAGGTCGGCGCCGATGCAGGCCTCGCGCGGGTCCTTGAAGACCTTGTAGCAGCTGGCGTCCTTGATGCCGGCCACGGCCGGGTCGATCTCGTAACCGCTGGGCGTGCTGACATGCACCGTGAAGCCCAGGATCTCCGCCGCCTGCAGCCAGGTGTTGGCCATGTTGTTGCCGTCGCCCACCCAGGCCACGACGCGGCCCTTCAGGCAGTCCATGTCGATGCTGCCGCGGCGGTCCATGCCGCGGGCCTCGATGAACGTGAACAGGTCGGCCAGGATCTGGCAGGGGTGGTACTCGTTGGTCAGCCCGTTGATGACCGGCACGCGCGAGTGCGCCGCGAAGCGCTCGATCTTGCTCTGCTCGAAGGTGCGGATCATGACCAGGTCGACCATGCGGCTGATGACGCGGGCGCTGTCCTCCACCGGCTCGGCGCGGCCCAGCTGGCTGTCGCCGGTGGTCAGGTGCACCACCGAGCCGCCCATCTGGTACATGCCGGCCTCGAAGCTGACGCGCGTGCGCGTGCTGGCCTTCTCGAAGATCATGGCCAGCGTGCGGTCCTGCAGCGGCTGGTATTTCTCGTAGTTCTTGAAGCGACGCTTGATGATGCCGGCGCGGTCGAACAGGTGGGCGTACTCCTCGGCCCGCAGGTCCTTGAACTGGAGGTAGTGGCGCATCAAGGTGTCTCCCGGCTTCATGGCTTGGGCTCGGCCAGCAAGGCCTTGATCAGCGGCACCAGCAGCGCCGCGATCTGGCGCGCCTCGTCGTGCGTGAGGATGAGTGGCGGCAGCAGGCGCACGACGCGGTCGGCGGTCACGCTGATGAGCAGCCCGGCCTCCAGCGCGCGGGTCAGCAGCACGCCGCAGGGGCGGTCCAGTTCGATGCCCAGCATCAGGCCCTGGCCGCGGATCTCGACGACGCCGGCCTCGCCAGCCAGCCCTTCGGCCAGCGCTTGTCGCAAGGTGGCACCTACGGCCTCGGCGTTCGCCAGCAGGCCGTCCTCTTGCATGACCTTCAGCGTCTCGACGCCGGCGCGCATGGCCAGCGGGTTGCCGCCGAACGTGGTGCCGTGGTTGCCGGCTTTCAGCACGCCGGCCGCGCGCGGGCCGCAGACGACGGCGCCGATGGGCACGCCCGAGCCCAGGCCCTTGGCCAGCGGCATCACGTCCGGCTGGATGCCGGCCCACTGGTGCGCGAACCACTTGCCGGTGCGGCCGATGCCGCACTGCACCTCGTCCAGCATCAGCAGCAGGTCGTGCTGGTCGCAGACGCGGCGCAGCGCCTGCAGGAACTCGACGCGCGCCGGGTTGATGCCGCCTTCGCCCTGGATGGTCTCCAGGAAGATGGCCGTGACGCCGGGATGCGCCGCGATGGCAGCCTCGACGGCGGCGATGTCGTTGAGCTTCACGCGCACGAAGCCCGGCACCAGCGGGCCGAAGCCGGCCTGGATCTTGGGGTTGGCCGTGGCCGACAGCGTCGCGATGGAGCGGCCGTGGAAGGCGCCTTCGAAGACGATGACCTCGGGCGACTCGACGCCGCGGTCGTGCCCGAACTTGCGCGCGATCTTCAGCGCCGCCTCGTTGGCCTCCAGCCCGCTGTTGCAGAAGAAGACATTGGCCAGGCCCGACAGCTCGACGAGCTTGTCGGCCAGCTGTTCCTGCAGCGGGATGCGGTAGTAGTTGCTGGTGTGGATCAGCTTGGTGACCTGATCCTGCAGCGCCGCCACCAGGCGCGGGTGGTTGTGGCCCAGCGTGTTGACGGCGATGCCCGCCAGCCCGTCCAGCAATCGTCGGCCGGCCGTGTCCCAGACCCAGCTGCCCTGGCCGTGCGAGAGCGCAACAGGCAGGCGGCCGTAGGTCGGCATCACGTGGGCGTCGGACGGGAGGGGGACAGCGTTCATCGGGTCTCCGATTGGGGTGAGAAAAAGTGGGCTTTTGATTCTAGAGTCGATGCGAACTGGCTTTGCTGCGGCGCAACAGATCGCCGTGGTCCGAGGCACAATAGCGGTCTTTGGCAGCGGGGGTCCGCTGACCCGCGAAGCCGACCGATTTCCATGACCGTTGCCCAACCGCCGCGCGAAGTATTCATCCAGGGTGTGACATTGGATGGACGCACCTTCCGCCCGAGCGACTGGGCCGAGCGGCTGGCCGGCGCGATGTCCAGCTTCCGCCCCGGCGGCGCGCGCATGGGCATCGGCGCCCACCTCGGTTACTCGCCGTACTGCGTGCCCACCGTCATCAACGGCGTGAAGTGCGTCATCGTCAACGAGGAACTGCGCCGGCTGGAGCCCATGGCCTGGGACTTCGTCATGAACTTCGCGCGCGACAACAAGCTGCAGGTGGCCGACGCCTGCCTGCTGCCAGACGGCAAGCCCGGCGCCTGAACCCCCCTGCGCCCGGGGCGGGTTAGCGACATTCCCAGGCCGCAACGGCGCGGCCCGCCGTTATCCTCGGCGGAAACGTTCAGAAACATGCCGATCAACCTCAGCGTCGCCGATGCCGCCACGCCCGCCGTGGCTCCCGACTTGCGCGGCGCGCTGGCGCCACTGCCGGAGGGGGTGTGGGTGTTGTTGCGCGGTCTGTCGCGCGAGAGCGGCCATTGGGGCGTGTTCCCGGAGCATCTGCTGCGCGAGCTGCGCTCGCTGCAGCCGGGCGCGCAAGTCATTTCACTCGATCTGCCGGGCACCGGCACCTTGCGGCGCCAGGCCAGCCCCACGCAGGTCTCGGCCATCGTCGAGGCCTGTCGCGCCGAGTTGAAGCGGCGTGGCGTGGCCGGGCCGGTGTGCGTCGTCGGCATGTCGCTGGGCGGCGCGGTGCTGAGCGACTGGGCCAACCGCTACCCGGCCGAGATCGAGGCCGGCGTGCTCATCAACGCCAGCCTGCGGCCGTTCAGCGAGTTGTTCCGCAAGCCGCGGCCGCTGAACTACCTGGGCCTGGCGCTGCTGTCGCTGAGCCGTTTCAGCGCCCGCCTGCGCGAGGAACGCGTGCTCAGCCTGACGACGCGGCTGACGCCCACGCAGGCGGTCATCGACCGCTGGCTGGAACTGCAGCGACAGCACCCGCTGGGCGTGCGCAACACGGCGCGGCAGTTGCTCGCCAGCGTTCGCTACCGCGCCAGTCGCACCCGGCCGGCCGCGCCCATGCTGCTGCTGTGCAGCAAGGCCGACGACCTGGTGGACTGGCGCTGCTCGCAGGCCATCAGCCGGGCCTGGGGCGCGCCGCTGCGCTTGCACACCAAGGCCGGGCACGACCTGCCGCTGGACGATCCGCAATGGGTGGCCCGCGCCGTGGCGGAGTGGATGCGCGACCGCAGCATCCAGGGGGTCAGCCCGGGGGAGTGGCACTGACGTAGGCCCCTCGTCCAGTCTCGCCGCGCTGAACGCGGGCGAGCCTGACTGGTCCCCCAAGGGGAAGGCGATGCTTGCGGCATTGAGCCGCAAGCACATCGCCAACGGGCCGGCTTGGGAGCGGCCCGGCGCTCGGCCCTAAATCCAAATCCTGAAATGCAAAAAGCCCGCCGAAGCGGGCCTTTTGCTTGCACCAGAGCTGGATTGGTTATCAGGCGGCGAGCGCCTTGATCTTGGCGGACAGGCGGCTCTTGTGGCGAGCAGCCTTGTTCTTGTGGAAGATGCCCTTGTCGGCGACGGAGTCGATGACGGCCTGGGCGGTCTTGAACAGGTCGGCGGCCTTGGACTTGTCGCCCGCGACCACGGCCTTTTGCACGTTCTTGATGACCGTGCGGAATTTGGAGCGCAGCGCGGTGTTCGCGGCGTTGAGCTTGACGTCCTGGCGGGCGCGCTTGCGGCCCGATGCCAGGCGAACCGTCTTCTTCTTGGCTTTGGAGCTGGTTGCCATGCTGTATCTATACCCAGTTGGTGCAAAGACAGCGAGTATAGCCTGAAATCATTGTTGAAGCCAAGTGTCAGCGCGGAGTTTCAAAAGCGGCGTCGATGGCGACACAGATAATCCGCCGCCATGAATCTGCTGCGCGCCGCGTCGACCATCTCTCTGCTGACCCTGGCGTCGCGCATCACCGGCCTGGTCCGGGAAACCATGGTGGCCGGCCTGTTCGGCGCCACGGCGATGACGGATGCGTTCCTCGTCGCCTTCCGCATCCCCAACCTGCTGCGGCGGCTGTTTGCCGAGGGCGCGTTCTCGCAGGCCTTCGTGCCGCTGCTGGCGGCCACCAAGGCCACCGAGGGCGAGGCCGCCACGCACCGCCTGATCGACGCGGTGGCCACCGTGCTGCTGTGGGCGCTAGTGGCGACATCCGTGTTCGGTGTCGCGGCGGCGCCCGTGCTGGTCTGGCTGCTGGGCTCAGGCCTGCCGGGCGAAGCCTTCGACGCGTCGGTGGCCATGACGCGCTTCATGTTCCCCTACATCGGCTGCATGTCGCTGGTGGCGCTGTCGGCCGGCATCCTGAACACCTGGCGTCGCTTTGTTGTGCCGGCGGCGACGCCGGTGCTGCTGAACCTCAGCGTCATCGCCGTCGGTTGGGCGTTGGCCGGGCCGCTGCAGCGCGCTGGCTACCCGGGCATCTACGCGATGGCCTTTGGCGTCATGCTGGGCGGCGTGCTGCAGCTGCTGGTGCAGTGGCCGGCGCTGCGCGCCATTGGTGCGATGCCGCGCATGCGGCTGAGCCTGCGGGGGCTGCGTGAGTCGTGGGCCCACCCGGGCGTCGGGCGGGTGCTGAAGCAGATGGGGCCGGCGCTGCTGGGCGTGGGCGTGTCGCAGCTGTCGCTGATGATCAACACGCAGATTTCCAGCCATCTCGGCGAGGGGGCGACGTCCTGGCTGAACTACGCCGACCGGCTGATGGAGTTCCCCATCGGCCTGCTGGGCGTGGCGCTGGCGGCGGTGCTGACGCCGCAGCTGTCCGCCGCACAGGCGTCCGGCGAGAACGAGCGCTACAGCCGGCTGCTGGACTGGGGGCTGCGCATGGTGATGCTGCTGGCGCTGCCTTGCGCGGTGGCGCTGCTGGTGTTTGCCGAGCCGCTGACCGCGGTGCTCTATCACCGCGGCAGGTTCCTGGCGTCGGACGTGATGCACACCGCGCAGTCGGTGATGGGCTGGGGCGCGGGGCTGATGGGCCTGATCGCCGTGAAGGTGCTGGCGCCGGGCTTCTACGCACGCCAGGACACCGGCACGCCGGCCAAGATCGCCATCGCCGTGCTGGTGCTGACGCAGTGCTTCAACCTGGTGTTCGTGCCGTGGATCGGCGTGGCCGGGCTGGCGCTGTCCATCGGCCTGGGCGCGCTGGTCAACGCCAGCTGGCTGCTGTGGGGGCTGAAGAAGCTGGGCAGCTACCGGGCCGAGCCGGGCTGGCTCGCGTTCGCGGCGCGCGTCGTACTGGGCTGCGCGGCGATGGGCCTGCTGCAGTGGCAGCTGGCCACGCGGGTGGACTGGATCGGTCTGGGCGCGCACGAGCTGCAGCGCGCGCTGGTCATGGCCGCCAGCCTGGCCGGCAGCGCGCTGGTGTATTTCGCCGTGCTGCTGCTGGCGGGCCTGCGGCCACGCGCACTGGGGCGGCCGGGCTGATGCGCTACGCCGCGCCGACACCGCTGGAGTACTTCGCCTCGCTGGTGGCGCAAGACGCCGGCCTGAACCTGCTGGAGGCGGCGGTCTGCCTGGCGCAGGACGAGCATCCGCAGCTGGACGTGCAGGCCGTGCTGGCCGACGTGGACGGCCTGGCGCGCCGCCTGCGCGAGCGCCTGGCGCCCGAGACCCCGCCGCCCGAGCGGCTGCGCCAGCTGACGCGCTTCTTCCACGGCGAGCTGGGCTTCGCCGGCAACCTGAACAACTACTACGCGGCCGACAACAGCTTCGTCCACCGCGTGCTGCAGACGCGCCGCGGCATCCCCATCACGCTGGCCGTGCTGCTGCTGGAGCTGGGCGAGCAGGCCGGGCTGCGCATGGCGGGCGTGGCGTTCCCGGGGCATTTCCTCGTCAAGTGCCGCATCGGCCTGGGCGAGGTGGTGCTTGACCCGTTCACCGGCGAGGCCTTGTCGCCGACCCGGCTGGACGAGCGGCTGGCCGTCTACCGCCAGGGCAGCGGCCTGCCGGACGACATGGAGCTGCCGCTGGAGTTCTTCCTGCGCGCAGCGACGCCGCGGCAGATCCTGGCCCGCATGCTGCGCAACCTGAAGGAAGTGCACCGCGCGGCGCGCGACTGGCCGCGGCTGCTGGCGGTGCAGCAGCGCCTGGTCGTGCTGCTGCCGGGCGACGCAGCCGAGCGGCGCGACCGCGGCCTGGTGCTGGACGCGCTGGGCGCCCACGCGGCCGCGGCGGACGACCTGGCCTTCTACCTGGCCCAGTGCGGCGACGCGGCCGACGCGCCGGCGCTGCAGGCTCGCCTGGCCGAACTGCTCGCGCAGCGCTCGCCGCCGCTTCAGTGACAATCCGCGCCCGCTCGCCCACCCGCTGTCGCTGAATGCAGCCAGTCCGCACGTTCGTTTGATGAGGCAGATCCCGCTCACGCTGTTCGCCCCGCCCGCGCACAGCTTCGACAATTTCCTGACCGGCGCCAACGCCGAGGCGCTGGCCTACCTGATGGGCCTGATGCCCGGCGACCCGCCCGTGCTGCTGTGGGGGCCCACCGGTGCCGGCAAGACGCACCTGCTGCAGGCGCTGGCCGAGCGCTGGCAGGCGGCCGGCCAGCGTGTCGCCTGGTACGACGCCGACACGCCCTTGCCGTGGGAGCTGCCGGCCCATGAGAGCCTGCTGCTGCTGGACGACTGCCAGCGTTTCGACGCCGGCCAGCAGCACGCCGCGTTCGCGCTGTTCGTGCAGTCGGCCGGGCAGGGCTACACCGTCGTCGCCACGGCCGACGCGCCGGCCGTCGACCTGGCGGTGCGCGAGGACCTGCGCACCCGCCTCGGCTGGGGCCCCAGCTTCGCGCTGGAGCCGCTGCGCGAGGCCGAGATGCGCGCCGTGCTGCGCCGCGAGGCCGACCGCCGCGGCCTGCTGCTGGGCGATGACGTGCTGAGCTACCTGCTGACCCGCTTCGAGCGCAACCTCAAGGGCCTGATGGCGCTGCTGGAGCGGCTGGACGAATTCGCGCTCTCGGCCAAGCGGGCGCTGACGCTGCCGCTGCTGAAGGCCATGCTGGCCGACGAGACCGACGGCAAGGCCGGCGACAAGAAAACAGACTCTGACCCCATTTTATGAATCTCACGCTGTTTGACCTGGACGGGACGCTGATCCCGGTGGACTCCGACCACTCCTTCGGCGCCTTCATGGTGGAGGTGGGCTGGGCGGACGGCGAGGCCTGGGGGCGGCGCAACGACGAGTTCTTCGCGCAGTACAACGCCGGCACGCTGGACCTGCCGGCCTATGTCGACTTCGCCACGTCGGCCTGGCGCCACCGGCCGCTGGACGAGGCGCTGGCGATGCGCGAGCGCTTCATGGCCGAGATCGGCCAGCCGGCGCTGCGGCCCGAGGCCATCGCGCTCGTGGAGCGGCATCGCGCGGCCGGCGACCTGATCGCGCTGGTCACCGCCACCAACGAGTTCGTCACCGCGCCGTTCGCCGAGGCGTTCGGCATCGAGCACCTGATCGCCGTGCAGTTGGAGCGCGACGACGCCGGCCGCTACACCGGCGCCATCCGCGGCGTGCCGAGCTTCCGCGAGGGCAAGATCGAGCGTGTGGATTCCTGGCTGCAAGGCCTGGGGGCACAATGGCAGGCGTTTGAGCGCGTGACGTTCTACAGCGACTCGACCAACGACCTCCCGCTGCTCGAACGCGTCAGCCACCCGGTGGCGACCAATCCCAGCCCCTCGCTCGCCAACATCGCCAACGCGCGCGGCTGGCCCCAGCTGCAACTCTTCGCATGATCAAGAAGTTCATCGACAAGCTGCTCGGCAAGCCTGCCGCGCCCACCAAGAAGGCCAGCCCGCTGGGCAAGCGGGTGGAGATCGCCGCCGATGTCCATGGCATCAACCCCGAACTGCTCGACGAACGCGCCGTCAAGGTCGTCAAGACGCTGACGGACGCCGGCTTCGAGGCCTACATCGTCGGCGGCGCCGTGCGCGACCTGCTGCTGGGCGTGCGCCCCAAGGACTTCGACGTCGCCACCAACGCGACGCCCGAACAGGTCAAGGGCCTGTTCCGCCGCGCTTTCATCATCGGCCGGCGCTTCCGCATCGTGCACGTCGTCTACGGCCGGGGGCGCGAGCACGAGGTCATCGAGGTGTCGACGTTCCGCGCGCTGCCGACGGAATCCGATGCCGCCGGCGCCGTCGCGGGCAACGAGAAGACGTCCAAGAGCGAGCTCGAAGGCAAGTCTCACGCCGTGGACGCCAGCGGCCGCGTGCTGCGCGACAACGTCTGGGGCCCGCAGGTCGAGGATGCCGCGCGCCGCGACTTCACCGTCAACGCGATGTACTACGACCCGGTGCGCCGCCTCGTCGTCGACTACCACGGCGGCCTGGCCGACGCGAAGGCCAAGCTGCTGCGCATGATCGGCGACCCCGAGACGCGCTACCGCGAAGACCCCGTCCGCATCATCCGCGCCGTGCGCTTCGCGGCCAAGCTGGGCTTCACGCTGGAGCCCAAGACGCTGGCGCCGGTGAAGGCGTCGTCGGCACTGCTGGCCAACGTGCCGGCGTCGCGGCTGTTCGACGAGATGATCAAGCTGCTGCAGACCGGCCACTCGCTGGCCAGCATCGCGCAGCTGAAGAAGCTGGGCCTGGGCCGGGGCGTGTTCGCCGTGCTGGACGCCATGCTCGACGAGACCGGCGACCTGCCCGACGGCATCCGCGGCAAGTTCGTGCGCCAGGCGTTCGAGGACACCGACCGCCGCGTCCAGGAAGGCCGTGGCGTCAGCCCCAGCTTCATGCTGGCCTGCATGCTGTGGCACGAGGTGCTGGACCGCTGGACCAGGATCCGCAACGGCGGCGAGCCGCCCGTGCCGGCGCTCGCCCAGGCCATCGACGCGGTCTTCGATGCCCGCATCGGCGACATCTCCGGCCGCGGCAAGCTGGCCGC
>JAYSCT010000131.1:0-12915 GCA_041914785.1 Roseateles sp.
GGGGGGGGGCCCCGCGGCCTTTAACCCCCCCGGTGGCCGGGGGGGCCCCCCCCCCCGGCGGGGCCCCCCGCTGCCATGGGCGCCCCGCTCCTGCCGCATGCGCCGGTGGCGCCAGCGTGCACGTCGCGCGCCGGCCGCCAAGCGTGACTTCTGCACCAATGTCTAGCGCTGTCATTCGTTGATGATGCGATGTAGTTGAGCTACAGATCACATGTTTTATCGGGGTTGTCCCGGTGCTTGAGGATGCGTAACTATCAATTCCATCCGCGTTAACCCGCGGTATTGGGTCGAAATCTGGTCGTTTCTGCGCAACGGCTAGGGTTTACGCAGGTGCGGAGAAAAATCTAGTTTTGATACAAACTAGCCCGAGACGTTGGGTTCTCGCCCAAAAGTTGTGCGCCAGGTGCTGGCGCCGGGTTGCGGGCCAAGCCGCTTTCCAATGAACCAGAGGAGACATTCATGACCCTGAACAGAGACAAGCGTGGCGTTGATGCCGTGGCTTCCTTCCGCATCAGCCCGGTGACCATCGGCTGCACGCTGCTGATCGCCGCAGCGGGCGCCACCGCCCAGCAGGCGCAGCAGCCCCAGCAGCTGGAAACCGTGACGGTGACCGGCATCCGCAAGGGCATCGAGGCCGCCATCTCGGTGAAGCGCAACAGCGACTCCATCGTTGAAGCGATCTCCGCCGAAGACATTGGCAAGCTGCCCGACTCGTCCATCGCCGAGTCCATCGCCCGCCTGCCTGGCCTGACGGCGCAGCGCGTCAACGGCCGTGCCCAGGAAGTGCAGATCCGCGGTCTGGCGGGTCAGTTCGCCACCACGCTGCTGAACGGCCGCGAGCAGGTCAGCACCGGCGACAACCGCTCGGCCGAGTTCGACCAGTACCCGTCTGAACTGCTCAGCGGCGTGACCATCTACAAGACCCCCGACGGCGCGCTTGTCGGCCAGGGCCTGTCGGGCACCATCGATCTGCAGACCGTGCGCCCGCTGAACTTCTCCGGCCGCACGATGGCCGTGAACGTGCGCGGCGAAAAGAACTCGCTGGGCAGGTTGAATCCGGGCGCCGCTGGCGACAAGGGTAGCCGCTTCAGCTTCTCCTACGTCGACCAGTTCGCTGATCGCACCGTGGGTGTGGCGCTGGGCTATGCGCGCCTGGACTCGCCGAACCAGAACAACTACTTCCGCAACTGGGGCTACCCGAACTTCACGGGAAGCTTCGGCGGCAAGAACTACGTCGACGTGCGTGTGCCGGGCGGCGTGCAACTGCGCAACGAATCGGCCTCTCAAGTGCGCAATGGCCTGATGGGCGTGCTGCAGTGGAAGCCTTCCAAGGATTTCGAGACCCTCGTCGACGTCTACCACTCGACCTATGAGCGCAACGCAGTGCAGCGCGGCTTCGAGGCCGGCCTGGCCTGGGGGGCGCAAGGTCTGAACAATCCGGTCGTCGAGGGGGGCGTGACGTCCGGCAACACCATCACCGGGGGCGTGCTGACCCAGGGTGAGTACGTCGGCGTGAAGCCGGTGCTGCGCCACGACCTGAACGACCGCAAGGACACCATCGACGCCATCGGCTGGAACAGCAAGCTGGTGCTGAGCCCGGCGCTCACGGTGTCTGGGGATCTCAGTTGGTCCAAGGCCAAGCGCAACGAATCGATCCTTGAGTTGTATGCGGGCACCGGCCCTGGCGGCTCGGGTGCGACCGACACCTTCAAGGTCGTGCTGCCGGTGGGTGGTGGTCTGCCCAGCATCACGGCCGGCCTGAACTACGCCGATCCCGCGCTGATCAAGCTGGTGGACTCCGGTGGCTGGGGCCAGGCGGGTTACCTGAAGAACCCCGAGGTGACGGACGAGATCAAGTCCGCACGCGTGTCTGCCAAGTACAACCACGACTTCGCCATCTTCAGCGGTGTCGAGGGCGGCCTGAACTTCACGCAGCGCGAGAAAACGCGCAATGTGCCCGAGTGGTTCCTGGACCTGAAGACCTCGCCGACGACCATCCCGGCGGGCATGCTGTTCGCCCCGAACAACCTGGGCTATGCCGGCCTGGGTAATTTCATTTCCTACGACGGCCGTGCCGCACAGTCACAGTTCTATAACCTGCGCGCCAACCTCGGCAACAAAGACATCATCAACAAGGACTGGACGGTCAAGGAAGACATCACGACGCTCTTCGCCAAGGCGGACATCGACACCGAGCTGATGGGTAAGCCGCTGCGCGGCAACCTCGGCGTGCAGGCGGTGCATGCTGACCAGAAGTCCAATGCGTTCAACATCCAGGGCGCCACCACCAGCCCGTCGACATACGGCACCAAGTACACCGACTGGCTGCCTAGCCTGAACCTGACGTGGCAGGTCGCTTCCAACCAGAACCTGCGCTTCGGCTTGGCCCGCCAGATCACCCGCCCGCGCATGGACGACATGCGGTCCACGAACACCTACAGCGTCGACATCACCAAGGTCAACGACAAGGGTGATCTGGGCGAATGGAAGGGCGACGGTGGCAACCCCGCGCTGAAGCCCTGGAAGGCCGATGCCGTTGATCTGTCCTACGAGTTCTACTTCGGCAACAAGGGCTATGTGTCGGTGGCGGCCTATTACAAGGATCTGAAGACCTACATCTACAAGCAGAAGATCAACCTCAACTTCGTCGAGCGCTTCGGCAACCCGACAGCCACGGGCACCATCACCCCGAGCTCGCCGAACGGCCTGTTCGAAACCCAGGCCAACGGCACGGGCGGCTCCATGTCCGGCGCCGAGCTGGCCGTGTCGCTGCCGCTGCAGATGGTGAGCAACGTGCTCGACGGTTTTGGTGTGCAGTTGAGCTATGCCTATGTGGAAAGCAAGATCTCGCCCTTCGGCCCCGGCGACAGCCGCCCGCTGCCGGGCCTGTCACCCAACACGTACAACCTGACCGCCTACTACGAGAAGTCTGGCTTCTCGGCCCGTATCAGCACGCGCATCCGTGATGGCTTTGTTGGCGAGGTGACGGGCTTCGGTGCCGACCGTGCCTTCGAGTACGTGAAGAAGGAAAAGGTCACCGACCTGCAACTCGGCTACGAGTTCCAGAGCGGCATGGCCAAGGGTCTGTCGGTGCTGTTCCAGATCAACAACCTGGGCAACGAGCCCTATGTCGAGTACTACAACAACGACATCACGCAGACCAAGCAGTACACCAAGTACGGCAAGACCTACCTGTTCGGCGTGAACTACAAGTTCTGACCGCACGATCAGGTGCTAGCGTGACAGCCCTTGCCGGAGCAATCCGGCAGGGGCTTTTTCTTGAGATCCAGATGATTCGCCTGTTCAATCCTCAGCCGCGCGTGCAGGTGCTCGAACCGGCGCCCGGCCTGCGCTGCGTGGTGCTGGACGACGTGCTGCTGGAACCCGAGACGTTGGTGAGCTTTGCTGCGAGTCGGCGCTTCGAGGCGCCCGAAGGCAACCTCTACCCGGGCGGCGTGATGGGCTTGTCGGCCGAGTTCGACCAGCGCCTGCGAGACCTCTTCTGGCAGCATGCGCGCGGGCCGCTGGGGCTGCGGCGTTGCCATGCGGCCTATGTGCGGCTCGCGATGGCGACCCTGACTGCCGATCAACTGCAGCCCTTGCAGTGGCTGTGCCACCGCGACCGCATCGAGGAGGATGCCCGGGAGACGATGTTTGCTGCCTCGGTGCTGTACCTGTTCCGCGACCCGGCGCTGGGCGGCACGCGCTTTTTCGTGCCCAAGCGGCCGGCGAGTGAGCTGGCTGCACTCTTTCGGGACGCAGGGGCGCTGCAGCCTGCGGACTTCTCTTCCAGTTACGGTATTGCACCAGGCTATCCAGCCGCGGCCTCGGATTACTTCGATTGTGTGGCGACCGTGCCGGCGGCGTGGAATCGCATGATCATCTACGACGGCGGCTGTCACCACTCGGCGGCCATCGACCGGCCCGACCTGCTTGGCGACGATGTCGCCACCGGGCGCCTCACATTGAACGGCTTTTTCCCGTGCCGGCGCCAAAGCGCCGCAGCCATACACCCATGAGCACTCCCTTGATCCAGGACATCGTCATCGTCGGCGGCGGTACCGCCGGCTGGATGGCCGCGGCCGCCTTGTCTACTGTGCTGCGTGGACGCTATCGCATCCGTGTCGTGGAGTCCGACGAGATCGGCACTGTCGGCGTCGGCGAGGCCACGATCCCGATGATCCAGCGCTTCAACCGGGTCGTCGGCATCGACGAGAACGAGTTCATGCGCGAGACCCATGGCAGTTTCAAGCTAGGCATCGAGTTCGTGAACTGGGGGCGCGTGGGCGACCGCTACATGCACGGCTTCGGCAAGCTCGGGCAGGACCTGTGGACCGTGCAGTTCGAGCAGTACTGGCAGCGCATGCGCTCGCTGGGGCGAGCGCAGCCACTGGAGCAGTACAGCATTTCGCGCATGGCCGCGCTGGCCAACAAGTTCATGCCGCCGCGAACCGACCTCGGCAATTCGCCGCTGTCCGAGATCGCCTATGCCTACCACTTCGACGCCAGCCTCTACGCGCGCTACCTGCGCAAGCTCAGCGAGGCGCGCGGCGTGCTTCGCACCGAGGGCAGGATCACGCATGCCACACGGCTAGGCGAGGGCGCTCATTCCGGGCATGTCGACGCCGTCGTGCTGGAAAGCGGCGAGCGCGTCACGGGTGACCTGTTCATCGACTGCTCGGGCTTTCGCGGCCTGCTGATCGAGCAGACGCTGCAGACAGGCTTCGAGGACTGGACGCACTGGCTGCCCTGCGACCGCGCGCTGGCCGTGCCGTCCGAGTCGGTCTCGCCGCTAACGCCCTACACCCGCTCCACTGCCCACCGCGCCGGCTGGCAATGGCGCATCCCGCTGCAGCACCGCATCGGCAACGGCCATGTCTACAGCAGCGCCCACATCAGTGACGACGAGGCCGCTGCGACGCTGCTGGCCAATCTCGACGGCAAGCCACTGGCCGATCCGCGCCCCATTCGCTTCAAGACCGGCATGCGCAAGCTGGCCTGGAAGGAAAACGTCGTCGCCATCGGCCTGTCCAGCGGCTTTCTCGAGCCGCTGGAGTCCACTTCCATCCACCTGATCCAGACGGCCATCCAGCAGCTGATCGACTTCTTCCCGGATCGGGGCTTCAGCCCGACCGACATCGCTGAGTTCAACCGGCATAGCCGCTTCCACTACGAACGCATCCGTGACTTCGTCATCCTGCACTACCACCTGAACCAGCGCGACGACTCGGTGTTCTGGCTGGACTGTGCCCACATGTCCGTGCCGGAGGCTTTGCAGGAAAAGCTCGATCTCTACCGCAGCCACGGCCGTGTCGTCCGCCGCGACAACGAGTTGTTCGCCGAGGTCGGTTGGATCCAGGTCATGGAAGGCCAGAACCTCGTGCCCCGACGACATCACCCGCTTGCTGAACTGCAGGACGTCGAGGCCACGCATGAGTACCTCGAAGGCGTGCGCCACGTCATCGCCAAGTGCGTGGAGTTCATGCCGGACCACGCGGCCTACATCGCCCAGCACTGTGCGGCCAAGCCGATGTGAGTCCGTGATGAGCTACCACCCCAACCGACGCACGTTGCTGACCGCCGCCACCGCCCTGGCTTTGCCGACTATGAGTGCCACCGCCACCGCCGCTGCCGACATGCCCCATCTGCCCTGGACCCGCCAGGCCGTCATCTACCAGGTCAACGTGCGCCAGTACTCGGCCGCAGGCACGCTGGCCGCCGTGCAGGCCGACCTGCCGCGCATCAAGGCGCTGGGGGTGGACATCCTGTGGGTCATGCCCTGGCAGCCCATCGGCAAGCTCAACCGCAAGGGCACGCTGGGCAGCTACTACTCGATCAGCGACTACACGGCCGTGAACCCCGAGTTCGGCACGCTGGCCGACGCGACGTCGTTCGTGGCCGCGGCACACAAGCTGGGGCTGAAGGTCATCCTCGACTGGGTGGCCAACCACACGGCCTGGGACCACCCCTGGGCTACCGCGCACAAGGACTGGTTCAAGCTCAACGCGAAGGGCGAGATCTACGCCGTGACGTTCAACGAGGGCCAGCCCGGCGAGGAGCACTGGGACGACGTCATCGCGCTGAACTACAGCAGCGAGGCCCTGCGCACGGCCATGATCGACGCGATGAGGTTCTGGGTGCGTGAGGTGGACCTGGACGGCTTCCGCTGCGATGTGGCGAGCCTCGTGCCCACCGACTTCTGGGTGCGCACGCGCCGCGAGCTGGACGCGCTCAAGCCGATGTTCATGCTGGCCGAGTCCGACGCGAAGGAACTGCACACCAGCGGCGCCTTCGACATGACCTATTCGTGGGACCTGGCCGACGAGGTGTTCAAGAAGATCGGCAAGGGCGAGGCGGGCACACCCCTGTTGAAGGGCTGGCTGAAGCAGCAGCCGGCCGGCTACCCGGCGCATGCCTACCGCATGCGCTTCACGAGCAACCACGATTTCAACTCCTGGCATGGCACCGACGCCGAGCTGTACGGCGACGCCTACCAGGCGCTGGCCGTGCTGACGTTCACGCTGCCCGGCATGCCGCTGATCTACAACGGCCAGGAGTCGCGGCTCACGAAGCGGCTGGCCTTCTTCGAGAAGGACGCCATCGCGTGGGGCAGCTACGAGCTGACCGGTTTCTACCAGCAGCTCATCGCGCTCAAGCACCAGCACCCGGCGCTGGCCGCCGGGCAGTACGGCGCGCCGGTGGCGCTGCTGGATGCGCCGGCCGGTGTCGTCGCGTTCGAGCGCCGGCTGGGGGCGGATGTCGTGCGCGTGGCCGTCAACCTGTCTGCGCAGCCGCAGACCTGGCAGGGTAAGCCGCTCAAGCCCTGGGGCTGGGTGCTGTCTTGAAGATCCTCGTCACCGGCCTGAACGGTACGCTGGCGCCGCGGCTCGCGGAGGCGGCGCGTGCCACGGGGCACGAGGTCGTCGGCTGGGACCGCGCAGCGGTGAATCCGGACGACGAGGCGGCGTCCGCCGCCTGGCTCGCCGGTCTGCAGCCCGATGCCATCGCGCACCTGGGCATGGGCTCGGCGCGCTTTGCCGGGTTTGTCGCGGCGCGCTGCGAGCGCTTCGTGTTCACGAGCACGGCGATGGTGTTCGGCAACTCGCCGGACGGCCCGCATGACGTGGCCCACGCGCGCACCGCCACGGACGACTACGGGCGCTACAAGATCGCGTGCGAGGACGCCATCCGCGCCGCCAGCGCGACCGCGGCCATTGCCCGCATCGGCTGGCAGATCGACCCGACCCAGCCCGGCAACAACATGCTGATGGCGCTGGACGACTGGCAGCGCCGCGACGGCCGCGTGGCGGCCAGCCGGCTGTGGACGCCGGCCTGCTCCTTCATGGCCGACACGGCGGCGGCGCTGCTGGCGCTCGTCGAGCGGCCGCAGCCCGGCGTGCACCACCTGGACAGCAACGCGCAGGAGGCCTGGCGCTTCGACGAACTGGCGCGCGCGCTGGCCGCAGCCCATGGCCGCGACTGGCAGGTGCGGGCCACCGACGACTACCGCCACGACCAGCGCCTGGTTGGCGGCACGAGCCGGTTGCCGCCGCTGTCGAGCCGGCTGGGGCCTGCTCCCCGCGTGTGAACCGGCCCTAGTCCTGCCCGGGCCGTAGCCACAGTTCGCGCCGCTGCAGTGGCGTGTCGGGCGGCAGCAGCGGGTTGCTCAGGTGGATGACGCCCTCGCGTGACACCGGGTAGGCGCGCAGCGCGGCACCGAAGTGCGCCTGGTGCAGCCGCTGCAGGCTGCCCTCGGCCACGGCCTTCTCCAGCCCGACCTGCAGCAGCCGGGCCAGGTCGGGCCGGCGCGGCGACACGAACAGGTAGGACGCGGCGGGGTAATGCAGCATCAGGCCCGGCACGACGGCCCGCCGCGGGTGGCGGTTGTCGGCCAGCTCGGCGTCCACCTCCATGATGGCGCGCGGCAGGTAGTCGAAGCGGCCGCTGGCCAGCATGCGGAACAACGCATCGTGCGTGGCGCTGGTCAGCACCTTCAGGCCGTTGGCGCGCAGGATCTCGGTGTCGGGCCAGTCATGGCCCTGACCCGCCAGCAGCGGGCGCAGGTCCGCAAGCTTGCGCAGCCGCCGCCAGCGGGTCAGGTCATCGCGGCGCACCAGCAGCAGCCGCCAGCCCATCAGCCCGCGGTCGATGGGAATGCGCACCGGCAGCAGGCCGGAGGTCTCGCGCTGGCGGGTGGTCATGGTCCACATCAGGTCCAGTGGGCCGTCTCCGCGCGCCAGCTCCAGCAGGCTGCGGCCCTGGGCCATCTCCTTGTCCACCAGCGTCAGCGCCACCTCCACGCCGGCCTGTTCCAGTGCCAGCTCGACGAGGCGACGGATGTAGAGCAGTTGCGGGTCGGCCACGCCGATGCTGCGCGGCAGCCAGACCTTGACCGGCTCGGCGCGAGCGCGTGACGTGGCCAGCCCGGCGCCGGCCACCAGCAGCAGGGCGCGGCGGTTGAAGGCGGTTGCCGGCAGGCGGGTCATGCAGACCGATCATGCCAGCCGCTGCCTGCCGTCGGGCGCGTCTCAGCCGGCGTCACCCGGCTGCAGCCACAGCTCGCGTCGCTGCACCGGCGTCTCGGGCGGCAGCAGCGGGTTGCTGAGCCGCAGCACGCCCTGTGCCGACACCGGGTGGGCCTTGAGGACGGCCGCGTACTGCTCGCGGTGCAGGCGCTGGAAGCAGCCGTCCGCCACCGCGGCCTCCAGCCCGGCCTTGAGCTCGGCGGCCAGCTTGGGCCGGGTGGGTCTGACGAACAGATAGGCCGCGGCGGGGTAGTGCAGCATCAGGTCGGGCACGATGGCGAGGTCGGGGTGGCGGCCGCCGGCGAGCTCGGCGTCCACCTCCAGGATGGCGCGCGGGAAGTAGTCGATGCGGCCGGCGGCCAGCATGCGGAACAGCGCCTCGTAGCTGCTGCTGGTGCCCACCTGCAGGCCGTTGGCGCGCAGGATGGTGGTGTCGGGCCAGTCGTGGCCCTGGCCGGCCAGCAGGCCGGTAAGCGCCTTGAGGCTGCGCACGCGCGCCCATTGCGGCAGCTCCTTGCGGCGCACCAGCAGCAGCCGCCAGCCCATCATCCCGCGGTCGATGGGGATGCGCACCGGCAGCAGGCCGCTGGCCTCGCGGTCGCGGTCGGTCACGGTCCACAGCAGGTCCACGGGGCTGCGGCCCGAGGCCAGCTCGATGAAGGTGCGGCCCTGCGCCATGTCCAGGTCCACCGGCCGCACCTCCAGCCGGCTGCCGGCGCGGGCCAGCGCCAGCTCGACGAGGCGGCGCACATAGGCCAGCTGCGGGTCGGGCATGGTGATGTGGCGCGGCACGCGCACGGCGTCCGTCGGCTGGGCAAGCATCGGGCGGCCGGCCAGCAGCAGGGGCAGGGCCAGGCAGCGGCGGCGGTGCAGGCGGGCGGTGGGCGGCGGCATCACCCCCGCATCATGCGTCAAGCCGGCCGCGGCGGCCGCCGGTTCTAACCGCGCGGCCGAGGGGTGGCGTTCAGATCAGGCCCGGCCAGGCGTCGCCGCCGTGCTGGCGAAAGGCGCCGCGGATGGCGACGGCCAGGTCGGCCGGCAGCGGGCCGCGCGCCACGGCAGCCAGGTTGCGCTGCAGGTTGGCCGGCCTGGCGGTGCCGACGATGGCGCTGGCGGCACCCGTGTGGAAGGCGACGAAGCGCAGCGCCACGTCGGCCCAGTCCTCGGCACCCACCAGGCCCATGGCCTTGAAGCGGTCCCAGTAGGCGCCCTCGGCGTGGTCATCGGGGCGCTGCGCGAGCCGCCAGACGGCGCCGGCCAGCGGGCGCTTGGCGATGACGCCGATGCCGGCATGGTCGGCCAGCGCCGCGCGCTGTGCGAGGTGGGCCTGGTCGCACAGGCTGATGGAGGTCTGCAGGCTGCCGAAGGCGCCGCTGGCGATGGCGAAGTCGACCTCGGCGTTGTCGCCTGAGTAGGCGGGCACGCGCAGCTTGCCGGCGGCGCGGCAGTCCAGCAGCGCGCGCACGACGTCGCCGCGCTGCAGCACCGGCAGCGGGCAGGAGTGCAGGTGCACGATGTCCAGCACTTCGGTCTTCATCAGCCGCAGCGCGCGTTCCACGCCGCGGACGATGCAGTCGTAGGTCCAGTCAGGCACGCCTTCGACGCCGTAGCCGACCTTCGTGGACAGCACGAACTCGCGGCGGCGGTGCGCGATGTGGCGGCCGATGCGTTCCTCGCTCAGGCCGTAGCCGCGGGCGGTGTCGATGAGGGTGACGCCTTCGTCCAGCACCCGGTTGAGCAGCGCGCCGGCCTCGGCCTCCGAGGTGCGCTCGTCGTGGATGTGCATGGCGCCGAAGCCCAGCGCGGACACGGTCAGGCCGGTGTGGCCGAGCGGGTTGTGGATCATGGGTTGACGAGCACGCGGCCGAACAGTGGCGGCACGGTGAGCTGCAGCGAGCCGTCCTTGACGGCCACGGACTCGCCGCCCAGCGCGTCGCGCAGCCGCTCGGCAGGGAAGGGCAGCGCGACCTTGACGGTGCGGGGCTTGTCGCTGTTGTTGGTGGCGGTGATGGCCCAGGTGGCGCCGTCCCGGCGGGCCAGCACGACGACCTGTTCGTCCACGTGCAGCGGCGCCTGCAGCGTGCCGTGGCGCAGCACGGGCAGCTCGTGGCGCAGCCGCGTCAGGCGGCGGAAGTCGGCCAGCAGCGCCTCGTCGGGCTGGCCGCCTTCGTCGGCCCAGGGATAGGGCGCGCGGTTGAACGGGTCGTCGCCACCGCCCAGGCCCACCTCGTCGCCGTAGTAGATGGTGGGCGAGCCGGGGTAGGTCATCTGGAAGAACACGGCCAGGCGCAGCCGCTGCTTGGCCTGGGCCAGGTCGCGGTCCTCGCCGAAGTGGTGCAGCGCGCGCGGCTGGTCGTGCGTGGACAGCAGGTTCATCAGCGCCGAGAACGCCTGTGGCGGGTAGGCCTCGCGCATCAGCTCCAGGTTGGCGGCCATGGCCTTGCCGCTCTTGCCGGCGGCGTAGTCCAGCACGGCGTTGCGGAAGATGTAGTTCATCGTGCTGTCGAACATGTCGCCGAGGAAGTACTTGGAACTGTCGAACCAGGTCTCGGCCACCGTCAGCGCATCGGGCTTCTTGGACTTCACCGCCTGGCGCCATTCGCGCCAGAAGTCGTCCGGCACCCAAGGCGCCACGTCCATGCGCCAGCCGGCGGCGCCGCGGTCCAGCCACAGATTCGTCACCGAGTCGGCGTCGCGGTAGGCGTAGGCGCGGAAGGCGGGGCTGCTCTTGTCGATCTCCGGCAGGTCGGCCACGCCCACCCAGCCCTGGTATTGCTTGGCGGGATCCTTCTCGTCCGGCTTGAACTTGAACCAGCTGGCGTAGGGCGAGGCCGGGTTGATCTTGCCGTTGTCGAAGGCGCCGCCCGCCGGGAAATTCCCAAACCGGTTGAAGTACGGCGAGTCCGCGCCGACGTGGTTCAGCGAGGTGTCCGGAATGACGCGGATGCCGCGCTTGGCGGCTTCGGCGCACAGGCGCACGAAGTCGTCGTTGCTGCCGAAGGCGGGGTCGATCTGCTTGTAGTCGGCCGCGTCGTACTTGTGGTTGCTGGGCGCGCGGAAGACGGGCGTCAGGTACAGCGCGTTGGCGCCGACGCTCTTGATGTAGTCCAGCTTGTCGATGAGGCCTTGCAGGTCGCCGCCGAAGAAGTCGTTGTTGAAGAGCGCGTCGGAGCCGTCGCCCGTGCCTGGCTTGAACGGCTTCTCGTTCCACCTCGCGTGGCGCTCCACATCGCGATCCTGGTAGCGGTCCTGTGCTCGTCCGCCGCCGGGGCGCGGGTCATTGGCCTTGTCGCCGTTGCGGAAGCGCTCGGGGAAGACGTAGTAGTAGACGATGTCGCGCGCCCAGTCCGGCACCTTGAAGTCGGGCGCGTAGATGGTCTGCCGGTAGCGGCGGATGTGCCGCGTGCTGGCCGGCAGCCGCTCGACCGTGGCCGGGCCCATGCTGCCCTTCTCGCGCGTCCAGTAGACGGTATCGCGGTTGTTCTGCAGTGCGTAGCGCGTGCCGTCGTACATCTCCAGCTCGAACCAGTAGCCGTAGATGCCGGTGTCGGCAAAGCGGTAGCGCGTGGAAAAGCCCACGCCCAGGCCACGTGAGTGCGGCGTCATCGCGATGCGGGCCAGCGGTTCGTAGTCCAGCTGTTCCTGGTTGCCGGTCATGCGGCGGCGTTCGATGACGAGGGTGGCCTGCTTCAGGCCGGGCGCGTCGTTGCCGACGCTGAACGTGAACTCCGTGCCCGCGGGCTGGGCGCCGAAGGGCGTCTTGCTCTCGCTGGCGCGCGAGTTGAAGTGCGTGGTCAGCGCAGCGCGGTCGGTGATGGGGCGCGGCGGCGTGGGCTTGAAGGTCTTGGGGCCCACCGTCAGCGTCGCGCTGCCGTCGGCCGCGATGGCCAGCCGCAGCGTGTGCTCGCCGGTGAAGGCGCGCTTCAGGTTGCCGTTGGCGCCACGGGCCGGCCGGCCCTGGGCGTCGCCGCCGAAGGTGAGGGCGGGTGTCCAGTCCTCGTCGGCGAGCTTGAACTCCTGCGGGCCGCTGGCCTTGAGGTTGAGGAAGTAGGCATCGCAGCGGTACTCGAAGGCCTGCTCGTCCTGCGCCGCCCAGTTGTTGAGGCCGCCGCGCAAGTACAGCGTGGCGTCGCCCAGCGGAGCGGGCTTGCAGGAGGCGGCCTGGACCGCCGGGGCGAGGGCGAGCAGCGCTGCGCACAGCGCGAAGTTCTTCATCATGTGTCTACGCCGGGCTGGCGGCCTCATGCCAAACGGAATTTGCGGGCCGAGCGCCGGGCCGCTCCCAAGCCGGCCCGCCTTGGGCGATGTGCTTGCGGCTTGACGCCGCAAGCATCGTCGTCCCCTTGTATCTTCTCAATTGAGCCGCTGGCGCAGAGCGCCCTTGGCTCGT
>JAYSCT010000132.1:0-12716 GCA_041914785.1 Roseateles sp.
CCGTGGCCGTCCCGTCACCGAATCTCGTGGAATTTGATTTTGCAGGTCTGACTACCTGACCACCGTCGACCTGGCCGAGGGGATGCAGCACATCGTTTACGCGCGCAACTCGCAGAACCTGCAGATCCCCGAGGGCCTGTCCGTGCCCTGGGGCGACACGCTGTGCAAGCGCGCGCTGGACGAGGGGCGCCCCTACACCGACAACGTCGGCGAGGTCTGGGCCGACTCCGAGGCCGCGCGGCTGCTGGGCATCCAGACCTACGTCAGCACGCCGGTGCACACCGACGACGGCGCGCTGTACGGCACGCTGTGCGCGGCCAGCTCGCAGCGCCGGCCGCTGTCGCCGCAGGCGGGCCATGTGCTCAAGCTGTTCGCCGGCCTCATAGAGCAGCAGGTGGCGCGCGAGCGCCTGGTGCAGCAGCTGCAGCAGGCCAACGCCGAGCTGCGCACGCAGGCGCTGACCGACCCGCTGACCGGTCTGATGAACCGCCGCGCGCTGGCGCAGGAGCTGGCGCGGCTGACGTCTCTGGCGCAGCGCACCGGCAGCTGGCTGCTGGCCGGCGCCATCGACCTGGACGGCTTCAAGCAGATCAACGACAGCCACGGCCACGATGCCGGCGACGAGTTCCTGCGCGGCATCGCGCGCAAGCTGCAGGCCGCGCTGCGCGCCGGCGATGTGCTGGCGCGCATGGGGGGCGACGAGTTCGTCGTCGTGGGCCTGGGCCCCAAGCTCGCGGAGGACGGCGCCGCGGCTGCGCAGCTGATGCGCGAGCGCCTGGCGGCGGCCACGGCGGGCCGCTATGCGGCCGGGGCGCAGCAGGTGGACTATGCGGGCGCGAGCGTCGGCGTGGCCTGCCTGGACCCGCAGCGCGCGGGCGCCGAGGACGTGCTGCGCGAATCCGACGCGGCCATGTACCGCGTGAAGCTGGCGCGGCGCCGCGCAGCGGCCCACTGAAGCGCGGCGCTCAGGCGTCGGCGGCGCGCAGCAGCAGCTCGAAGCGGGCGCCGCTGCCGGCACCGTCGCTGTGCACCTGCAGCCGCCCACCCATGGCGCGCATCAGCTCGCGCGTCAGCGTCAGGCCCAGGCCGGTGCCCGGGATGGCGCCGCGGTCGCGGCCCAGGCGGTTGTAGGGCTCGAACAGCTGGGCCATCTGGCTGTCGCTGAAGCCGTCGCCCTGGTCCTGCACGGCCAGCACGGCGTGGTCGCCATGCCGCTCGACCTCGATGTCGATGCGGCCGCCGCCGTGGCCGTACTTCAGCGCGTTGGACAGCAGGTTGTCCAGGCACTGGCGCAGCCGGCGTTCATCGGCGCGCACCTGCACCGGGCCCGCAGGCAGGTGCAGCGCCAGCTGCAGCCCGGCGAGCGTGGCCTGGGCCTGGGCGGACGCGCAGGCCTTACCCAGGAAGCCGCCCAGTTCGAGGCTGCGGGTCTCGACGCGGAACTGGCCCGACTCCATGCGCGCGATGTCGCCCACGTCCGACAGCAGGTGCTTGACGCGGTCGATGGCCTCCAGGTTGTGCGACAGCCGCTCGGCCTGGCTGGCGGGCAGCGGTGCCGCCTGCATCAGCTGCGCGAAGCCGCGGATGGCGTTGACGGGGTTGCCGATCTCGTGGGCGATGTAGGACAGCATGTCCGCGCAGGACCGGCAGGACGCGTCCGGTGCGGCGCCGGTGTCGGCCGGTGCGGGCGGCGAGGTGCCGGGCGGCAGGTGGCAGGTTGGGGCGTGCATCGGGTCTCCCTGGCGTGGTCGTCGTCGTTCTTGCGGGGTCAGCGGCCGCCGTGGCGGGCCAGCGCGTCGGCCAGGCGGCCGGCCAGCTCCAGCACGTCCATCGGCTTGGTCCAGTAGTCGTCGAAGCCGGCGGCCATCGCGCGGTCGATCTGCGCGGGCGTCGCGTCGGCCGACAGCGCGATGCACAGCGTCTGCGCCAGGCCGGTGTCGGCGCGCAGCTCGCGCACGACGTCCAGGCCGCTGATGCCGGGCAGGTTGATGTCGGCCAGCACCACCTCGGGCTTCTCGGTCCTGGCGATGGCCAGCCCGCTGACGCCGTCGGCGGCGTGCAGCACCCGCCAGTCGGGGCGGTCGCGCAGCGCCTCCTGCACCAGCAGCGTGTTCAGCGGCTCGTCCTCGATGTAGAGCAGCGTGAAGGCGTCGCCCATGCGGCCGTTGGCCGGCGTGTCGTGCCGGCGTTCGGCGCGGTCCAGGTCGAGCAGGCCGTCGACGAGTTCGTGCAGCTGGCGGGCCGAGCCCTGCACCCATTCCAGCCGCTCGCGCTGGCGGGCGGTGAGGGGCTCGTCGTCCATCAGCAGCAGCTGGCTGAAGCCCAGCACGGCGTTCAGCGGCGTGCGCAGCTCATGGCTGGCGCGCGACAGGAACGCGCTCTTCTCGGCGCTGGCGCGCTCGGCGGCGAGCTTGTCGCGGCGCAGCGTCTCGATCTCGACATGCTCGTCCACGTCGGCGATGAAGCCGTGCCACAGCACGGTGCCGTCGGCCAGCCGCGACGGGCTGGCGTGGGCCGAGCGCCAGCTGGGCGCCGCGTGGCCCGGCAGGCAGACGCGGAACAGGTGCTGCCAGGGCTGGTGCGCGTGGGCGGCGTCGCTCATGCAGCGCAGCAGGTCGCGCAGGTCGTCCGGGTGGCAGCGCGGCAGGTAGGCATGCAGCGCCGGCGGCTGCAGCGGTGCCAGCGGGCCCAGCACCTGGTCGGCCTGGCCGCTGATGAAGCTGAGCGTGCCCTTGCGGCCCGGCGGCTTGCGATACTGGAACAGCATGCCGGGCGTCTCGCGGCTGAGGCTGAGCAGCAGCTCGGCGCGGTCCTGCAGGTCGGCGCGGCTGGCCAGCAGGTCCACATGCTCGCGGCGGTGGCTGAACCAGGCGGCCACGGCGGCGGCCAGGTCGGCCAGCAGCGTGGCCTGCACGGCGTCCAGCCGGCGCGGCACGGTGTCGGCCACGCACAGTGCGCCCAGCGTCAGGCCGTCCAGCCGCAGCGGCAGGCCGGCGTAGGCGCGCAGCCGCAGGTTCTCGGGGTTGTGGCCGGTCACCCAAGGGCTGCCGGCGAAGCGCGGGTCGGCCAGCGCGTCGGGCACCTCGAACAGGCCCTCGGCCTGCAGCGTGTGGCTGCTGAAGGCCGCGTCGCGATCGACGTCGGCCAGCTCCGTGCCGTAGCGCGCCTTGAACCACACGCGCTGCTCGCTCACCAGGCTGACCAGCGCGATCGGGAAGCCGAGCAGGTGGGCCGCGCAGCGCACCAGGCCATCCAGCACGGCATCGGGCTCGGGATGGGCGGGCGGCGCGCCCAGGCCCAGGTCGGCCAGGCATTGCAGGCGCTGCGCCTCGCGGGCGGCGGGGGCGGGGAGTTCGGCGGCATTCATGAGGGGGCAATCTAGGGACCCTGCCGGCCGGCCGATGCCGGGAGTTCTTGATTGCAGCCGTCAGGCGGCGTTGGGGCTGTGCATTTGCACCGGCCGAGGGGCGGTCGGCTCAGCTGTCGTCGCTGATGAGGCCGTGCCGCAGGGCGAGCTTCACGAGCGCGGTCACGTCCGGCGCCCCCAGCTTGGCCATCAGCCGGCTGCGGTAGCTGTCCACCGTCTTGGGCGACAGGTGCAGCGCGGCGGCGATCTCGTTGCTGGAGTGGCCGTTGACGACCAGCGTGACGACCTGGCGCTCGCGCACCGACAGGCTGGCGAACGGGTCCTGGCCGTCGCCCTGTGCCAGCGCGTTCGCGGCCAGCTCGGCCACGCCCTGGCCCAAGTGGCGGCGGCCGGCGCGCAGCGCGGCGATGGCCTGCAGCAGCTCCTCCGACGGCGAGCCCTTGAGCACATAGCCGCAGGCGCCCAGCTTGAGCGCCATGCCCACGTGGCGCGGCTGGGCCGACATCGTCAGCACCAGCGGCCGCACGGGCAGCTGGCGGCGCTGCAGTTCCTCCAGCAGCTCCATGCCGGAGCGCTCGCCCAGTGACAGGTCCACCAGCACGATGTCGGGCGTCAGCTGCTGCAGTTCGGCCAGCGCCACGGTGAGGTCGCCGCTGTCGCCCACCACCTCGTGCCCGGCCTGGCCCAGCAGCGCGCGCAGGCCCTGGCGCACCATCGCGTGGTCGTCGACGAGGTAGATGCGGGCGTGTGTCATGCCAGCACGGTGGCGCCGCGGGCCCTCACACGCTCAGAGCGTGCCGTAGCTGTGCAGGCCCGACAGGAACATGTTGACGCCCAGGAATGCGAACGTCGTCACCAGCAGGCCCACCAGCGACCACCAGGCCGACGCCATGCCGCGCAGCCCCTTCATCAGCCGCATGTGCAGCCAAGCCGCGTAGTTCAGCCAGACGATGAGCGCCCAGGTTTCCTTCGGGTCCCAGCTCCAGTAGCCGCCCCAGGCCTCGGCGGCCCAGAAGGCGCCCAGGATGGTGGCGATGGTGAAGAACGCGAAGCCCAGCGCGATGGCCTTGTACATCAGGTCGTCGAGCTGGGGCAGGTCGGGCAGGCGGGCGCTCAGGGGCCGGCGCAGCGCGATGCACAGGCCCAGGAACACCATGACGCCGAGGATCTTGCCGGCCCAGCCGACCAGGCCGGTGGCCGTCTCGGGCGTGATGTCGCCGAACAGCCGCACCGCGGCGATCAGCGCGACGATGAGGCCCGGCACGCCCACCAGCCCCACCAGCAGCGCGCGCGTGGAGGCCGTCTTCAGCAGGTAGGCCAGCGCCACCATGGCCGCCAGCGCGAACGCGCCGTAGCCGACGAAGTTGGCCGGCACGTGGATCTTCATCCACCAGCTCTGCAGCGCCGGCACCAGCGGCTGGATCTCCTGCGCCTCGCGTGCCACCGTGTACCAGAGCAGGAAGCCGACGGCGCCGGTCACCACCAGCATCACGTAGGCGCCCAGCGAGCGGGTCGCGAAGCGCTGCTCGTAGTACAGGTGGAACAGCGTCGTCATCCAGCAGAACAGCACGAACACCTCGTAGAGGTTGCTGACCGGGACGTGGCCGATGTCGGGGCCGATCTGGTGGCTCTCGTACCAGCGCACCAGCGTGCCCACCAGCGCCATGAACACGCCGCCCCAGGCCAGCTTGGAGCCGACGACCTCGGCCACGCTGTTGCGCCCGGCGCCGGTGAAGAAGCCGCCCCAGTAGAACAGCATGCTCATCGTGAACAGCAGGCTCATCCACAGGATGGCGCTCTGGCTGGACAGCATGTACTTCAGCAGGAAGACCTGCTCGGCGGCGGCCAGGTCGGCGCCGAAGCCGTCGGTCTGGCGTGCGTACAGCGCGATGGCCAGCAGCGCCGCGGCGCCGGTGGCGACGCACAGCAGCCGCAGCGGTTTCCAGAACCAGCCCAGCGCAATCAGCGACGGCATCGCGCAGGCCAGGATGCCCTGCTCGTAGACGTCCATGCTGGCGTGGTAGCGGCTGAACGCGTAACCGCCGCCCAGCAGCACGAGGGCGGCGAAGACCCAGTCCAGCGCGTCGCGGCGCTGCAGCGCATGGCGGCGCGGCAGGTCGAAGGTGGTGGTGTTCATGTCTTGTCCTTCAGCACGGCTGCTTTCAGCTGCGCGAACAGCGTGGCGTTGTCGGGCGACTCGCGGGTGCTGGACATGGCCATGCGCACCTGCGAGCTGGCAGTGTCGGCGCTCGGCGCGATCCAGACCCACAGCCGCCGCTCCTTGATGTAGAGCATGGCGAAGACGCCGACGATGAGCAAGAGGGCGCCCAGGTAGACGAGCTTCTGCCCCGGCGCGCGGGCGACCTGGAACACGCTGGCCTGCACCTGCTCGAACTCCTGCAGCTGCAGCAGCACCGGCGCGGGGTAGTACAGGCTGTCGGACAGCGACATCACGGCCTGCGTCATGAAGGCCTGCGTCGCGTCGTCGATGGGCGAGGGCTTGAGGCCGTCGCGCTCGCGGGCCAGCTGGTACAGCTCGAACAGGCTGCCGTTGAGGATGCGCAGCAGCACCTCGGAGACGCGCTGGCGCTCGGCCTCGGGCACGTCGCGCTCGATGAACTGCGACAGCGCCGGCAGGCCGCCCTTGACCTCGTCACCGGGTTGCGCCGCGGCGCCCGAGAACAGCGTCAGCGCGCGCTGGGCCGTCAGCTGCAGCTGCGACTGCATCTGTGGCTGCGCCGACGGCGTGGCGGACACGGCATAGGCCCGCGCCGCGGCCTCCCGCAGCGGCGCATCGGCCAGCGCGCGGCGCAGCCGCAGCCAGCCGTCCAGGCTGTCGTTCTCGTCGGCCGGCATGCGCAGGTAGCGGAAGCTCTCGGCCGGCGACTCGCGCATGCCGGCCAGGAAGACGCGCCGCCCCTCCAGCGTCACCGGCAGCATGTAGTTGCTGAATTCGCGCGCCTGGCCGGCCGCGTCGCGCAGCTTGTAGCTGAAGCTGGGGCCCACGTTGTGCAGCGACTTGGACTTGCCGCCCTTGGCGCCGCTGCCCAGGTGCTGGCTGAGGCGCTCGCCCAGGTCCACCTTGCGCACGTCGGTGCCGCTGGCGCTGGGCTCGCCGGCCAGGTTCTCGACGTTGATGACGCGCAGCCCGTCCAGCTCCAGCGTCTGGTCGCCCAGTGCCAGCCGCGTGCCCACGCGGCCGTCCAGGCTCATGGGCAGGCCGCCGCCCAGCGGCAGCACCTTCAGCTTCAGCAGGCTGCCGCCGTCGTCGAAGCTGCTCTGGTAGATGGCCAGGCCGTTGTGGATGACCGGCTCGTTGACCTTCACCGTCGCCTCGCGCCGCGTGCCGCCGTCATGGATGACGATGTCGCTGGCAAAGCTCTTGGGCATGCCGGTGGGGTAGTAGTCGACGCTGAACTTCTTCAGCTCGATCTCGAACGGCAGGTCCTGCAGCACCACGCCGCTGGGCAGGTTCAGCACCGCCAGCCCCGAGCGCTGGTGCTCGGGCACCGACACGTTGCCGCGGAAGCTCGGCGTGGCGGCGGACAGCCGGTGCTCGGGCTTGATGTCGGCGATGAAGCCGGAGCCGGTGTAGATCTCCTTGCCCTGCACCCACATGGCCAGCTTGACCATCGCGTTGCCGTCCAGCACGCCGCCGATGAGGATGAGCACGATGGCCGAGTGCGCGGCCAGGTAGCCGATCTTGTTGGCCGCGCCGCGCCGCGCGGCGATCATGATGCCGTGCTCGCGCCGCTGCACGCGCGCCTTCCAGCCCAGTGCCGTCAGCGTGCTGCCGATCTCGGCCAGCGCCATGTCGGGGTTGCTGGGCAGCTCGGCGATGGCCTTGTGGTGGTGGGCCTGCAGCGACTGCTCGCGCACGCCTTCCTTGTAGCTCTTCAGGTCCGCCAGGATCTTGGGCGTGTTGCGGGCGATGCACAGGCTGGTCGAGACGACCAGGAAGGCCAGGATGACCAGGAACCACGGCGCGCTGTAGACCGTGTACAGGCCCAGCGCCCCGAACACCTCGGCCCAGAACGGGCCGAACTGGTTGATGTAGTTGCCCAGCGGTTCGCTCTGGCGCAGCACGGTGCCGATGACGGAGGCGATGCAGATCACGCTGAGCAGCGCGATCGCGAAGCGCATGGACGCGAGCAGGTCCAGCAGTTCGCGGGCCGGTGAGGGGCGGGAGGCGGGGGCGGTGGACATCAGGCGGAGTGTCGGCCAACAAAAAAGGCCGGTGCGTGACACCGGCCTTCCTTCAGCAAGGCAGCTTGCGTTGCATCAACGCAGGCCCGCGACGTAGTCGGAGACGGCCTTGATTTCCTTGTCGTTCATCTTCGCGGCCACGCCGTTCATGACGGCATTGTTGGCGCGGGCGCCGCTGCGGAAGGCCACCATCTGCGCCTCCACGTAGTCGCCGTGCTGGCCGCCCAGGCGCGGGTACTGCGCCGGGATGCCGGCACCCGTCGGGCCATGGCAGGCCGCGCAGGCGGGGACGCTGCGGTCGGCAATGCCGCCGCGCCAGATCTTCTCGCCCAGCGCGACGGTGTCCTTGTTCTTCGCGAAGCCGGGCTTGACGGTCTTGCTCGCGTAGAACGCGGCGACGTTGCGCATGTCTTCTTCCGACAGCGGCGCGGCCATGCCGTTCATGACGGCGTTCTTGCGCTTGCCGCTCTTGAACTCGGTCAACTGCTTGACGAGGTATTCGGGGTGCTGGCCGGCCAGGATGGGGTTGGCCGGGCTGCCGCGCGAGCCGTCGGCCGTGTGGCAGGCCGCGCAGACCTGGGAAGACAGGGCGCCACCCTTGGCGAGATCGGGCTTGGCCGGCGCGGCGGCCGGCTCGTTCGCGGAGGCCGTGGCGGCCAGCAGCAGACTCGACAGGAAAATGGCGACAGTCTTCATGGATTTGTTGGATTCCAAAGGGCGCAACCTTCAAATTTTACAATGCCTAATCACAGCGCCCGACCCGCCCATGACCAACGAAATCCCTGATGCCGAGACCTCGGACCCCGCTGACGCCACCGCGTCGGCCCCCATCACCGAGAAGCTCGCGCTGGCCTGGACGCACACCGCGCGCTTCCTGACCACCGCCAGCCAGCTGGTGCACCTGCCCGCCACCGAGCTGCCGGAGATCGCCTTCGTCGGCCGGTCCAACGCCGGCAAGTCCACCGCGATCAACACGCTGGCGCAGCAGAAACGCCTGGCCTTCGCGTCCAAGACGCCCGGCCGCACGCAGCACATCAACCTGTTCGAGCTGGGCCCGAAGGACGCCGCCGACGCGCTGCTGGCCGACCTGCCCGGCTACGGCTACGCGGCCGTCAACAAGTCCGCCAAGCAGCGCTGGCAGAAGGTGATGGCCGACTACCTGGCCATCCGCCGCAGCCTGTCCGGCGTCGTGCTGATGGTGGACTCGCGGCTGGGCCTGACCGACCTGGACAAGCAACTGCTGGAGTTCGTCGCCGCGCGCGTGGCCACCGGTGAGATCAAGCTGCTGGTGCTGCTGACCAAGTCCGACAAGCTCAACCGCAAGGAGGCCGACGCCATCCTGCGCGACACGACCGACTACCTGGCCAGCCTGTCGACCGAGCATTCCGATGTGGCGGTGACGCTGTTCTCGGCGCTGAAGAAGAGCGGCGTCGGCGACGTGGCGCTGGCGCTGCGCGAATGGGTGCTGGCGCACCGTTCGGCGGGCGCGGTGCCCGACGAGGTGCTGGCGGCCGAGCCGCCGCCCGAGCCGCCAGCGCACTGAACCTCAGCCGCCGTCCAGGTCGCTCATCAGCGTGTCGACGGCGCGCTGCACGACGCTGTCGTCTTCCAGCGCCGTGATGAGGCCGTTGGCCAGCAGCGCCTCCAGCGCGCCGCGCGTCAGCGGCAGGCGCTCGTCGGCCTCGCGGCCCACGAACAGCATGAACTGGCGGCCCTCGCTGATCCATGCGATCTGCGCCGTGTGCCAGTCGCCCTGGATGAACAGGTGGAACCAGCGGCCGATCTGCAGGCCGTCGATCCAGCGCTGCAGCGCGGCGCGGGCGTCCGGCGAGTCGTGCTCGTTGAAGAGCTGCACCGGCACGGTGGGCAGCTCGCCGCGGTCGACGTCGACGCTGAGCCAGTGCGACGGCACCTGGGAGTCGCGCTCTTCCATGAGCCGGCGGACGATCTCGTCGGCCGACACCGGCGCCGTGTTGCCCATCGCGTCGGGCCGCGGTGGCGCGGCCGGGCGGCGCGCGCCGGCTTCCAGCGCCGGCAGGCCGCGCTGCAGCCGGGCGTGCTGGCCCATCAGCTCGGTCAGCGGCGGCTCGCGCCTGGCCTCGGGCAGCTGGATGCTGTCGCAGCCGGCCACCAGCCGCTCGATGAGCACCGGCAGCCGCATGCGCAGCGCCTCGCGGTCGGCCATGTCGCGCGGCGTCGTCAGGCTGTCGATGACGGCGTCCACCAGCTCCATCGCGGCCAGCGCCTCCTGCGACTCGCGGCCGTGGCGCACCATGGCCGTGACGATGACGTCCACCCAGGCCGTCTGCAGGAAGCGGTGCACGCGCGGGCCCAGCGGCGCATCGGCGATCTGGTGGTCGATCTGCTCGCGGATCAGCTCGCGCCATTCGCTGCGCAGCTGCTCGCGTTCCAGCGCGGCCAGCGCGACGGCGTTGCGCTCGCTGCTCTGGCGGGCCTGCTGGTCGATGTGGGCATCGACGCGCGTCAGCACCTGCTGGAACAGGCCGGCGGTGGGTGTCGGTGCGTCCACCAGCAGCTGGGCCTCGGCCTCCATGAAGCGCAGGAAGTCGACGAAGCGCGGGTCGTCGGCGCGGCCGAAGGCCATGCCGTGCGCGGCAACGCGATTCAGCAGCGCCCAGGTGGGGTGGTCCTGGCGGCGCAGCAGCGTGGAGTCGGCCCGCGCCAGCCGCACGACGGCGATCTGCAGCCGCGCCAGCAGCGCCTTCAGCGGCGGCAGCAGGCGCGGGTCGGCCAGGATCTGGTCGTACAGCCGGCTCAGCATGTCCGGCCCGGTCGAGCGCACGAAGGGCGCCGGCGCGGCCGGGTCGCGGTGCGCGGCGGCACCGAGGCCCTGTGGCCGCGAGTTCACCGCGTCGACGCGGCGCGACAGGCCGTCCAGCGTGCCATGCGCCGGCCGTGCGCCGATGCCGCGGGCGGCGGCCAGCCGCTGGTGGGCCAGCGGGTCGGTCTGCGCATGGCCGTGCGAGGCCACCATGTCGCCGATGTCGGCGGCGTGCAGCGTCGCGCAGGCGGCCACGTACTGGCGGTTCAGCGCGCGGGCCAGCGGCTGGGCGGCGGCGCGCATCAGCTCGTACTGCGCCTGCGCGGGGATCGGGCTGGCCGCCAGCGCATGGTGCAGCGCGTGGGCGTAGAGCGCGGGGCGCAGCGGGTTGTCGCGCTCGCGGGCGCGGGCGATGCCGCGCAGCGCGGCGTAGAAGTTGCCGATCTGGTGCAACTCGGCGCGGCTGGTCTCCTCGGCCGTGTGCGTGACGTGGGCGATGGCCACGTCCTGCTGCGCCTGGTGCTCGTCCACGAGGCTCAGGCCTTCGAGGCCGGCCGCATGCAGCGGGCGGTACAGCGGGTCCTCGCCGCGGCGGCCGGCCTGCAGCAGCGCGATGAGGCGGCCCTCGAAGTCGGCCGCAAAACCGGGGCGCACCTTGCGCCAGGCGTCGCGCAGCGGGAAGTACTGAGGCTGCGAGTCCAGCTCGTCCTGCACCAGGTTCAGCAACTCGCGCGCCAGCGGACCGGCCTCCATGAGGGCGTGGTCGATGAGGTCGTGAGGATGCAGGTGTGGGGACATGGACGAGGGCAGGGACGCGTCGAGATTATCTGGCGCCGTCCCGGTGCGCCCGCGGAGTTGCCGCCGCTTACCACCCCTCAACCCCATGGGCGCCGCGGCACTTCAGCAGCTTTTCACGCTTTTGCGGTTTGTCTGCCATCCCGGGATGGTGGCCACGCTGGCGCGGCCGCCGCGCGCTGGCGGCATGATGCGCGGCACTGCCACTTTGCGCCTCACCATGAAACGCCTGCTTCCGTTGCTGTGCCTGGCCGCCCCCGCCGCCTGGGCCGATGAACCCGCCGCCCGGCGCGAGGCGCCGCCGTTGTGGGAGCTGGGCCTGGGCGCCGCCGGCATCTCGCAGCAGGCCTACCCGGGCTCGGACCAGCAGGCGCGCCGCGCGCTGGTGCTGCCCTATCTGATCTACCGCGGCAAGGTGCTGCGCGCCGACGGCGACGGCGCCGGCCTGCGCGCGGTGCGCACCGACGACTTCGAGCTGGACGTGTCGTTTGCCGGCACGCTGAGCTCGGGCTCGGAGACGCTGCGCGCGCGCGAGGGCATGCCGCGGCTGGGCACGCTGGTGGAGGCCGGGCCGGTGGCGCGCTGGTACCTGAACGGGCGTGGCGCCGCCGAGCGCCTGGTGCTGGAGCTGCCGGTGCGCGGCGTGTTCGAGCTCAGCCACCTGAACCGCCACCGCGGCATGACCTTCGAGCCGCGGCTGGCCTGGCAGCACCGCCCGCAGGCAGACGGCTGGGCCTACGGCGCCAGCGTGGGCGCCGTGGTGGGCGACCGCCGGCTGGGTTCCACCTTCTATGGCGTGACCGCCGGCGAGGCGCGACCGGACCGCCCGGCGTTCGACGCGAAGGCGGGCCTGATCGCGTGGCGACTGGGCGGCAGCCTCGCGAAGAGCCTGACGCCGGACCTGCGCCTGTACGCCTTCGGCCGGCTGGACAGCCTGGCCGGCGCCGCCAACCGCGACAGCGCGCTGGTGCGGCAGACGACGGGCTTCACCTACGGCATCGGCCTGAGCTACACCTTGATGCGCTCGGCCGCGAGCGCCAGCGACTGACGCCGTCGCCGGCATGAAAAAAGGGGCTGCTCGCGCAGCCCCTTCTCGTTGGTCAGCGACGGGTGTGTCGCCGGCGTGGACTTACATGTCCATGCCGCCCATGCCACCCATGCCGCCCATGCCACCGGGCATGCCGCCGGCCGGGGCGTCGTCCTTGGGGGACTCGGCGACCATGGCTTCGGTCGTCAGCAGCAGCGAGGCTACGGAAGCAGCGTTCTGCAGCGCGGTGCGGGTCACCTTGGTCGGGTCCAGGATGCCCATTTCGATCATGTCGCCATAGGTGTCGTTGGCGGCGTTGAAACCGAAGTTGCCCTTGCCTTCCAGCACCTTGTTGACGACGACGCTGGGCTCGCCACCGGCGTTGAAGACGATTTCGCGCAGCGGGGCTTCGATGGCCTTCAGGATCAGCTTGACGCCGGCGTCCTGGTCGGGGTTGTCACCCTTGATCTCGCCTGCGGCCTGGCGGGCACGCAGCAGGGCCACGCCGCCGCCGGCGACGATGCCTTCCTCAACGGCGG
>JAYSCT010000133.1:0-12584 GCA_041914785.1 Roseateles sp.
CGCCGAAGGCGCCGTGCGTGGACGTGTGGCTGTCGCCGCAGACGACGGTCATGCCGGGCAGCGTCGCGCCCTGCTCCGGGCCGATGACGTGCACGATGCCCTGGCGCTTGTCGCTCATCTTGAACTGCGTGATGCCGAAGCGGTCGCAGTTGGCGTCGAGCGTGTCGACCTGCAGCTTGGACACCGGGTCGGCGATGCCCTGACTGCGGTCGGTGGTGGGCACGTTGTGGTCGCTGACCGCCAGGTTGGCGGAGAGGCGCCAGACCTTGCGGCCGGCCAGATCCAGGCCTTCGAAGGCCTGCGGGCTGGTCACCTCGTGGACGAGGTGCCGGTCGATGTAGAGCAGCGCCGTGCCGTCGGGCTCGGTGTGCACGACATGCTCGTCCCAGAGCTTGTCGTAGAGGGTTCTTGCAGTCATTGCTTCTCTCGGGGGATAAGGGTGTCCACGAAGCGTTGCACCACGGTGGGCAGGCGCTGTTGGCGCAGCACACCCAGGTAATAGTCGCGCTCGGCCCACGACTCTTCAAGTCGCAGTGCGCGCACGCCGAAGACGCGCGTGAAGCGCTCGGCGGGTTGCTCAGGGAGGACGGCAACGCCGAGGCCCGACTCGACGAGCTGGGCGATGCCGTCGAAGCCGCGCACCTGCAGGCGCGCATTCAGCGTCTGGCCGCGGGCGGCCGCCTGTTCGCGCATCAGCTCCTGCGCGCTGGCGCCAGCGTGCAGGCCGATGAGGTCGTAGGCCAGCAGGTCGTCGAAGCTGACGGTCTCGCGGTGCGCCAGCGGATGCTTCAGCGGCACCAGCGCTGCCAGGCGGCCGCGGGCGAACACCCAGGTCTGCACGCGGTTGTCCAGCACGGGCGCCGTGAAGATGCCGACATCCGCGCGCCCTTCGGCGACGGCGGCCTGCACCTCGGCGCTGGTCAGGTCTTCCAGGCTGATGCGGATCTGCGCATGGGCCTGCGAGAACTCCACCAGATACGGCGGCAGGCATTCGGCGATGGCGCTGGTGTTGGACGCGATGCGCAGATGGCCCTTGATGCCGCGCGAGAACTCCATGACCTCGGTTTCGAGGGCGTAGAGCGACGCATGCAGCGAACGGATGTGGCGCACCAGCGCACGGCCGGCCTCGGTGGGCTCCACCCCGCGGGCGCGCCGCTCGAACAGCTGCACGCCGAGGCGGCTTTCCAGGTCGGACAGGCGCTTGCTGGCGGCGGCGAGCGCCAGGTGCTCCTGGGCGGCACCGCGCGTGATCGAGCGGGTCTGCTCGATGGCCAGCACGAGGTTGAGGGTGGTGAGGTCGTGGCGCATATCGTTTGACTCCAGCATAGCCTTCGCGGGGAAGGCAATTCTGCGCCAGAAAACGACAATGATTTCGCCAACGACGAACTTCAGCGGGACTTCTGCCGGTCCACCTGCGTCAACAGCCCACGCAGCGCATTGCGGCTGTGGGCACCAAAATGGCCCAGCAACTCGGCGATGCGCGCCTGCAGTGCGTCGCGCTGGCCTTGCATGTCGCGCGCCAGCTCGGGGCCCAGCTGGGCCTCGTTGGCCGCGAAATCGAAATTGGGGTCAGTGACGAATTTCGCGGGCGCGCCGACGACGACGGCCGCATCGGTCGCCGGGCCGGCCGCGAAGGCCTCGGCGGCCACGACGTCGCGCACATAGGCCGGGCTCCACGGCGGGTAGCGCTTGTCCAGCGCCAGGTCGCGCAACGCCAGCTCCAGCGGGCCGTCGCGCCGCTGGCGGGCGGCGTCCATGATCCAGTTGGTCTGGAAGCGCTCCAGCACGAAATGGCGGTTGCCCTGCAGCACCACCAGCCCCTGCCGGTCGGCCGGCGCGCCGAGCTGGGCCTTGAGGTTGACCCACATCATGTGGCCCAGGCTGGCGCCGGGCGCGGCGCTGGCGTGGTAGGGCTGCGTCAGGTCTTCCACGTGATGCAGCGCCAGGCCGGCGAAGCGCCAGCCCCAGTAGGCGTGACCGGTCTTCCAGGCCAGCTGGGCCAGGCCGCCGTACTGCTGCACGCGCAGCTCGGTGAAGGTGCGCGCGAAGCTGGGCGCCAGCGTGTTGAAGATGGCGCCCTGGTGGAAGAAGCCCATGTGGAACGGCGCCTGCGAGCCGATGGCCACGGCCGGGTTGCCGAACGGCTGCTTGCCGAACCCGTAGGACGGGTTGGCGGGCGCGCCGGGGTTGTCGTCGAACAGGTTCAGGTCATGGCCGTAGTCGGGCTCGTCGCAGGCCGACGCCAGCACGGCCAGCGGCGCGACGGCCTCGCCCGGCTGCAGCGCGACGAAGCGCTGCGTGGCGCCCTTGCTGTTGGGCACGGCGCTGACCTGGGAAGCCTCGGCGGCGGGGCGCGCGGTGTCGGGGTCGCGCGGGTCGACCTGCAGGTACAGCGACAGCTTCGATTGCGGCGACAGCCGCAGCGCGCGCAGGAAGGCGGCGCGGCGGTCGGCGTCGCTGCGGGCCGCGTCGGGCGTGTAGCGCAGCGCGTCGGGGCGCGGCGCATGGCCCTTCAGGTGCTCGCGCGCCCAGGCTTCCTGCGCGTCCAGCTCGCGGGCAATCGCGGCGTCCTGGTCACGCAGGAAATCGACAAGGGGTTCGGCCTTCACGGCCGCGGCGTTGGCGACCTCGGGCATGCGCTCGAAGGCGCGGTAGCACATGGGGCTGTGGTTGCCCCAGGCCTGGGCCAGCGTGGGCAGCAGGGCCAGCGTGAGGAGGAGATGGCGCATCGGGCGGCGTCGGAACGGCAAGGTCGCGCATTCTGGCCCCGGCGGCCGGGCAAAGCCTTGCGACCGAATCCACGAAGCCGCTTGTGGTGACCCCGCCTTCCGGTGTGCCACGGGCCGGTGAGCCCAGCGCGGCACGCGCAAGTTTTGCTGCGTGCAGGTTAGGCGCGGCAGCGCGAATGCAGAAGCGGCGGTTGGGGAAGCGGCGCTTCGCCGCAGGTCAAAGCTCGGGTTTGTCCGGGGCCGGCGCCTGTCGGCGTTTCGGCGCCGCGGCGCGTTGCGATGCGCACAAGGGCGCCGATCGCCCAGGGAGTTGCAGATGACCCAGTTCCTGAGCCCTCGCCGGCTCGGCCTTGCCTTGCTGATCGCCGCCGGCCTCGCCGGCTGCGGGCAGCTCGAACCGGCCCCCGCCCCTCAGCGCCAGGATGCCGCGCCGCCGCAACTCGAGCGCGTCCCAACCCCGCCACCGCCGCCCACCCCGGTGGCGCTGCCGGTGCCCGCCAAGCCGATAGCGCCGCCGCCGGCGCGGGCGATGGCCTTGCCGCCACCGGCCTACATCGCCACGCCGATGGCCGTCGCGCCGCCCCCCTCCACGGCGCGCTACACGGCCTTCGAGGACCGCCCCTGGCAGCGCGTCGCCGAGGCGCCGGTGTCGACCTTCAGCGCCAGCGTCGATACCGGCAGCTACGCCAATGTGCGCCGCTTCCTGAACCGCGGCGCGCTGCCGCCGCGCGACGCGGTGCGCGTGGAGGAGCTGGTCAACTACTTCGGCTACGACTACGCGGCGCCGGCCGCCAACGCGGCCACGCCGTTCGCCGTCGATGCCCGCCTCGTCGCGTCACCATGGAATGCCGAACGCGGCCTGCTGCGCATCGCGATCAAGGGGCAGGACCTGGCCAAGCAGAGCCTGCCACCGGCCAACCTCGTCTTCCTCGTCGACGTGTCCGGCTCCATGGGCCCGCAGGACCGCCTGCCGCTGGTGCGCTCGGCACTGCACCTGCTGACCAACCAGTTGCGCGCACAGGACCGCGTGTCCATCGTCAGCTACGCCAGCGGCACGCGCGTGGCACTGGAGGCCACGCCGGGCGACCGCAAGGACGCCATCCACGCCGCCATCGACACGCTGAACGCCGGTGGCGGCACCTACGGCGAGGCCGGCATCCGGCTGGCCTACGCGCAGGCGCGCGCCGGCTTCCTCGCCGAGGGCATCAACCGCGTGCTGCTGGCCACCGACGGCGACCTCAACATCGGCGTGACCAACGCCAACGAGCTGAAGACGCTGGTGGAAGGCGAGCGCCGGCGCGGCGTGGGCCTGACGACGCTGGGCGTGGGCGACAGCAACTACAACGAGGCGCTGATGAAGAAGCTCGCCGACGTGGGCGACGGCAGCTACCACTACCTGGACACGCTGCAGGAGGCGCACAAGGTGCTCGTCAACGAGATGACCAGCACGCTGGCCGTCATCGCGCAGGACCTGAAGCTGCAGATCGAGTTCAACCCGGCGCTGGTGCAGGAGTACCGGCTGATCGGCTACGAGCTGAACCACCTGACGCGCGAGCAGTTCAACGACGACAAGGTGGACGCTGGCGACATCGGCGCCGGCCACACGGTGACGGCGCTGTACGAGGTCATCCCCGTCGGCGCCAAGGGCACGGTGGACCCGCTGCGCTACGGCGAGGGCCAGGCCGCCAGGCCGGCTGCGCCGCACGCGAAGGAACTGGCCTGGCTGAAGCTGCGCTACAAGCCGCCGGGCCAGCCCGACAGCCAGCTGGTGCAGCTGCCCATCGAGAAGGCGGGCGCCTGGCCAGCGCTGGACAAGGCCGACGCCGACCTGCGCTTCGCCGTCGCCGTGGCGGCCTGGGGCCAGTGGCTGCGCGGCGGCACGCAGATCGGCGACTACGGACCGAAGCAGATCCTGGCGCTCGCCCACGACGCGCGCGGCGCGGACCGCTACGGCCACCGCGCGGAGTTCGAGCGGCTCGTCGAGCTGTCGGGCAGCCTCAGGCGCTGAAGGCCGGCGGCTACATCTGCCTAAAGCGCGCCTGGAAGCTCTGGCTGACGCTGAGCGTCTGCGCGTGGTGCTTCAGGTGGATGCTCATGTGCCCGAGGGCATTGCGTTCCACCCAGTCGATGTGCGCGAGGTTCACGATGGCGTTGCGGTGCACCTGCCAGAACTGGTCGCCGTCGAGCTGCGCGCCCAGGTCCTTCAGCGACAGCCGCACCCACCAGTTGCCCGTGGCCGTGACGACCTGCGTGTACTTGGTCTCGGCGCGGAAGAACAGCACATCGCCCACGGTGATGAGCCGCAGCTGGTCGCCCTGCCCCACCTGCAGCCAGCGCAGCGGCTGCGCCGGCCCGGCCGTGGCACCGGCCTGCAGCGAGCGCAGCAACCCGCTGAGGTCCGGCGGCGCCAGCATCAGCCGCTGCTGCAGCCGCTGCACCGTCTGCGCCAGCCGGGCGGGCTGCAGTGGCTTGAGCAGGTAGTCGACCGCGCCCTGCTCGAAAGCCTTCAGCGCATGCTCGTCCAGCGCCGTCACGAAGATCAGGTGCACCTGCCGGCCGATGGCCTGGGCCAGCTCGATGCCGCTCATGCCGGGCAGGCGGATGTCGACGAAGACGATGTCGGGCCGACGCGCGTTCACGAGCGCCAGCCCCTGCAGCCCGTCCTCCGCCTCGCCGACGATGTCCAGCTCGGGCCAGAGGCGGCCCAGCTGCTCGCGCAGGTCGGCGCGCGGCAGGGCTTCGTCTTCGATCAGCACGGCGGTGGGCATGGCGGTCAGCGGTCTGGGGGTTGCGGCACCCAGATGACGGCGCTGACGCCGCCTTGGGGCCGGGACGTCACGTCCAGGCGGGCGGCCTGGCCGTAGAGCAGCAGCAGGCGCTCGCGCAGGCTGCTCAACCCCAGGCCGGTGCCGCCGGTGTGGCCGGCAGCGGCGGCCTGCAGGCCGATGCCAGTGTCGCTGACCTCCAGCGCCAGCCCGCCATCCAGCACGCGCGCCGCGACGCGCAGCTCGCCGCCATCGCGCTTGGGTTCGATGCCGTGCTGGATCGCGTTCTCGACGAGGCTGCCCAGCATCAGCGGCGGGAACGGCCAGGCGGCCAGCGGCTCGGGCAGGTCAAGCGTGACGCGCAGCCGGTCGCCCAGCCGCATCTGCATCAGCGCGAGGTAGGCATCGGCCAGCGCGAACTCTTTCGCCAGCGTCGACATGGGCTCGCGCATCGCCGGCAGCGCCAGCCGCAGGTAGTCGTGCAGCCGGCCCAGCATGCGGTCGGCCAGCGCGGCGTTGTGCCGCACCAGGTACTGGATGCCGGCCAGCGTGTTGTAGAGGAAATGCGGCTCCACCTGCGCCTGCAGCGTCTTCAGCTCGGCCAGCGTGACCTGGCGGGACAGGTCGGCCACGGCGGCAGCCTGCCGCAGCCGCGCGGCCTCGGCCGCATGCTTGCGCCACTCCCGCCAGCGGGCGGCCAGCGGCAGCAGGTGCAGCAGCAGCGCCAGGCTGATGGCCGGCAGCAGCTGCGCCGCGAGCGCCGCGCCCACCGGGAACCGGTGCCAGGAGAAGTCGGCCGTGAGCGGCAGCCCCAGCAGCGCGCCAAATGCGGCCGCCAGCAGCGCCGCCATGAGCCACGCCGGCCCGCGGCCACGCGCCGCGGCCAGCGCCCACCACGCCAGCGTGTAGGCCAGCCAGAACTGCGCCGCGACACCCAGCACGCGCTGCGCAACACCGGGGCCCAGCTGCCAGCACAGCAGCCCCCAGCACAGCCAGAACGCGAGGACCGGCAGCAGCTGCGTGCTGCGCGGGCGGTAGTCCCGCAGCAAGTCGGCGGCCGCTGCGCTCATTCGAGGCTGAGGTTGGGCGGGACGCGGCGGGTGGCCTTTTCTGCCAGGCGCCGGGCCTCGGCCTCGCGCTGCGCGGCGGTGGGCAGCGGCATGCCGATGCGCGCGGTCGTCAGCGCCACCTCGGGGCCCACCTCCTCGAAGCGCATCGCGCTCAGCCACACCTTGCCCTCGCCGACGACCACCGCGCCCACCGACGCCATCGCCGCCGGTGTGTTGGGCACGTCGACGACGATGCTGACCTCGGTCCAGCGGTCCTGGGCGGTGGTGCTGCCGGCGCCGAAGGGCAGGTCTTCGGTCTTCAGGTCGGAGCGGCCGGAGCCGAAGAAGCGCTCGGTGCCGTCGGCGTCAACACGCACGAACGCGCCCGCCCATTGCTTGACGTCCGCGCTGCGCATCCAGCCGCTGAAGCGCACCCGCCGCCCCGGGTAGCCGAAGGCGTTCTGGATGACGGCGCCATAGGAGTCCGCGTTGATCAGCCCCTCCTGCGACTGCACCGACACGCTGCGCTGGCCCTGGAACTGCACGCTGCTGTCGATGCCCATCGCATAGGCCTTGGAGGTCTTGCCGGTCGAGCCGCTCGACCAGCCGTTCAGCGGCGACAGCGGCGCCGCGCTGGCCACCAGCAGGGCTGCGGCCAGCGGTGCCGCGGCGAAGATTTTCCAGTCCATGGCTGCTCTCGAAGAAGTGGATGACGCCGCCACTGTGCGGCGCCAGGCCGCGGCCCGGGGCCTCGCGCGACGAGCCAGCGCCCCGCGCGACGAGCCAGCCCGGCGCGCGACGGCCGCGGCGTCAGCCCAGCGCCTTCACCACGTCGGCCGGCGCCTGCACCAGCTCGATCAGCACGCCCTCGCCGCCGAACGGGAACTGCTCGTTGCCCTTGGGGTGAACGAAGCAGATGTCGTGCCCCGCCGCGCCGCGGCGGATGCCGCCGGGGGCGAAGCGCAGGCCTTGCGACTCCAGCCACTGCACGGCCACGGGCAGGTCGTCCACCCACAGGCCGATGTGGTTCAGCGGCGTGGCGTGCACGGCGGGCTTCTTCTCCGGGTCCAGCGGCTGCATCAGGTCCACCTCCACCGCGTGGGCGCCCTGCCCCAGCGTGCAGATGTCCTCATCGACGTTCTCGCGCTCGCTGGTGAAGTTGCCGGTCACCGGCACGCCCAGCAGGTCCACCCACAGGTGGCGCAGCCGGCGCTTGTCGAGGCCGCCGATGGCGATCTGTTGCAGGCCGAGGATCTTGAAGGGGCGCGAGGCAGTGGTCATGGCGTCGTTCAGAGTTTGAGCCGTCCCCACAGCCAGCCGGTCTTGACGCCGGACAGCGTGGCGATGGATTGTTGATGGAGGTAGGGCAGCCGGCCGCCCCAGCCGAAGAAGCGGTCGCGCAGCCATGGCGCGACGACGGCGTGCGACTGGAACATCGGCGTGAGGCCACGGCTGGCCTGGCCGTAGAAGCGCAGGTGGGCGCGGCGGCGGCGCGTGTAGCGCTCGAACACCTGCGGCCAGTCGCCGCCGCCCAGCTCGGCGGCGAGTTCGTGCGCGTCGATGAGCGCCATGTTGGCGCCCTGCCCCAGCTGCGGGCTCATGCCGTGCGCGCAGTCGCCGATGGCCAGCACGCGGCCGTCGTGCCAGCGGGCCATGTGCACGTCGGCATAGCGCGCCTCGCGGAGCTGGCCCGCTTCGGTCAGGCCGGCGATCAGCGGCACGACGTCGGGGAACAGATCGGCCATGCGCTGCTTGAGCGCCGCCAGGCCGATGCGCTGCTGCCAGCCGTCCAGCTCGGCGACGGGCAGGCTCCAGAACAGGTTGATGCCGCGCGCCGTGTCGTCCGACGCGGCCTTGCCGACGGGCATCAGGCCCAGCATCTGCGACGCCGAGCGGAAGCGCTGACGCAGCTCGATCTGCGGGAAGCCCGCGGGCGCCGGCAGCACGGTCCACACGGCGCCCCAGGGGAACAGCCGGCCGCTCTGCCGCACCTTCATGCCTTCCCGCAGCCGCGAGAAGCTGCCGTTGGCGAGGATGAGCGCGGCGTGCCGGGCCGTCGCGCCATCGGCCCGGCGCAGCGTGACGCCGCCAGCGTCCTGCGCGAAGCCCTCGACGGCCGCGCCGCATTGCCAGCGGATGCCCAGCTCGCGCACGCGCTTCCACAGCAGCCCCATCAGCGCGCCGCGCTGCAGGCCCAGGCCATAGGCCTCGGGGTGGAAGCGGCGATAGCTCATGTCCAGCACCGTGCGGCCGGTGGGCGTGTCGCCGAACAGCCGGTCCACGCGCGTGCCCAGCGCCAGCGCGTCGTCCAGCAGGCCCATGGCCGCCAGCACACGCTGGCCGGTCGGCTGCAGCAGCAGGCCGGCGCCGATGGGCCTGGGCTCCGGCACGGCCTCGTACAGCGTGACGGCAATGCCGCGCTCGGCCAGGCGCACCGCGGCCGCGGCGCCGGCGACACCGGCGCCGACGATGGCGACGCCGGCCTCAGGCAAAGCGCAGGATGGGCTGGTCGACGGACAACGACTCACCCGGCTTGGCCAGCACCTCGGCCACCGTCACGTCCTGCTGGGCGGTCAGGATGTTCTCCATCTTCATCGCCTCGATGACGGCCAGCCGCTCGCCGGCCTGCACGGTCTGGCCCACCTGCGCGGCCAGGTGCACCAGCAGCCCGGGCATGGGCGACAGCAGCAGCTTGGAGGTGTCGGGCGGTGCCTTGTAGGGCATCAGCGCCTGCAGTTCGGCCGCGCGCGGGCTCAGCACCGTCAGCTCCATCGAACGGCCGCCGTGCTGGATGCGGTAGGCCAGCGGGTTCTTCGCCGTGCCGCGCTCGGCCTGGGCCGTGAACGGCTGGCCGTTGACGGTGCCGGTGATGCGCACGTCGTTCAGGCGCGAGCGGCTGACGAGGCGGTAGTCCTTGCCGCCCACCTTCACCAGCGCCTCGCCCAACGCGCCGGCGAACTCGCTGATGTGCATGGCGTGCTGCTCCGTGCGGCCGCCACCCAGGTTCACGACCGCCACGTAGTCATGCTCGATCTGCACCTCGTGCCCCGGCAGCTGGCCGCTGATGCCGGCCTCGCGTTCCCGCGCCTTGCGGCGGATGAAGCCGGCCAGCGCGACGAGGAACAGCGGGTCGTCGTGCGGCACGTCCTCGGCCTTGAAGCCATCCGCGTAGTGCTTGGCGATGAAGCCGGTGTTGAAGTTGCCGGTGCCGAAATCGGGGTGCGCCAGCAGCGCGGCCTGGAACGGGATGTTGCTGGACACGCCGCGGATGACGAAGCCGTTCAGCGCCTCGCGCATCTTGGCGATGGCTTCGGTCCGGTCCTTCCCGTGCACGATGAGCTTGGCGATCATCGAGTCGTAGAACATCGGGATCTCGCCGCCCTCGTACACACCCGTGTCCACGCGCACGCCGCCGAACTGGCCGCCTGCGTAGGCCTCGCCCTGCAGCGTCTCGCTGCCCTGCTCCAGGTTCGCGGCGGGCGGCTGGTACTTCACCAGGCGGCCGGTCGAGGGCAGGAAGTTGCGGAACGGGTCCTCGGCGTTGATGCGGCACTCGATGGCCCAGCCGTCCTTCTTGATGTCGGACTGACCGAAGGTGAGCTTCTCACCGGCGGCGACGCGGATCATCTGCTCGACGAGGTCGAGGCCGGTGATGCACTCGGTGACCGGGTGCTCCACCTGCAGGCGGGTGTTCATTTCCAGGAAGTAGAAGTCCTGGTTCTTTCCGACCACGAACTCCACGGTGCCGGCGCTCTGGTACTTCACGGCCTTGGCCAGGGCCACGGCCTGCTCGCCCATGGCCTTGCGCGTGACGTCGCTGATGAAGGGCGACGGCGCCTCCTCGATCACCTTCTGGTGGCGGCGCTGGATCGAGCACTCGCGCTCGTGCAGGTAGACCACGTTGCCGTGCGCATCGCCCAGCACCTGGATCTCGATGTGGCGCGGCTGCTCGACGAACTTCTCCATGAAGACGCGGTCGTCGCCGAAGCTGTTGCGCGCCTCGTTGCGGCAGGAGCTGAAGCCCTCGAAGCATTCCTTGTCGTTGAAGGCCACGCGCAGGCCCTTGCCACCGCCGCCCGCGCTGGCCTTGATCATGACCGGGTAGCCGATGCGCTTGGCGATCTCGACAGCCTCTTCCGGCGACAGGATGGGCTCGTTGTGGCCGGGGATGGTGCTGACCCGCGCCTCGTTCGCGAGCTTCTTGGACGCGATCTTGTCGCCCATGGCCGCGATGCTGTAGTGCTTGGGGCCGATGAAGACGATGCCCTCTTCCTCGCAGCGGCGGGCGAAGTCCTCGTTCTCCGACAGGAAGCCATAGCCGGGATGCACGGCCTGCGCGCCGGTCTGCTTGCACGCGGCAATGATCTTGTCCGCCACGAGATAGCTCTCGCGCGACGGCGCCGGGCCCAGCAGCACGGCCTCGTCGGCCAGGTCGACGTGGCGGGCGTCCTTGTCGGCCTCGGAGTAGACGGCCACCGTCTTGATGCCCATCTTGCGGGCAGTGGCGATGACGCGGCAGGCGATTTCACCGCGGTTGGCAATGAGGATCTTGGTGAACATGGAGTACCTCGTTATTTCGTCTGGCCCAGCAACTTCTTGCGCTGCTCGGTGAAGTGCCACCACGGCTGGGCGGGCCCGCCGTTCATGAAGTCGTGCGCGGCCATGAAGGTGTCGAGCACGCAGGGGTCGTGCAGGCTGCCCTGGGCGTCGCGCAGCGCGTCGTAGGCCTGGAACGGGTCCATGCGCTTCACGTCGGCCGGCGTGTGGATGCCCAGCGCCACCAGATCGCCCGCGGCGGCCTTGCCGATGTTGGGGATGTCGGTGAGCTGGTGCGCCTCGGCGGCGCAGCGTGCCTTGGTCATGCGCCCACCTTTGGCGTGCTCGCCAGCAGCAGCCGGGACATCACCCATTCGGTGGATCCGAACGGCGCCAGCGCATCCAGTTGCTGCAGCAGGCCGGACCGCACCTCGGGTGAATCGGCCGCCACGGCCGCGAAGAACAGGATTTCCGCCTGGGCGTCCTGCGCATCGGCCGGGTCCAGCCGGCGGCGTGACAGCTCCGCCAACGCCTGGCGCACATCCATGCGGCCCCGGACCACGGCATGGCCGAGGTCATGAACACCGGCCTGTCGCGGCAGCTGGGTCGACGCCGCCTCCAACGACGACCGCGGCGCGGCACCGAGCTTTCGCAGGGCCGCATACCAAGCCGCCTGGTAGTGCATCAGGCTGGGGTCCATGGGGTCCAGCACGCGGGACAGTGCCGCCACCGCGTCATCCCAGCGCCGCTGCGACGCATGGCAGTAGACCTGCGCCAGCAGGTCCTCGGTGGCCGTCATCAACGGGCCGCCGGCCTGGTAAGCCGCCCCCATCACCTGGCGCGCTGCGGCGTCACGGGCATCGACAGCCGCCTGTAACTGCGGCATGGCTTCGTCACAGCGATTGAGCGGCAGCAACACCTTGACACGCAGCTCGGCATTGCGCTGGCCGGCCGGCAGGGCGGCTTCGGCCTCGTCGAGCCTGCGCAGCGCTTCCACGCTGCGGCCCAGGCTGTTCAGCGCAGCCACCTCCAGCGCCACCGCCTGAGCCCTTGCATCGGCCGTCCGCGCTGCGGCCAGCTCCTGCCGCGCCAGCGCCAGCCCGGCCTCGTGCATCTGCTTCAGCGGATTCGCCGCGGCGGCCTCGCACAGCATGCCGACGACCAGCATGCCCGCCGCGACAAGGCGGCCCTTGCTTGCAACGCGGGACATCACCGCACGCCTCACAGCGGGATGTTCCCGTGCTTGCGCCACGGGTTCTCCAGCTTCTTGTCCTTCAGCATCGCCAAGCTGCGGCAGATGCGCTTGCGCGTCTCGTGCGGCTGGATGACGTCGTCGATGAAGCCGCGGGCGCCGGCTACAAACGGGTTGGCGAAGCGGGCCTTGTATTCGGCCTCGCGCTCGGCCAGCTTGGCCGGGTCCTTCTTGTCCTCGCGGAAGATGATCTCCACGGCGCCCTTGGCGCCCATCACCGCGATCTCGGCGTTGGGCCAGGCGAAGTTCACGT
>JAYSCT010000134.1:0-12314 GCA_041914785.1 Roseateles sp.
TACTTTCTTGTCGACACAAGAAAGTAGGTCGCCCGCCGGGGCGAAATCCCGGCACCACACGTGGCGCCAGCCAACAGGGCCACAGACATGACGACCTCCCTCCACGACTGGCTCCCCGCCGAGCAAGGCCCCTGGCATCTCGACTTCGAGCAATGGCCGCAGGCGCAGGCCCAGCGCTGGCGCGCCGTGCTGGCCGTCGGCGCCAACGACCGCCGCGTGCTGCTCGCCGAGCGTGACGAGGACGCGATGCTGCTGCAGAGCGTCGAGGCGCGGCTGAACGCGCCCGTCGGCTGGCAGCGCGCATCGGCCGACGCGGTGACCCACTTCCTCGGCGCCGGCGAGGCGGACTTCCGTGCGCTGTCTGACGTCGAAGAAGCGCTGACGACCATCGAGGATCACACCGAGGAGTTGTCGGCCCTCGCGCTCAGCGAGCAGGCCAGCCCCGTCGTGCGGCTGCTGAACGCGACGATCTACGACGCGCTGCAGGACACGGCTTCCGACATCCACATCGAATGCACCGCGCGCGGCGCGGCCATCCGCTTCCGCGTCGACGGCGTGATGGCCGTCGTGCGCCAGGTGGAGAGCCCGCAGGTGGCCGAGCAGCTGGTGTCGCGCCTCAAGGTCATGGCCGAGCTGGACATCGGCGAGCGCCGCCTGCCGCAGGACGGCCGCTTCAAGCTGCGCGTGCAGGGCCGCGAGATCGACTTCCGCCTCAGCGTGATGCCCAGCGTGTTCGGCGAGGACGCGGTGATTCGTATCCTCGACCGCGCCGCCATCGCGCGTGCCGGCACGCTGACGCTGGACGCTTTAGGCTTTGGCGACGACGAGCGCGCCGCCATCCGCCACCAGGCGCGCCAGCCGCACGGCATGCTGCTGGTGACCGGCCCGACCGGCTCCGGCAAGACGACGACGCTGTACGCCACGCTGGCCGAGATCCACACCGGCGCCGACAAGATCATCACCATCGAAGACCCGGTCGAGTACCAGCTCAGCGGCGTCGTGCAGATCCCCGTCAACGAGAAGAAGGGCCTGACCTTCTCGCGCGGCCTGCGCTCCATCCTGCGCCACGACCCGGACCGCGTCATGGTCGGCGAAATCCGCGATGCCGAGACCGCGCAGATCGCGGTGCAGGCGGCGCTGACCGGCCACCTCGTCTTCAGCACCGTGCACGCGAACAACGCGTTCGACGTCATCGGTCGCTTCATGCACATGGGGCTGGACCTCTACAACGTCGTGTCGGCGCTGAACGCGGTGCTCGCGCAGCGGCTGGTGCGGCTGACGTGCCAGCACTGCGCGAAGCCGTTCACGCCGGACGCTGCGACGCTGACACGCCACGGTGTGAATGTCGGCCCCCGGTCGGCGGGTACGCCGACCGCCCCCGACGGGGGCCCAGCCGCCCTTGGGAGCGGCCCGGCGAGCGGCTGGAGCAACGGCAATTTCATGAAGGGCGAGGGCTGCGGCCACTGCCGCGGCACCGGCTACAAGGGCCGGCGCGCGGTGGCAGAGCTGTTGAAGCTGGACGACGGCCTGCGCGACCTGATCGCGGCGCGGGCGCCGATGTCCGAGATCAAGGCCGCGGCGAAGGCGCGCGGCATGAAGTCGCTGCGCGACATGGCGCTGGCCGCCGTGTGCCGCGGCGAGACGACTTTCGAGGAGCTGGAACGTGTCACGCTCGATGAGTGATTCGTTGCCTCAGCGCCTGCGCCGGCAGCTCAGCGCGCGCCTGGCCAAGCCGCGGCGCGTGTTCGTCACGCCCGGCGGCGACGAGTTCGCGGCCTGGTGCCGCGACATGCCCGGCACGGCCGTCGAGCTGATCGTGTCGGCGCGCGCGCTGCACGAGCTGGTGGCCGAGCCCGGCCTGCCGCTGGCCGACCTGGACGCCGTGCAGGCCTACGCGCAGCAGCAGTTCGCGCATTACTTCGGCGCCGCCGCGCAGCGCTTTGCCGTCGCGCCGTGGCAGCTGGGCGAGGCCGCGGGCGCGTCGGCGCTGCACGGGCTGGACCTGGCCGCGCTGCGTGCGCAGGCCGACGCGGCCGGCGTTCGCGTCGCCGCCGTGCGCCCGGCCTGGGCCGCGTGGCTGGCGTCGCTGCCGGCCGCCACGCGCGCTGGCTCGGGCCGTGCCGTCTGGCACGAGGGTGCGGTGGCCGTCGTCATCCAGCTGGACCGGGGCCATGTGACGGCGCTGCAGTCGCGCCGCGTGAACACGCTGGCCGACCTGGGGGCCGAGGCGCCGCTGGCGGTCGGCACGCCGGCCGACGCGCTGGCGCCGCAGCCCGGCCCCGCCACGCCGCAGCCCGACTTCCTGCCGCGCTCCGGCCGTTCGCCGCTGGCCTGGCCGCTGGCGGCCACGGGCGCGCTGGTGCTGGCCACGGCGGCGTGGAGCGCCGTCGAGAGCCACCGCGCGCTGGACATCGCCCAGGCCGCGCGCGACCGCGTCGCCACGCTGCGCCCGGCGGCGGTGCCCAAGCCCGCCGCGCGCCGCGCCGAGCCGGCGGAGAACCGCTCGGCGCTCGAAGCCCGCACGCTGCTGGCCATGCCGTGGGAGCCGCTGCTGACGCGCGTGGAGACCGTGGGCGCCGAGGGCAAGACCATCGCGTGGCTGGGGCTGGACGCCAGCGCCGGCCGCGGCGAGCTGCGGCTGGAAGGGCTGACACCCGACAAGCTGCTGGCGCTGCAGCTGGCCGAGCAGCTGGGCACCACGCCGGGCTGGCGCCAGGTCGTGCTGTCGCGCTTCTCGGCCGCCGAGACGGGGCTGACCGGCCAGCGCTTCGAGATCAACGCCCGCGTGGCGACGGGGGGCGGCTCGTGAACCATCGCCTGCTCAAAGCCCTGGGTTGGCCTGGCATCGTCGGCATTGCCGCGCTGCTGCTGGCGGTGTTTGTCGTCGTGCTGGGCCAGCGCTGGGACGCCCAGGCCGCCGCGCTGCAGGCCGAGGCGCACGCGCTGCGCGCCAAGGCGCGGCCCGCGGTGGCCACGGCGGTGCCCGTCAGCGTGCAGCAGTGGCAGGCCGCGCTGCCCGCTGCCAGCGAGCGCCAGCAGCGGCTGGCCGACCTGCTGGAGCTCAGCATCCGCCTCGAACTCAACGGCGCCCGCACCGAGCACAGGCTGACCACCGCCGAGGGCCTGGAGCGGCTGCGCGTGACCATGCCCGTCACCGGCAGCTACGCGCAGCTGCGCCGCTTCATCGGCGCCGCGCTGGAACACGACCCGGCGCTGAGCCTGGACGCGATCAAGCTGCGCCGCGTCAGCCCGCTGAGCGCCGACGTGGACGCCGAGCTGCAGTGGTCGCTGCACGGGAGGGCGCCATGAACCGCCGCCATTTGACGCTGGGCAGCGCCCTGGTGGCGACGCTGGCCGCGACGGCCTGGGTCGCGACGCGGCCCGAGGACGATGCGGCCGCGCCCGCCGTGGCCGCCGCGCTGCCGGCCCGCAAGACCGCCACGTCGGCGCCCGGCCAGCCCGATGCAGCCCGGCCCGCCGCGACGCCCGGCGCCCGCCAGCCCTGGGCCGAGGCCAGCCCCGCCCAGCTCGCCGCCTGGCAGCCGCCGCCCCCGCCGCCGGCCCCGCCCGCGCCGCCGCCCGCTCCACCCGCGCCCCCGCCGCCGCCGATGGCGCCGCCCATGCCGTACCAGATGATTGGCCGCGTCGTCGAAGGCGAGGGCGCCAAAGCGGTCGAGGTCGCGCTGCTGGCCGGTCCCACCAAGGCGCTCAGCGTCAAGCGTGGCGACGTCATCGACGGCCAGTGGCGCGTCGAGCAGGTGTCGCCCAGCGGCGTCGGCCTGACGTGGCTGCCCGCCAAGCTTCCCCAGACCATCGTTTTCAAGGCTGTGCCATGAAGCAGCTCCTGCTTGCCCTCGTTACCGCCGCGCTGCTGACGGCCTGTGCCAACCCGGCGCTGCGCCAGGCCGAAGACCTGGGCCGCACCAACCAGTGGCCGGCCGCGCTGCGCGTGCTGGACGATGCCCTCGCCAAGGACCCCACCGACCCGCAGCTGCGCGCCGCCCAGGTGCGCGCCCGCGAGCAGGCCACGGCGCGCCTCATCCTGCAGATCGAGGCGCTGCGTGGCGCCGGCCGCTGGGACGAAGCCCAGGTGCTGCTGAGCCAGCTGGCGCTGGCCGACGCGCGCCACCCTCGCCTGGCGGCGCTGACGGTGGACATCGAGCGCGGCCGCCGCCACGAGACGCTGCTGGCCACCGGCCGCGCCGCGCTGAAGGAGGGCCGCATCGAGCGTGCCGACGCGGTGGCCCGCGAGATCCTGGCCGAGGCGCCGCAGCACCCCGGCGCGCGGCTGCTGGCCAGCCAGGTGGCCCAGGCGCGGCCGCTGGAGACGGCGGTGGGCGAGCTGGGCCCGGGCTTCCAGAAGCCGGTGACGCTGGAGTTCCGCGACGCGCCGCTGCGCCAGGTCTTCGAGGCGCTGGCGCGCAGCAGCGGCATCAACTTCGTGTTCGACAAGGACGTGCGGGCCGACGCGCGCGTGACCGTGTTCCTGCGCGGCGTGACACTGGACGAGGCCATGCGCGTCGTGCTGGGCACGCAGCAGCTGGACCGCAAGCTGCTGAACGACAGCTCGGTGCTGATCTTCCCCAACACCGCGGCCAAGCAGCGCGAGCACCAGGAGCTCATCACCCGTACGCTGTACCTGACCAACGCCGACGTGAAGCAGGTGCAGGCCATGGTGCGCACCATCGCCAAGGTGCGCGACATCCACATCGACGAGCGGCTGAACCTGCTCATCGTGCGCGACACGCCCGAGGTGCTGCGCTTCGTCGAGAAGCTCATCGCGTCGGTGGACCTGCCCGAGCCCGAAGTCATGCTCGAAGTCGAGGTCATGGAGCTGGCCACCGACCAGGTCGACGCGCTGGGCCTGGACTGGCCCGACACCGTGCAGTTCGGCCTGCCCAACGTGAGCGGCCAGGTGCTGCTCAGCGAGCGCAACCAATTCCGCGGCAGCATCGCCAACCCGGCCATCGTCGCGACGCTGCGCGGCACGGCCGGCAACAACAACATCCTGGCCAACCCCAAGATCCGCGTGCGCAACCGCGACAAGGCCAAGGTCCACATCGGCCAGAAGCTGCCCGTCTTCACGACGACGACCAACTTCACCGGCTCCACGTCGGTGGCCGCGTCCGTCAGCTACCTGGACATCGGCCTCAAGCTGGACGTGGAGCCCACCGTGCAGCTGGACAACGACGTCGTCATCAAGATCGGCCTGGAGGTCAGCAACCTGATCCGCCAGGTCACCGGCCCCGGCGGCACGACGGCCTACGAGATCGGCACGCGCAACACCGCCACCGTGCTGCGCCTGGCCGACGGCGAGACGCAGGTGCTGGCCGGCCTCATCAACGACGAGGACCGCAAGAGCGCGGCCGGCGTGCCGGGCCTGTCGCGCATCCCGCTGCTGGGCCGGCTCTTCGGCACGCAGACCGACACGCGCAACAAGACCGAGGTGGTGCTGCTCATCACGCCGCGCGTGGTGCGCAACCTGGCTGTGCCGGACGCGTCGCTGACGCGCCTGGCGAGCGGCACCGACGCCAGCCCCGGCGCGTTCTCCAGCCTGCTGCGCCGCGAGGCGCGCGTGGGCGTGGGCCCCAGCAGCGGCGGCGGCGCGCCCGCTCCCGCGGCTGCAGCCGCCACGCCGGCCGCGCCCACCGAGGCCGTGCTGAAGCTGGACGTGACGCCGCAGGTGGCCGCCGGCGGTGTGGTGTCGGTCGCGCTGAAGAACGACAGCGGCCTGCAGCTCAAGGGCGAGCTGGAGTTCGACGTCACCAAGCTCGCGCCCGCGCAGCCGGCCCCCAATGCCGCGGCAGGCCGCACCGCGTTCGAGTTGCCGCCGCGTGGCGAGCGCGTCGTCGCGCTGCGCGTGCTGCCGCAGGCCGCGGGGCAGGTGCTCAACATCGGCCTGGGCGGGTTGTCGGCCAGCGGGCTGAATGGCGAGTCGGCGCCGGTGCGCATCGACGGCAGCGGCATGTTCACCGTCGAGGCAGCGAGATGAACATGCCCCTCGCCCAGCTTCGCGTCGCTGAACGCGAGCGAACCTGGTCGGTCCCCCGGGGGGACGACGACGCTTGCCGGATCGACCGGCACGCGTCGCCATGGCGGGCCGGCTTGGGAGCGGCCCGGCGCTCGTCCCGCGGCAAGGGGAGGGGCTTCACGCTCATCGAGATGCTGGTCGTGCTGGCCATGCTGGGCGTGCTCGCGTCCGCGGCGCGGCCGCTGCTGGAGCTGTCGGTGCAGCGCAGCCGCGAGCATGAGCTGCGCCAGGCGCTGCGCACGCTGCGCGAGGCGATCGACACCTACAAGCGCACCGTCGAGGCCGGCAGCATCACGCAGAGTCCCGAGGACAGCGGCTACCCGCCCAGCCTGCAGGCGCTGGTGGACGGCGTGCCCGACGCCAAGTCGCCGGGCAGCCGCAAGATCTATTTCCTGCGCCGGCTGCCGCGCGACCCGTTCGCACCGGCCGACACGCCCGCTGCCGACACCTGGGGCCTGCGCGCCTACGACAGCCCGCCCGGCGAGCCGCGCGCGGGCCGCGACGTGTTCGACGTGTTCTCGCGGTCGGAGCGCACCGCGCTGGACGGTACGAAGCTGAAGGACTGGTGACGCGATGCCGATGTCCCGCCCACGCGGCTTCACGCTCATCGAGCTCATCGTCGTCATGGCCATCGTGGCGCTGCTCGCGTCCATCGCCGCGCCGCGCTATTTCAACTCGCTGCAGAAGAGCAAGGAGACCGCGCTGCTGCAGTCGCTGACCGTCATGCGCGACGCGGTGGACCAGTTCGCCGCCGACAAGGGCCGCTACCCGGAATCGCTGCAGGAGCTGGCCGACGCGCGCTACCTGCGCGAGGTGCCCGAGGACCCGCTGACCGGCAGCCGCGACAGCTGGGTGGAATTGCCGCCGCCCGCCGACATGCAGGCCAGCGGCCGCGTGTGGGACGTGCGCAGCGGCGCCGCGGGGCGCTCGGCCGACGGCCGGCTGTATGCGGACTGGTAGGTGATGGTGCCCCCACGTCGGCGGGTCCGCCTCCTGCTTCCCGAGGGGGGCCGCCAGCACGGCTACAGCTATCTTGCGGTCTTGTTCCTCGTCGCGCTGACGGCCGCCGGCCTGGCCGCGCTGGGCCAGGCCTGGCAGACAGCCGCGCAGCGCGAGAAGGAGCGCGAGCTCGCGTTCCGTGGTGGCGAGATCGCCCGCGCCATCGCCGCCTATGCGCAGGCCACGCCCAACCCGCCGCCGCAGTACCCCAGGCGGCTGGAGGACCTGCTGTCCGACGAACGCAGCTTCAAGCCCCGCCACCACCTGCGCCGGCTCTACGTGGACCCCTTCACCGGCCTGCCCGACTGGGAGCTGGTGCCCGAGCCCGGCCAGCCCGGGGCGTTCAGCGCGGTGCGCAGCCGCTCGGAGCAGGCGCTGCTGCGCGAGTTCGCGGCCGATGGCAGTGTCGTGAAGCAGGCGCGCGACCTGGTCTTTTCGGCCCGTGCCGTCGAGGCGGCGGCGCCGGCGAGCGCGGCGTCCGCGGCGGGGTCGGCCGCGTCGCGCTGAGCCGGCTCGCGTACCACGCCGGCCGGCGTTGCGCGAGCCACCTGGGGCATTCCCCGCCCCCTGAATCCGGGGCGTGTAACTGGGGATATAGCCCTCACCCCGACTTCACCAGAATCGGCTGCCCCGCAGGTCTGCCTGCCCCGGGGAGCCCGCCTGTTCTCAACCCTTTGGCGGGCTGCGCGTCAGCCCACCCGGCGGCGCGCCCCCGCACTGCACGATCAACTCAGCAAGGAAAGAGGGTATTTGGATGAAGAAGCTTTTGAGCTCGATGGCGCTGGCCATCTCGGCACTGGCCCTGTCCGCCGGCGCCCAGGCCGGTGTGATGCGCGCCGTCATCGACTTCGAGTCGCCCGTCGACCCGACCTATGCACAGCAGCTGCCCTACCTCACGCACGGCGACCAGTTCCTGCTGCCGGGCATCAGCGACCACGACATCCTGGTCACGCCGTTCTCCAACTCGCCGCTGCGCCAGGTCGGCGACCTGGTGGGTGAGCTGATCGCCGGTGCGGGCTCCGGCTCCTGCGCGGGCATCGCCTGCCCGGTCAACAACGCCAGCAACTTCCTGAACATCTACAACGACGGCGTGCTGGCCATCGAGAGCCTGGACGGCTACCGCTTCTCGGTGAAGAGCTTCAAGGCCTCGTTCATCGGCAATGGCGACCCGACCTTCGCCATTCCCGCCGCGCTGCGCCTGACGGGCGTGGTCAACGGCGTCGGCACCGACTTCCTCGCCGTGCTCAATGGCCCCGACGCGCTGGGCAACCTGAACTTCGGCACCTACATGACCACCGGCGCCTTCGCCGCCATGGAATTCGACTACGTGCTGGCCTACGCGCTGCCCTGCCTGAGCGGCAGCGGCACGGGCTGCCAGGCGTTCTCCAGCGACCGCGGCCAGTTCGCCATCGACGACATCGTCATCGAGCACGTGCCCGAGCCGGCCAGCCTGGCGCTGATCGGCATTGCCGGCCTCGCGGCCGTGGGTGCCCGCCGCCGTCGCCCGGCCTGAACCGCCTCCTCTGCCTCGAAAGGACCTTCGATGAAGATGATTCTCAAGCCCGCCGCACTGGCGGCGCTGGTGCTGCTGTCCGGCGTGGCCACAAGCTCGCTGGCCCAGAGCCGCAAGACCTACATCGTCCAGCTCAAGGACGAACCCGCCGCCTCCTACCAGGGCACCGTGTCCGGCTATGCCGCCACGCAGCCCGCGCCCGGCGAGGCCTTCCAGGCCGGCTCCACGCGCGTGCAGGCCTACCTGGGCTACCTGAGCCAGCGCCAGGACGAGGTGCTGTCGCTGATCGACCGCAGCCGCGTGCTGGCCACCTACAACACGGTCTTCAACGGCTTCTCGGCCCACCTGACCGAGGCTGAGGCGATGACGCTGCGCAACAGCGCGGCCGTGGTGGATGTGTTCGAGGACGAGCCGCGCCAGCTCGACACCATCACGACGTCCAAGTTCCTGGGTCTGCCCGCGGGCCTGTGGTCGCAGTCCGTCAACGGCAGCGCCATCAAGGGTGAGAACCTCGTCATCGGTATCGTCGACGGCGGCATCTGGCCCGAGAACCCGGCCTTCTTCGACCGTGTCGATGCCAACGGCGTGCCCAGCAACAACCCGGCGCACACGCTGGCCTACGGCCCGGCGCCCGCCTCGTTCACCGGCGGCTGCGTGCCGGGCCCGGGCATCAAGGCGGAGCATTGCAACAACAAGCTCGTGGGCATCAAGCACTTCAACGCGACCTTCAAGGCCTCGGGCCGCACGCTGCACTGGACCGACTTCCCCGACTCCGGCCGCGACTCGGTCGCCGGCCCCACCGGCCATGGCAGCCACGGCGACCACACCGCGTCGACGGCCGCCGGCAACGACGGCGCGACCGCCGTCGTCGAAGGCCAGGCACTGGGCGTCGCCAGCGGCATGGCGCCGCGTGCCCGCATCGCCAGCTACAAGGTCTGCTGGACCTTCGTGAACCCCAACGCCACCGACGGCACCGGCAGCCAGAACACCTGCTACACGTCCGACTCCGTGTCCGCCATCGACCAGGCGGTGAAGGACGGCGTCAACGTCATCAACTTCTCCATCAGCGGCTCGCAGACCAGCGTCAACGACCCCGTCGAGCAGGCGTTCTACCGGGCCTCGCTGGCCAATGTGTTCGTCGCGGCCTCGGCGGGCAACGACGGCCCCGGCCAGGCCGTGGCCCACATCAGCCCCTGGATCAGCACGGTGGCGGCATCCACGCATGACCGCGCCTTCCGCGGCGACGTGACGCTCGGCAATGCCGCCAAGTACACCGGTGCGTCCATGGCACAGTCGCCGGTCGTCGCCGGCACGGCGCTGATCCGCGCCGAGGATGCCGGCCTGGGTGGCGGCGCCGCCAACCTGTGCTTCAGCGACGCGGCGGCCGCGGCCGGTTTCGGCCAGGTGCTGCTGGACCCCGCCAAGGTGGCCGGCAAGGTGGTCATCTGCACGCGCGGCAACAACGCCCGCGTCGACAAGAGCCTGGCCGTTGCCAACGCAGGCGGCATCGGCATGGTGATGGTGGACAACGGCGGCGGCCTGGTCGCCGAGCCGCACTCCGTGCCCACGGTGCATGTGACGGCCGCCGACGGCGCGCTGATCAAGGCCTACGCGGTCGGCGGTGCCGGCACGGCGGGCCTGAGCCAGTTCTACGCCGGCACGACGGCCGCGCCGTTCATGGCCGGCTTCTCGTCGCGTGGCCCCAACGGCGGTGACGCCAACATCCTCAAGCCCGATCTGACGGCGCCGGGTGTCGACATCATTGCCCAGGGCACGCCGGGCCTCACGCAGGCCGAGCGCGACCAGGTGGCCGCCAACACGCTGGTGCCGCCCGCCGCGTGGACGACGCTGTCCGGCACGTCCATGTCCAGCCCGCACGTGGCAGGCCTGGCCCTGCTGCTGCGTCAGGCCCGGCCGACCTGGTCGCCCGCGGCCATCAAGTCGGCGCTGATGACCACCGGCTTCTCCACGCTGAACGACGGCCTGACCGGCGCTCAGAACGGCCTGCTGCCCTGGGCCCAGGGCGCCGGCCACGTGGCGCCGCAGAAGGCCGTCGACCCCGGCCTGGTGTACGACGCCGGCAAGGCCGACTGGGTTCGCTACCAGTGCAAGGTCAACCGTGCCGCCGTGCCGGCCAGCGACTGCACCACCTACGGCACGCTGGACGAGACCTACAACCTGAACCTGCCGTCCATCACCGCCGGCGGCATCTTCAGCACCGGCGTGACGATCACGCGCCGCGTCACCAACGTGGGCCCCACCGCGGCGACCTACAAGGCCACGGCCAGCGTTCCCAACTTCACGACGGTCGTCACGCCGAACTCGCTGACGTTGAACCCGGGTGAGACCAAGAGCTTCACCGTCAAGCTGACGCCGGGAGCCGCCGCGGGCGTGAACACCTGGTACTTCGGCGAGCTGGTGTGGGCCGAGGACGGTGGCACGCGCATCGTGCGCAGCCCCGTGCAGGCGCGCCGCGGCGTGCCCATCAGCGCGCCGGCGTCGGTCAGCGGCATCACCGCGTCCGGCACGCGCACGCTGACGCTGAAGACCGGCTATGCCGGCCGCATGGCGTCGCGCAAGGGCGTGAAGGACGTGACGATGTCGCCGGCCACCACGCTGGTGCCGGACCGCGGCCTGGACGACGTGGGCATGATCGAGGCCTGCCGCGCCGGCGAGGATGCGCCGGACTTCAAGGTCTACAACTTCACGGTGCCGGCCAGCACGCTGGTGGCGCGCTTCGCGCTGCGCCAGGCCGATACCAGCAGCCCCATCGACGACAACGACCTGGTGGTGCTGGGGCCGGACAACCTGGAGCGCTACTCCGGCGCGGGCGGCACCAACGAGGCGGTGCAGATCACCAACCCGACGGCGGGCGCCTACCGCGTCTGCGTGCACGCGTGGGACGGCCAGCCCCAGATGACGCATGCGCTGTCGAGCTGGATCGTCGGCGTGGGCGACGCGGGCGGCACGCTGAACGTGCTGACGCCCAGCCAGGTGTACGCCGGCAGCAGCGCCACGGTCGGCCTGAGCTGGGCGAACCTGACGCCGGGCAAGCGCTACGTCGGCGCCGCGCAATGGCTGGACGGCACCAACACGCCGCAGGCGACCACGGTGGTTCGCGTGGAGCCCAGCGTGCCGACCATCACCGAGGCGGGCGACACCGTGCGCAGCAAGATCCGCGCGCGCCAGGACTGAGCGCCAACACCTCGCGAGGCGGGCCACCCGCCTCGCGCCGAGGCCGCATGCCGGAACGGGCGTGCGGCCTTTTCTTTTGTGCGGCTAACGGGCCGACGCGGGCGTCTGCAGCTGGCAGCGTGCGGCCACGCAGGCTGCGCCCGGATCGCTGGCCATCGCGCAGTTGGAGCGCATGCCGCTGGCCTCCACCTCGCGCTTGTGCGCGTCCGCCTGGCGCCTGGCCAGCGCGGCCACGGCGTCGGCGTCCGTGCCCTGGGTGGACCAGGCCCAGTAGCCCGCCGGCCCGCCGCAGGCCTTGGCGCCCACGGGCACGGTGCGGCACTGCGCGTCGGCGCTGCAGGTGGCCGGGCCGATCAGCGTGCGCAGTTCGCGCGCCAGCCGCGCGGATTCGGGCTCGGGCGGCGTCTGCGCGCAGGCGGCGAGGGCGGAGCAGGCGAGGGCGGCGGCAAGGAGTTGGATTCGCTTCATGGCCGCAATGCTCGGCCGCCATGTGCCGTTTGGCAACAACTAGGGCCTGTTAACACGACGGGAGCAGGCCGCGTTGAGGCCAAAAAGCCCGCGAGCAAGGCGCAAACC
>JAYSCT010000135.1:0-7752 GCA_041914785.1 Roseateles sp.
TCATCAAGACCTACGTCGAGCTGGGCCTGGGCGTGGGCATCGTCGCGGCCATCGCGTTCGACGAGGAGCGCGACCGCCACCTGCGCGCCCTCGATGCCCGCCACCTGTTCGCCGACAACATGACCCGCCTGGCCGTGCGCCGCAGCGCCTACCTGCGCGACTACGTGTACGAGTTCATCCAGACCTTCGCATCGCCGCTCAAGCGCGAGGTGGTGGACGCTGCCCGCCATGAAGTGCCGGCCGCCGAGCCCGTGCTGGCCTGGTCGAAGGCCGCCTGAACCTGCGCCGCCAACGCCTCCTGTCCCGTCCTTTCCTCACCCGCCGGGTGACCCCTTTCCCTCCTCATCCGAAAGCCATGCGCCGCCTCCTCACCGCCCTCTCCCTTGCCGCTGCCGCTGCCGGCGCCTTCGCGCAGACGTCGCTGCTCAATGTGTCCTACGATCCGACCCGCGAGCTCTACCAGGACTTCAACAAGGCCTTCGCGGCACAGTGGAAGGCCAAGACGGGCGAGACCTTGAGCATCAAGGCCTCGCACGGCGGCTCGGGCAAGCAGGCCCGCTCGGTCATCGACGGGCTGGAAGCCGACGTCGTCACGCTGGCGCTGGCCTACGACATTGATGCGCTGGCCGACCACAAGCTGCTGCCGCTGGACTGGCAGAAGAAGCTGCCCAACAACGCCAGCCCCTACACGTCGACCATCGTGTTCCTGGTGCGCAAGGGCAACCCCAAGCGCATCAGCAACTGGCCCGACCTGGCACGCTCCGGCATCGACGTCATCACGCCCAACCCCAAGACCAGCGGCGGCGCCCGCTGGAACTACCTTGCCGCCTGGGGCTATGCGCTGAAGAACGGCGGCACGCCGGCGTCCGCCCAGGACTTCGTCAAGCGCATCTACGCCAACACCAAGGTGCTGGACTCGGGCGCCCGCGGCTCCACGACGACCTTCGTCGAGCGCGGCATCGGCGACGTGCTGATCGCGTGGGAGAACGAGGCCTACCTGGCCGTGAAGGAACTGGGCCCGGACAAGTTCGAGATCGTCACGCCCAGCGTGTCCATCCTCGCCGAGCCGCCGGTGGCCATCGTCGACAAGGTCGTCGACAAGCGCGGCACGCGCAAGCAGGCCCAGGCCTACCTGGACTATCTCTACAGCCCCGAAGGCCAGGAGATCGCGGCCAAGAACTACTACCGCCCGCGCGACGCCAAGGTCGCGGCCAAGTACGCCAAGCAGTTCGCGCCGGTGAAGCTGTTCACCATCGACGAGCTGTTCGGCACCTGGCGCCAGGCGCAGAAGACCCACTTCGACGACGGCGGCGTGTTCGACAAGATCTACACCCCGGGCGCCAAGTGAGGTGAGCCTCGCCGGGTCTCGCAGCCCGCGCCGCGGCTGGGGCGGCCCGGGCAAGGCGCGCCGGCCGCAACGAGGTGTGAAGTCTTGTTGCCGGCGTCATCGCGGCCTCGACAGCGGGCGTTGAGCGGCCTCATCATGAGGCCGCCATGGGAAAACTCGCGCTCAGCACCGCCCTCCTCTTCGCTCTCGCCGGCTGCGCCACCGTGCCCCCGCCAACGGCGCCGGCCCATGGCCCGGCGCAGGACGCGCTGTGGCTGGACCGCCTCACCTGGGGCGCCGGCAGCGCCGACCTCGCCGCCGTCCGCGCGGCCGGTCGCGACGCCTGGCTGGCGGCTCAGCTCAAACCGTCCAACCCAGCGGCATTGCCGGAAGCCGCCCAGGCGCAAATCCGTGCGCTGACCATCGCGCAGCAGCCGCTGCTGCCGCTGGTGCAGCAGATGGAAGCCCAGCGCAAGGCGGCCGACGCGCTGACCGATGACGCCGCCAAGGCCGAGGCACAGAAGGCCTACCAGCAGGCCCTGACCAAACTGGCCCGCGAGGCCTCGACCCGCCAGCTGCTGAACGCGCTGTACTCGCCCAACCAGCTGCAGGAGCAGCTGACCTGGTTCTGGTTCAACCACTTCAACGTGCACCAGTACAAGGCCAACCTGCGGGTGATGGTGGGCGACTACGAGCAGGGCCTGCGTGAACGTTCGCTCGGGCGCTTCCGGGACCTGCTCGGCTACACCGCCCACCACCCGGCCATGCTGCGCTACCTCGACAACGAGCAGAACGCCGCCAACCGCATCAACGAGAACTACGCCCGCGAACTGCTGGAGCTGCACACCCTGGGCGTGGGCGGCGACTACAGCCAGCGCGATGTGCAGGAGCTGGCACGGGTGCTCACGGGCCTGGGCGTCAACATGACCGACAACCGGCCCAAGCTCAAGCCCGCGCAGGAGCCCCAGTACCGTCGCGACGGCTTGATGGAGTTCAACCCGGCCCGCCATGACTTCGGCGAGAAGCATCTGCTCGGCATCACCGTCAAGGGTGAAGGTGATGCCGAGCTGGAGCAGGTGCTGGACCTGCTGGCGCGCCACCCGAGCACCGCGCGCTTCGTGTCGCGCAAGCTGGCGCAGTACTTCGTGGCCGACGAGCCGCCGCCGGCCCTGGTCGAACGCATGGCCGAGCGCTGGCAGCAGAGCGACGGCCGCATTGCCGACGTGCTGCGCGCGATGGTGAACTCGCCCGAGTTCGAGGCGTCGCTGGGCCGCAAGTTCAAGGACCCGACGCAGTACGTGGTCTCGGCCGTGCGGCTGGCCTATGCCGACAAGGTCGTGCTCAACACCGGCCCGATGATCGGCTGGCTCTACCGCCTGGGCCAGGCGCCCTACAACCGCCAGACGCCCGACGGCTACCCGCTGGACGAGAACGCCTGGGCCGGCCCGGGGCAGATGACGACGCGCTTCGAGATCGCCCGCGCCATCGGCAGCGGCAGCGCGGGCCTGTTCAAGGTCGACGGCGAGCCCAAGGACCGTCCCGCCTTCCCGCAACTGGCCAACCCGCTGTACTACAGCGGCATCGCCCCGCGCCTGGCGGCCGCCACCCAGCAGGCCCTGGCCCAGGCCACCTCGCCGCAGGAATGGAACACCTACCTGCTCGCTTCCCCCGACTTCATGCACAGGTGACGCCATGCAACGACGCCAATTGCTCCAACTCGGCCTCGCCAGCCTGGGCGCGGTCGCCCTGCCCACCCGGCTCTGGGCGGCTTCGCCGGACACCCCGCGGCTGCTCGTCGTCTTCCTGCGCGGCGCCTACGACGCGGCCAACCTGCTGGTGCCCACGTCATCGAGCTTCTATTACGAGTCGCGCCCCAGCATCGCGATTGCCAAGTCGGCCGCATTGCCACTGGATGCCGACTGGGGCCTGGCGCCGACCCTGGCCGACAGCATCCATCCGCTGTGGACCCGGCAGCAGGCCGCCTTCGTGCCCTTTGCCGGCACCAACGACACCTCCCGCAGCCATTTCGAGACCCAGGACCACATCGAACTCGGCCAGCCCGACGACCTGTCGGCTGGCAACCGCGATTTCCGCAGCGGCTTCATGAACCGGCTGGCCAGCGTCATCGGCGCAGGCGAGCCCGCCAGCTCGAAGCTGGAGGCGATGGCCTTCACCGATCAGGTGCCGCTGATCCTGCGCGGCAAGCTGCCCGTGGCCAATCAGGCGCTGCGCGATCTGGGCAAGCCGGCGATCAACGCAGCCCAGGCGCAGGTCATCGCCGGCATGTATGCCAACACGCGCCTGGCGGGCACCGTCAGCGGCGGCTTCGAGGTGCGCGACGAAGTCTCGCGGGAGATGGCCGGCGAGATGGAAGCCGCCAGCCGCGGTGCCATCGCCGCCAAGGGTTTCGCACTGGAAGCCCGCCGCGTGGCGCGCCTGATGCGCGAGCGGGTGACGCTGGGCTTCATCGACGTGGGCGGCTGGGACACCCACGTGGCCGAGGGCGGCGCCACCGGCCAGCTCGCCACCAAATTGGGCGAGCTCGGCAAGGGCCTGGCCCTGTTCGCCGACGAGATGGGGCCGAAGTGGCAGAACACCGTGGTGGTGGTGGTCAGCGAATTCGGTCGCACCTTCCGCGAGAACGGCAATCGCGGCACCGACCATGGTCACGGCAGCGCCTACTGGGTGCTGGGCGGCGGCGTGAAGGGCGGGCGCATCGCGGGAGAACAGGTGGAGGTCAAGGCCGCCACGCTGCATCAGATGCGCGACTACCCGGTGCTCAACGAGTACCGGGCGCTGTTCGGCGGGCTGGCCCGCCGCATGTACGGCCTGACCGACGCGCAACTGGCCACGGTCTTCCCCGGGGCCAGTGCGCGGGACATCGGGCTGGTTTAACGCGCCCAGCGCTCGACGACCGCCTTCACGCGCTCGCCAAAGGCCTTGGCCGTGGCGATGTCGCCCGGCACCATCTCCTCGGCCGAGGCGTCGCTCGGGGTCTGGGTGATCAGGCCGGCGTAGCCGCCGAGGTTGTTGATGTCGTCGCGCGTGGCGGCCTTGTGGTTGGGCGCCTTCATGCCGGTGCCCACCCAGATCATGCTGTGCTGCTGGCTCAGCGTGTGCAGGTACTGGATGGTGCCCTGCTTGTCGCCGTTGAGCGTGGCCGAGTTGGTGAAGCCGGCGGCGATCTTGTCCTTCCAGACCTGGGCATACCAGGGCTTGCTGCTCGCGTCGGCGAACTTCTTGAACTGCCAGCTCGGGCCGCCCATGTAGGTCGGCGTGCCGAAGATGATGCCGTCGGCCGCCGCCAGCGAGGCCCAGTCGGCCTCGGTGATGTTGCCCTCGGCGTCGATGGCGATCAGGTCCGCACCTGCAGAACCGGCGACGGCCTCGGCGACCTTCTTCGTGTGGCCGTAGCCGGAGTGGTACAGAACGACGATCTTGCTCATGACAGATTTCCTCGTGAGGGGGTGAAAGGGATTCAGGCGGCCAGGTCGAACACCAGAACCTCGGCGTCCTTGCCGGCCGACAGCGAGAGGCGCGATGCTTCACGAACTTGCAAGGCATCACCCGCCGTCAGGTCTTGCCCGTTGACGTTAAGCGATCCACGCACGACATGGATATAGGCCAGACGGGCGGGGTCGAGATCCATCTCGGCGCTTTCCGTGCCATCGAACAGGCCGGCATACAGCTTCGCGTCGGCATGGATGGTCACTGCACCCTGCGCCTGGGCCTCGCCATCGTTCGCCGCCACCAGCCGCAGCTTGCCGCGCTTGGACGCCGGGTCGAAGTGCTTCTGCTCGTAGCTCGGGGCAATGCCGCGCTGGTCCGGCATGATCCAGATCTGCAGGAAGTGCGTCGTCTCGTCCTTGGCATGGTTGAACTCGCTGTGCATGACACCGGTGCCGGCGCTCATGCGCTGCACGTCGCCGGGGCGGATGACGCCTGCGTTGGCGCCGCCCACCTCGCCGTTGCCCATGCTGTCCTTGTGCGCCAGCTCGCCCGACAGCACGTAGCTGATGATCTCCATGTCGCGGTGGCCGTGCGTGCCGAAGCCGCGGCCGGGGGCGACCTTGTCCTCGTTGATGACGCGCAGCGCACCGAAACCCATGCGGGCCGGGTCGTAGTAGTCGGCGAACGAGAAGCTGTGGAAGGACTTCAGCCAGCCATGGTCGGCGTAGCCGCGGTCGCTGGACTTGATCAGTTGGGTGGTCATCTCAGGCTCCTTGCTTGTTGGCGATGGAGTCAATGTAGGAGCCGGCCCGTCTCTCATCGACCAGCGCGGCTTGAGGACACCGTTCAAATAGACTGAACGCATGCCCCACGCCCACGACAAGCGCCGCGCCCTGACGCCCGAAGCCCTGTCCATGATGGACACCATCGCCCGCACCGGCAGTTTTGCCGCCGCCGCGCGCGAGATGGGCCGGGTGCCGTCGGCGCTGACCTACTCCGTGCGACAGCTGGAGGACGCGCTGGACGTGCTGCTGTTCGACCGCAGCTCGCGCCAGGCCGTGCTGACGTCCGCCGGCCACGAGCTGCTCGTCGAGGGCCGGCGGCTGCTGCAGGAGCTGGACGCGGTGGCCAACCGCGTGCGCCGCATCGCCACCGGCTGGGAGAGCGAGCTGACGCTGGTGATGGACGACGCCATCGCCCGCCGCGCCGTGTTCGACCTGATGGAGGCCTTCTACGCGCAGCGGCTGGACGACGGCACGCCGCCGCCCACGCGGCTGAAACTGCGCGTGGAGGTGCTGGCCGGCACCTGGGAGGCGCTGCTGCACGGCCAGGCCGACCTGGCGCTGGGCGTGCCGGCGCAGTCGGCCAGCAGCACCATCCACTGCGAGCCGGCCGGCGAGCTGGAGTTCGCGTTCTGCGTCGCGCCGCACCACCCGCTGGCCGAGCTGCCCGAGCCGCTGACGGCCGCCGCCATCGCCGAGCACCGCATCATCGCGGTGGCCGACAGCGCCCGCACGCTGGCCCCCATCACCGTGGGCCTGCTGCCGGGGCAGGACGTGCTGACCATGCCCTCCATGGCCACCAAGCTGGAGGCCCTGCTGCGCGGCCTGGGCTGCGGCTCACTGCCCATCAGCATGGTGCGCCGCCACCTCGAGGCCGGCCGGCTTGTGCGCAAGGCCACCTACGAGGGCCGTCGCGCGGGCGTCATGCACTACGCCTGGCGCGACACCGGCCAGACGCCCGGCAAGGCGCTGGCCTGGTGGCTGGACAAGCTGCGCAGCGACGCCACGCGCCGCGCGCTGCTGGAACAGCACGAAGGCCTGCTGCTCTGATGTACCGGGGACGCTTCGCCCCCTCGCCCACCGGCCCGCTGCACGCCGGCTCGCTGGTGGCCGCGCTGGCCAGCTGGCTGGATGCGCGCGTGCACGGCGGGCAGTGGCTGGTGCGCATCGAGGACGTGGACGGCCCGCGCTGCCCGCCGGGCACGGACGAGGTCATCCTCGGCCAGCTCGCCGCGCTGGGCCTGGTGCCGGACGAGCCGCCGGTGTGGCAATCCCGCCGCGGCGAGCTGTACCAGGCCGCGCTGGACCAGCTCGTTGCCGCCGGCCAGGCCTACGGCTGCGCCTGCACGCGGGCCGAGATCGCCGCCGCGATGGGCCCGCGCGCCAGGCACGGCGAGCTGGTCTACCCCGGCACCTGCCGGCCCGAGCGCGGCGGCACCCGCGGCCGGCCGGCACGCGCCTGGCGCTTTCGGGTGGCGGGCCACATCGACTGGCAGGACCGGCGGCTGGGCGCGCAGTCGCAGGACCTGGACGCGGAGGTCGGCGACTTCGTGTTGAAGCGCGCCGACGGCCTGTGGGCCTACCAGCTGGCGGTCGTCGTCGATGACGCCGAACAAGGCATCACCGACGTCGTCCGCGGCGAGGACCTGGCCGACAACACGCCGCGCCAGATCGCGCTGCAGCAGGCGCTGGGCCTGCCGACGCCGCGCTATCTGCACACGCCGCTGGTGCTGGCCGCGGACGGCCACAAGCTGTCCAAGCAGAACGGCGCCGCCGCCATCGACCTGGCCGACCCGCCCGCGCGGCTGCGCGAGGCGGCCGCGCAGCTGGGGCTGCCGTCACCGGCGGCGCACCTGGGCCTGGCCGACACGCTGGCCGCCGCGCAGCAGGCCTGGGCGGCGCGGTACGGCCCGGGGCGCTGAAACGCCGACTTGCGCTCGTCGCCACCGGCTCGCCCTCGTCGCCCACGCCGGGCGCTCGTCGCAGCGCGCTGGGCACCACGGCGGACGGTGCAGACACTGCGCCCCGTCAGCCACCAACACGCACCTCACCATGGACTACCGCAGCCTCTTCGCCATTCCCATCGCCGTGGGGGGGCGGCGCCCCCCCCCCGCCGCGAACCAGCCCCGGCCCCCCGGGAGGCCGGGGGGCGCCCCCCCCACCAGTCCCGCCCCCCCCCCCCACCCCCCACGC
>JAYSCT010000135.1:7762-12260 GCA_041914785.1 Roseateles sp.
TGCTGGCGCTCAGCGCCAGCAGCGCCGATACCCTGCGCCTGCCCAATGGCTGGCAGGGCGGCGCCAGCCTCACCTGGCCGGCCAGCGCGACCTACGCCTACGGCGTGGCGCCCGACACCGAACAGCAGGCCGTGCGCGCACTGACCGTGCAGTCCCTCGGCCGGCGCCAGTCCACTGACCTGGGCGCCGTGTGGCAAAGCGTCGTGGGCTACACCGGCAAGCGAGTGCGCTTCACCGCCGAAGTGAAGGCCACCGGCACCGACACCTGGGCCGGCCTGGTGGTGCGCGACGGCTTCCTGCCGCTGTACCTGCTGCCCGTGGGCACCGACGAACCCGAGCCGGCCACTCAGGCCGGCGCCCCGGCCTGCCCGGACTGGTGCGAGGTCAGCGTCGTCGCCGACATCCCGGCCGACGGCCTGGGCGCGGCCACGGTGGGCCTGGCGCTGCTGGGCAACGGGCAGGTGTGGGCGCGCAGCTTCAGGCTGGAGGTCGTCGGCCCCGACGCGCCGCTGACGACGCACCGGTTCGCCGCCGCGCAGACCGCCGCGACGCGCGAGCAGATCGCGCGTACCCGGCGAGGCCAGGCCAGCCAGCCCACGCCGCCCGACAACCTGGCGCTGCGCTGAACCGCCGCCCGCCGACCCAGGAGCCCCACATGGACTACCGCGCCCTTGCCCTCGTTCCCCTCGCAGCCTTCGTGCTCAGCGTCAGCGCCGCGGCGCCCCGCGTGCCGGACGGCTGGCACGTCTTCGCCATCTCGCAGACCGACAAGCCCGACACGGGCAGCGGCTTCGAGATCGGCCTCACGCCGGCCGGTGACGCCACCGGCACGCCCACGCTGACCATCCGCTCGACGCGGCGCCAGCTGCCGCTGGGCCCCAACATCGGCGCGCTGACCCAGCCTGCCTACGGCTACGCCGGGCAGCGCGTGCGCTTCAGCGCCGAGATGAAGGCCGAAGGCGCCGCCGCGCCATGGGCCGGCCTCTACATCACGCCTGGCGATGGCGGCCTGCTCAACCGCGTGGCGGAGGGCGCCCCCGGCGTGGAGCATCGCCTGCCACCGGGCAGTGCCGTGGCAACCGGCGGCCGCTGGCTGCCCGTCAGCGTCGTGATGGACGTGCCGCCCGACGCCCCGATGATCAGCGTCGGCCTGGCACTGCTGGGCGAAGGCCAGCTGTGGGCCCGCCAGCTGCGGTTCGAGGTGGTCGACCGCGACGTGCCCGTGACGGACACGCCGCTCAGCATCGATTGGGCCCGGGCACGCCAGAGCGTCACCGAGAGCCGCCGCGTGATGGCGCAGATCCCGCCGCAGCCGCTCGCCAATGCCCGCCTGGACTGACGCCATGCGCTCCCGGCGCCTGTCCGCGCTGATGCCCGGCCTGATCTTCTGGGCCGCCTGGGCACTGGCCGCGCTGCCATGGCCCGGCGCGCGCTGGCTGGTGCTGTCGGCCCAGCTGTGGCTGGCCTACAGCGCCGCGCTGCTGGTGCTGCGCTGGCGGTGGTGGCCCGTGGGCGCGCCGGTGGCCGCGGCCGCCGGCGCGCTGCTGGGGCTGGCGCTGGTGCCGGGCCCGCGCACGGTGCCCTGGGGCCAGGCCTGGGAGGTGGTGCGCCTGGCGCTGCCGGCCTGGGGCTTTGCGGTGCTGGTGCACCTGCCGCTGCGCTGGTGGCGCTGGCGCGAGGAACAGGCCGTGCGGCTGCGCGTGGCCCAGGCCGAGCAGCAGGCCGCGATGGCCGACCTGGCCCGCCAGGTCAGCGTGGCCGAGCTGAAGGCGCTGCAGGCCCAGGTGGAGCCGCACTTCCTGTTCAACGCGCTGGCCAGCCTGCAGCAGCTGATCCGTCAGCAGCCCGCCACGGCCGAGCGCTTCCTGGGCGAGCTGCACGACTACCTGCGCCTGGCGCTGCCGTCGCTGCGCGAGCCGCTGTCCACGGTCGGCAAGGAGTTCGAGCTGACCCGCGCCTACCTGACGGTGATGGCCACGCGACTGGGCGCGCGGCTGCAGTTCCACGTGCAGGCCGACACCGACTGCGCCGCCCACGCGATGCCGCCGCTGATGCTGCTGACGCTGGTGGAGAACGCGGTGCGCCACGGCATCGAGCCGCTGGCGGCCGGCGGCCACATCCGCGTCGGCGCGCGGCGCGACGGCGAGCGGCTGGTGGTGGAGGTGGCCGACACCGGCGCCGGCCTGCAGCCGGCCCCGCCCGCCCCCGGCGCGTCGCAGGGCCTGGGGCTGGCCAATGTGCGCGACCGCCTCGCCAGCCTCTACGGCCCCGCCGCACACTTGAGCATCCAGCAGGCCGACGGTGGCGGCGTGCTGGCCCGCATCACCCTGCCCTGGACCGCCGCATGAACACCCCCACAGCGCTCCTCATCGAAGACGAAGCCTTGCCGCGCCAGCGGCTGCGCGACGGGCTGGCCCAGCTGTGGCCGCAGCTGCAGGTGCTGGCCGAGGCCGAGGACGGCGACCAGGGCCTGGCGCTGGCGCTGGACCTGCGCCCCGACATCGTGTTCGTCGACATCCGCCTGCCCGGGCTGGACGGCCTGTCGCTGGCACGACGCCTGAAGGGCCTGGCCCACATCGTGTTCGTGACCGCCTACGACGCGCACGCGGTGCAGGCCTTCGAGCACGGCGCCATCGACTACCTGCTCAAGCCGCTGGACGAAGCCCGCCTGCGCGAGACCGTGCAGCGGTTGCAGCAGCGCCTGCAGTGGCCGGCGGCGCAACTGGCGCAGTGGCTGCAGCAGTGGGCGCCGCCCACGCTGGCACCGGCCTGCGCGCCGCCGCCGGCCGCCGCACCGCTGCGCTGGCTGCAGGCCTCGCAGGGCGAGCGGCTGCACCTCGTCATGGTGGCTGACGTGACGCACTTCCGCAGCGACAACAAGTACACCTGCGCCGTGACGGCGGAGGGCGAGTTCCTGCTGCGGCTGTCGCTGCGCGAGCTGCTGGCGCAGCTGGACCCGGGTCAGTTCTGGCAGATCCACCGCGCCGTCGTCATCAACCTCGCGCACGTGGCCCGCGTCGAGCGGCGGCTGACCGGCCTGGAGGTGCTGCTCAAGGGCAGCGACACGCGGCTGCCGGTCAGCCAGAGCTTCCAGTCGCGCTTCAAGCCGATGTAGCGCGGCCCAGCAGCCGCGCCAGCCAGCCCGGGCGCGCCAGGGGCGCCGGCCGGGGCACGCCCAGCGCGTGCAGCCGTTCCTCCACCACGGCCAGCCCGGTGCGCCGGGCCGCCTGCATCGGCGTGAGCCCGTCGAACGGCGATTCCAGGTCCGGCCGGGCGCCGTGGTCCAGCAGGTACAGCGCCACCTCGGCCTGGCCGGCCAGGATGGCGCCCACCAGCGGCGTGGAGAAGAACTCCGGATGCGCGTAGTTGACGTCCGCTCCGGCGCGAACGTGGTACTGCAGCAGCGCCAGGTCGCCGTCGCATCCCGCCAGGTACATCTCTTTCCAGTTGCCGCCGTCCGACATCACCCGTCCCCGCCCGTCATGACCCGCCGGACTCTAGCGCCACCCCGCCCGGCGACAATCGCCGCTTTCTCCAACAGCGCAAGGATTTCTCCATGAACACCACCCCCAGCGGCCTGCAGTTCGAAGACACCGTCGAGGGTGACGGCAAGACGGCAGTGGCCGGCCAGGACGTCACCGTCCACTACACCGGCTGGCTGTGGGTCGACGGTGCCAAGGCCGCCAAGTTCGACTCCAGCAAGGACCGCAACGACCCGTTCGAGTTCGAGCTGGGCGCCGGCATGGTCATCCGCGGCTGGGACGAGGGCGTGCAGGGCATGAAGATCGGCGGCAAGCGCACGCTGATCATCCCGGCGGACCTGGGCTACGGCGCGCGCGGCGCCGGCGGCGTGATCCCGCCGAATGCGACGCTGTGCTTCGACGTCGAGCTGCTGGGCGTGGCCGGCGGCCCCGAGCCCGTGGAGCTGAACCTGCACACCACCTCCAGCGGCCTGCAGTACGAGGACCGCACGGTCGGCGACGGCGCCGAGGCCGCCAAGGGCCAGCGCGTGTCGGTCCACTACACCGGCTGGCTCTACAAGGACGGCATGAAGGGCAAGAAGTTCGACTCCAGCAAGGACCGCGGCCAGCCGTTCAAGTTCCGCCTGGGCGGCGGCGAGGTCATCGCCGGCTGGGACGAAGGCGTGCAGGGCATGAAGGTGGGCGGCACGCGCCTGCTGGTGCTGCCGCCCGAGCTGGGCTATGGCGCCTACGGCGCCGGCGGCGTGATCCCGCCGAACGCGACGCTGCTGTTCGAGGTGGATCTGTTGTCGGTGTAAGTGGAGCCCCCCGGCCAAGGAATACCTTGGCCGGCCTTGCAGGCCGCGCCGCGGCGGGTGCCGCGGCCCTTCGGCAGGCACGCGGCGCCCACCGGGCGCCCCGTGTCCGGCCTCAGCCCCCGAGGGGGCGGCGAGGGGGGGCGGGGGGGGGCCCCCCCCCCCCCCCCCCCCGGGGCGGGGGGGGGGGGGGGCCGGGGCCGGCCCCGGGGGGGGGCCCGC
>JAYSCT010000136.1:0-12180 GCA_041914785.1 Roseateles sp.
TGCTGTGGTGGCCGGACAGCGGCGCCACGACCAGCACCGTGGGCTGGTCCTTCATCTTGGCCAGCACATCGGAGTCGTCGGTGTAGCGCTTGAAGCGCAGCAGCCGGCAGAAGGGTTTCTCGATGGCCACCAGCTCCTGCACGGCGACATCGACGCCGTCGACCTCGACCGTCTTGATGTCGAACTCGGGCTTCTCGTAGTCCTTGGCCAGCCGGTGCATCAGGTCCAGGCCGGCCGACAGGCGCTGCGCCATCGGCGTGTGCGCGAACGGCGACAGCGGGTGGCTGTAGAGCTTGGCCGACGCGGCGGCGAACTCCGAGAACGGGCTGAGCAGGGCGCGCTGGGTTTCGAAGAATTGATACAGCATGGCCGGCCTTGGCAAGGATCAGGAATGGCCCGATGGTGCCAGAAAACGGTTGCAGCGTTGTGCGCTGCAACATGGATTGGCGGTCAAACCGCCAATCCTTCGCACTTCAACGGTGCGTTGCGGGGGCTGATCAGCCCTTCATGACGGCCGCCATGCCGGCCGCGACGGTGGGCAGGTTGCCCTCATTCAGGGCGGCCACGCAGATGCGGCCGGAGTCCACGCCGTAGACGCCGAACTCGCTGCGCAGACGCTGCATCTGCTCGGCCGACAGGCCGGAATAGCTGAACATGCCCAGCTGCTCGGTGACGAAGGACAGGTCCTGCGTGACGCCGGCGGCCTTCAGCGCAGCCACCAGCGCCGAGCGCATGGCCTTGATGCGCACGCGCATGCCGGCGAGTTCTTCCTCCCACATGGCGCGCAGCCTGTCGTCGGACAGCACGGCGGCCACGACCTGCGCACCATGGGTGGGCGGGTTGGAGTAGTTGGTGCGGATCGCGATCTTCAGCTGCGACAGCACGCGGGTGGCTTCTTCATCGCTGCTGCAGACCACGCTCAGCGCGCCGACGCGCTCGCCGTACAGCGAGAAGCTCTTGGAGAAGCTGGTGGACACGAAGAAGCCCACGCCGGCCGCCATGAACTGGCGCACGGCCTCGCCGTCTTCCTTCAGGCCGAAGCCGAAGCCCTGGTAGGCCATGTCCAGGAAGGGCGTCAGGCCCCGGGCCTTGACGGCGGCGACGACCTGGCCCCACTGCTCGGCCGTGATGTCGTAGCCGGTCGGGTTGTGGCAGCAGGCGTGCAGCACGACGACGGTACCGGCGGGGGCGGCGTTCAGCGCGGCCAGCATGCCGTCGAAGTTGATGCCCTTCCTGGCCGCGTCGTAGTACGGGTAGGTCTCGACGGTGAAGCCGGCCTGCGTGAACAGCGCGCGGTGGTTCTCCCAGCTCGGGTCGGAGATCAGCACCTTGGCGGTCGGGTTGATCTGCTTCAGGAAGTCGGCGCCGACCTTCAGCGCGCCGGTGCCGCCGATGGCCTGCACGGTGGCGACGTTCTTCAGCTCGCTGCCGAAAACCAGCTTCTGCACGGCCTTGTCATAGGCGGCGATGCCGTCGATGGGCAGGTAGCCGCGCGGCTTGGGCGCCGCGGCCATGGCCGCCTCGGCTTCGCGGACGCACTTCAGCAGCGGCAGCTTGCCGTTCTCGTCGTAGTACACGCCCACGCCCAGGTTGACCTTGCCCGGGCGGGTGTCGGCGTTGAACTGCTCGTTCAGGCCCAGGATGGGGTCACGGGGGGCAAGGGCGACGTCGGCGAACAGAGAAGACATGACAAAGGTTCCTGAAAGGGCGTTGGCAGCAGGGGAGGGTTGAAAGATCAGGGTCTGCGCTAACCTGCCCGGTTTCGCAGTGCTGACCCAGCAGCCTCGCAATTTTGCCGCCGAACCCAGGTCATCCCCCATGCAAGAAGCCTTGAACGCCATGCCCGGCTCCGAAACTGACTCGGAGGAACGCAAGGGCGAATTCGTCAGCTTCGAAGGCTCACCGTTCCAGCTGTTCCAGCCTTTCCCGCCGGCCGGGGATCAGCCGACCGCCATCGCGCAGATCTGCGAAGGCATCAACGACGGCCTCAGCTACCAGACGCTGCTGGGCGTGACCGGCTCCGGCAAGACCTTCACGATGGCCAATGTCATCGCCCGCCTGGGCCGCCCGGCCATCATCTTTGCGCCCAACAAGACGCTGGCCGCGCAGCTGTACAGCGAGTTCAAGGACTTCTTCCCGAAGAACGCCGTCGAGTACTTCGTCAGCTACTACGACTACTACCAGCCCGAGGCCTACGTGCCGCAGCGCGACCTGTTCATCGAGAAGGACAGCGCGATCAACGAGCACATCGAGCAGATGCGCCTGTCCTGCACCAAGAGCCTGCTGGAGCGGCGCGACGTGGTCATCGTCGCGTCCGTGTCGGCCATCTACGGTATCGGCTCGCCGGCGGACTACCACCAGATGGTGATGACGCTGCGAGTGGGCGACAAGCTGGGCCAGCGCGACGTCATCGCGCACCTGATTCGCATGCAGTACACGCGCAACGAGATGGAGTTCAGCCGCGGCCACTTCCGCGTGCGCGGCGACACCATCGACGTGTTCCCGGCCGAGCATTCGGAGCTGGCCATCCGCATCGAGCTGTTCGACGACGAGATCGAGGCGCTGTCGCTGTTCGACCCGCTGACCGGCCAGATCCGCCAGAAGATCCCGCGCTTCACCGTGTACCCCAGCAGCCACTACGTGACGCCGCGCGAGCGCGTGCTGGCCGCGGCGGAGGCGATCAAGGAGGAGTTGCGCGAGCGCGTGGCCTTCTTCGTCAAGGAGGGCAAGCTCGTCGAGGCGCAGCGCGTGGAGCAGCGCACGCGCTTCGACCTGGAGATGCTGCAGGAGGTGGGCCACTGCAAGGGCATCGAGAACTACACGCGGCACCTGTCCGGCGCGCAGCCGGGCGACCCGCCGCCGACGCTGGTGGATTACCTGCCGCCCGACGCACTGATGTTCCTGGACGAAAGCCATGTGCTGATCGGCCAGTTCGGCGGCATGTACAACGGCGACCGGGCGCGCAAGACGACGCTCGTGGAGTACGGCTTCCGGCTGCCCTCGGCGCTGGACAACCGGCCGCTGAAGTTCGCCGAGTTCGAACGCAAGATGCGCCAGGCGGTGTTCGTGTCGGCCACGCCGGGGCAGTACGAGCAGGACAACGCGGGCCAGGTCGTCGAGCAGGTCGTGCGGCCGACGGGCCTGGTGGACCCGGTGGTCGAGGTGCGGCCGGCGACGCATCAGGTGGACGATGTGCTGCAGGAAATCCGCCTGCGCGTCGAGGTGAACGAGCGCGTGCTGATCACGACGCTGACCAAGCGCATGGCCGAGCAGCTGACCGACTACCTCAGCGACAACGGCGTCAAGGTGCGCTACCTGCACTCCGACGTGGACACGGTGGAGCGCGTGGAGATCCTGCGCGACCTGCGGCTGGGCGCGTTCGACGTGCTGGTGGGCATCAACCTGCTGCGCGAGGGGCTGGACATCCCCGAGGTGTCGCTCGTGGCCATCCTGGACGCCGACAAGGAAGGCTTCCTGCGCGCCGAGCGCAGCCTGATCCAGACCATCGGCCGCGCGGCGCGCAACCTGAACGGCAAGGCCATCCTGTACGCGGACAAGATCACCGAGTCCATGCGCAAGGCCATCGGCGAGACCGAGCGCCGGCGCGCCAAGCAGATCGCGTTCAACGAGGCGCATGGCATCACGCCGCGCAGCGTGCAAAAGCGCATCAAGGACCTCATCGACGGCGTCTATTCCGAGGAGTCCGGCCGCGACGAGGCCAAGCTGCTGGCGGCGGCCAAGGTCGAGGAGTTGTCCGAGAAGGACCTGGCCAAGCGCATCGCCCAGCTCGAGAAGCAGATGCTGGAACACGCCCGCAACCTCGAATTCGAGAAGGCCGCGCGCTTGCGTGACCAGCTGGCGCAGTTGCGGGAACAGGCGTTCGGTGCGCGCGTGCACGACAACATCGTGCCGCTGGACTCGGCTCGCAAGACCGGTTCGCGCTGAGGCTGCTGCGGTGCAGCAAAAAGTCCCGCCAAAAGCTGGGGATACGCGGCTGTCCTAGGCCGAGCTTGAGTAGTCGAGTAAAATCATCGGAAATGATTCGCTCGGCTATTGTCCCGGTCATCCCGGGTTAACCCCGAATCATCGGCCTGGACAAGTCGGTCCGGGCATCTCGCCAAGGAGTTTCAGATGCGTCTCACCACCAAAGGCCGGTTTGCAGTCACCGCGATGCTGGATCTGGCGCTGCGCGAGAATACCGGCCCCGTCGCCCTGGCGGCCATCAGCCAGCGGCAGCAGATCTCGCTGTCCTACCTGGAGCAGCTGTTCGGCAAGCTGCGCCGCCATGAGCTGGTGGAGAGCACCCGCGGCCCGGGCGGCGGCTACTCGCTGGGCCGCAAGGCCGAGGACATCACCGTCGCCGACATCATCGTCGCCGTGGACGAGGCGCTGGACGCCACCGGCTGCGGCGGCAAGGAAAACTGCATGGGCGAGGACAGCGGCCGCTGCATCACCCACGAACTCTGGACCAATCTGAACGCGAAGATGATCGAGTACCTCGACTCCGTCTCCCTGCGCAAGCTGGCCGACGAGCAGCTGGCCAAGGGCTTCGAGGTCGAGGCGGCGCCCGTGAAGCGGGCCATCTCCAGCCAGCCGGTCCTCAAGCCCATCCGCGTGACGGCGCCGAATTCGGTGTTCGCGCTGGGCGGCGCGTTCAGCAAGTAACAAGACCCAAGAAATCCCTAGCCCTCCGCCATGGACATGACCCCGCACTTCCCGATCTACCTCGACTACGGCGCGACGACGCCGTGCGACCCCCGCGTGGTGGACGCGATGATCCCCTGGCTGCGCGAACACTTCGGCAACCCGGCGTCGCGCAGCCACGCCTGGGGCTGGGAGGCGGAAGAGGCTGTGGAGAAGGCGCGCTTACAGGTGGCCGAGCTGATTGGCGCCGACCCGCGCGAGATCGTCTGGACGTCCGGCGCGACCGAGTCCAACAACCTCGCGCTGAAGGGCGCCGCGCAGTTCTACAAGACGCGCGGCAAGCACCTGATCACCGTGAAGACCGAGCACAAGGCCGTGCTCGACACGATGCGTGAGCTGGAGCGCCAGGGCTTCGACGTGACCTACCTCGACGTGCTGGAGAACGGCCTCGTCGACCTGGAAGCCTTCAAGGCCGCGCTGCGCCCGGACACCATCCTGGCCTCGGTCATGTTCGTGAACAACGAGATCGGTGTGATCCAGGACATCCCGGCCCTCGGCGCGCTGTGCCGCGAGCGCGGCATCATCTTCCACGTCGACGCCGCGCAGGCCACCGGCAAGATGCCGATCGACCTCGCCACGCTGCCGGTCGACCTGATGAGCCTGGCCTCGCACAAGACCTACGGCCCCAAGGGCATCGGCGCGCTGTACGTGCGCCGCAAGCCGCGCGTTCGCCTGGAAGCGCAGATGCACGGCGGTGGCCATGAGCGCGGCATGCGCTCCGGCACGCTGCCGATGCACCAGATCGTCGGCATGGGCGAGGCCTTCCGCATCGCCCGCGAGGAGATGGGCGCCGAGAACGAGCGCATCCGCGCGCTGCACAACCGCCTCGTCAAGGGGCTGTCGGGCATCGAGCAGACCTTCATCAACGGCGACCTCGAGCGGCGCGTGCCGCACAATCTGAACATCTCGTTCAACTACGTCGAGGGCGAGTCGCTGATCATGGGCGTCAAGGGCCTGGCGGTGTCGTCGGGTTCGGCCTGCACGTCGGCCAGCCTGGAGCCCAGCTATGTGCTGCGCGCGCTGGGCCGCAGCGATGAGCTGGCCCACAGCTCGCTGCGCATGACCATCGGCCGCTTCACGACCGAGGAAGAGATCGACTACGCCATCAGCGTGCTGACAGACCGGGTTGCCAAGCTGCGTGAACTGTCCCCGCTGTGGGACATGTACAAGGACGGCATCGACCTCAGCACCATCCAGTGGGCCGCCCACTGACGACGCGACAACAAGGAGAACAACATGGCCTACAGCGACAAGGTCGTTGACCACTACGAGAACCCCCGCAACGTCGGCAACTTCGACAAGGGCGACGAGGACGTCGGCACCGGCATGGTCGGCGCCCCGGCCTGCGGGGACGTGATGAAGCTGCAGATCAAGGTGAACCCCGCGACCGGCCTCATCGAGGACGCCAAGTTCAAGACCTACGGCTGCGGCTCCGCCATCGCCTCCAGCTCGCTCGTGACCGAGTGGGTCAAGGGCAAGAGCCTGGACGAGGCGCTGACGATCAAGAACACGCAGATCGCCGAGGAACTGGCGCTGCCGCCGGTCAAGATCCACTGCTCCATCCTGGCCGAAGACGCCATCAAGGCCGCGGTGGACGACTACCGCGCCAAGCACGCCGCCAACTGACATGTCCGTCACGCTGACCGAAGCCGCGGCCCGCCACGTCAAGCGCTACATCGCCAAGCGCGGCAAGGGCGTGGGCGTGCGCCTGGGTGTGAAGACCACTGGTTGCTCGGGCCTGGCCTACAAGCTCGAATATGCCGACGACGTGGCGCCGGAGGATGTGGTGTTCGAGGGGCACGAGGTGAAGATCCTCATCGACCCCAAGAGCCTGCCCTATCTCGACGGCACCGAGCTGGACTTCGTCCGCGAAGGCCTGAACGAGGGCTTCAAGTTCCGCAACCCGCGTGAGAAGGACCGCTGCGGCTGCGGTGAATCCTTCCGTGTCTGACCGACCTTGACGTTTCGCGGAGCGCGGCCCTGCCGCGCTTTTGCTTTTCATCGACCGCCATGCGCCTGACCGACAACGACTTCCAGCTCTTCGGCCTGCCCGAGACGCAGGCCCAGGACCGCGACGCCATCGACGCGCGCTGGAAGGCGCTGCAGGCCGAGGTGCACCCTGATCGCTTCGCCGCGGAAGGCGCTGCGGCCCAGCGCGTGGCGATGCAGTGGGCCATGCGCGTCAATGAGGGCTACCAGCGCCTGCGTGACCCGCTCAAGCGCGCCGCCTACCTTTGCGAGTTGCGCGGTGCGCCCGTGCAGGCCGAGAACAACACGGCCATGCCGGCCGCCTTCCTGATGCAGCAGATGGAATGGCGCGAGGCGCTGGACGACGCGAACGACGAAGCCGCGCTGACCGCGCTCGACGACGACGCGGCGCGGGCCGAAGCCACGGCGCTCGCCACCGTGCAGCGGCTGCTCGACGAGGCCGGCGACGCGCCGGCCGCGGCCTCCCAGGTCCGCGCGCTGATGTTCATCCAGCGTTTCCGGGCCGACATCGACCAGCGCCTCGCGCAGCTGGAAGACCTCGCGGGACAGACCGCCCGAACGAAGTGAGTCGCGCTGTCCCCACCTGACCAAAAAATGGCACTCCTTCAGATCTCCGAACCCGGCGCCTCGCCCGACCCGCACCAGCGCCGCATCGCCGTCGGCATCGACCTGGGCACCACGCACTCGCTCGTCGCCGCCGTGCGCCACGGCGTGGCTGAATGCCTGCCCGACGAGCAGGGCAGGGTGATCCTGCCGTCCGCCGTGCGCTACCTGACCGAGGGGCGCCGCCAGATCGGTGCCGATGCGCTGGCTGCGCAGGCCGAGGATCCCGAGAACACCATCGTCTCGGTGAAGCGTTTCATGGGCCGGTCGGTGGCCGACATTGCGAGCCGCGAGCGGCTGCCGTACCGGTTCGAAGACCGCCCCGGCATGCTGGCCATTGCCACGCGCGACGGCGTGAAGAGCCCCGTCGAGGTGTCGGCCGAGATCCTGGCGATGCTGCGCTTCCGCGCCGAAGACACCTTCAATGACGACCTCTTTGGCGCCGTCATCACGGTGCCGGCGTACTTCGACGACGCGCAGCGCCAGGCCACCAAGGATGCTGCCGAGCTGGCCGGCCTGAAGGTGCTGCGCCTCATCAACGAGCCCACGGCCGCGGCCATCGCCTACGGGCTGGACAACGCCAGCGAAGGGCTCTACGCCGTCTATGACCTGGGCGGCGGCACCTTCGACATCTCGCTGCTGCGCCTGACGCGCGGTGTGTTCGAGGTGGTGGCGACCGGTGGCGATGCGGCGCTGGGTGGCGACGACTTCGACCGCGCGCTGGCCGACTGGGCGCTGGGCGGCCGTGTGGTCGCCTCGGCCCACGACAAGCGCGCCGTGCTCGTCGCCGCGCGTGCGGCCAAGGAGGCGCTGTCGGACGCCGAATCGACCGAGCTGGCCGCGTCGCTCGACGATGGCGAACTGCGCGTCACCGTCACGCGTCAACAGTTCGAGGAACTCGCCCAGCCGCTGATCGCCAGGACGCTGTCGTCGGTCAAGCGGGTGCTGCGCGATGCCAAGGTCAAGGCTGCGGACGTGCAGGGCGCCGTCATGGTGGGCGGTTCCACGCGCATGCCGGTGGTGCGCCGCGCCGTCGGCGAGCTGTTTGGCCGCGAGGTGTTGACCAACCTGAACCCCGACGAGGTCGTTGCCTTGGGCGCGGCGATCCAGGCCAACCAGCTCGCCGGCAATGCCGCCGATGGCGAAATCCTGCTGCTGGACGTGATCCCGCTGTCCCTGGGGCTGGAGACCATGGGCGGCCTGGTGGAGCGCGTCATCGAGCGCAACTCGACCATCCCCGTCGCCAAGGCCCAGGACTTCACGACCTTCAAGGACGGCCAGACCGCGCTGGCGGTGCATGTCGTGCAGGGTGAGCGCGAGCTGGTCAGCGAGTGCCGCTCGCTGGCGCGCTTCGAGCTGCGCGGCATCCCGCCGATGGCGGCGGGCGCGGCACGCATCCGCGTCAGCTTCCAGGTCGATGCCGACGGCCTGCTCAGCGTGTCCGCGCAGGAGCTGACCTCGGGCGTGCAGGCGGCCATCACCGTGAAGCCCAGCTACGGCCTGTCCGACGACCAGATCGCCGGCATGCTGAAGGACGGCTTCGCCAGTGCCGACGCCGACATGGCCGCGCGCAAGCTGCGCGAGGCGCGCGTGGAGGCCGAGCGCATGGTGCTGGCCACACGCAGCGCGCTGGCTGCCGACGGCGACCTGCTGCCGCAGGCCGAGCGCGAGGCGCTGGAGGCTCGCCTGTCGGCCCTGGCCGCGATGACCGACGACGCCGATGCCATCGACGCCGCCGTCAAGGCGCTGGCCGAGGCCACCGAAGGCTTTGCCGCCGAGCGCATGAACCGCTCCATCGCGCGTGCGCTGACCGGCCGCAACGTGTCGGCCCTCTGAGAGAACCCCATGCCCGTCATCAAGATTCTTCCGCACGCCGAATACTGCCCCGAAGGCGCCAGCATCACCGCCGCGCCCGGCACTTCCATCTGTGAAGCGCTGCTGGACCACGACATCCACATCGAGCACGCCTGCGACCAGGTCTGCGCCTGCACCACCTGCCACGTCATCGTGCGCGAGGGTGGCCGCTCGCTGAGCGAGATGGAAGAGGACGAAGAGGACATGCTGGACCGCGCCTGGGGGCTGGAGCCCGACTCGCGCCTGTCCTGCCAGGCGCTGCTGCGCCAGCAGGACATCACGGTCGAGATTCCCAAGTACTCGATCAACCACGCCAAGGAAGGCAAGTGACTGGCGAGTCAACGACGGGCCGCTCCCGAGTTGACTCCGCCCCCTCGGGGGGCAGCGGCGGGCCTTTGCCGCCGCGTGGGGGCGTGACGCTTCTGCGCATCCTGGGGTTCGAGTCGTCCTGCGACGAGACCGGGGTGGCGCTGGTCGAGGTGGCTGGCGATGCGCCGCCCAAGCTGGTGGCGCAGGCGCTGCACAGCCAGATCAGCATGCACCAGGCCTATGGCGGCGTGGTGCCGGAGCTGGCGTCGCGCGACCACGTGCGCCGCGTGCTGCCGCTGACGCGGGAAGTGCTGTCGCAGGCCGGCCTGGCGCTGCATGACATCGACCTGATCGCCTACACGCAGGGCCCGGGCCTCGCGGGCGCGCTGCTCGTGGGCGCCGGCGTGGCGGTGTCGCTGGCCGCGGCGCTGGACGTGCCGGCGCTGCCCATCCATCACCTGGAAGGGCATCTGCTGTCGCCGTTCCTGTCGGCCGACCCGCCGGAGTTCCCGTTCGTCGCGCTGCTGGTCAGCGGCGGCCACACGCAGCTGATGCGCGTGGACGATGTCGGCCGCTACGAGATCCTCGGCGAGACCATCGACGACGCCGCCGGCGAGGCCTTCGACAAGAGCGCCAAGCTGCTGGGGCTGCCATATCCCGGCGGCCCGCACCTCGCGCGCATGGCCGAATTCGGCAACCCCGAGGCGTATGCGCTGCCGCGCCCGCTGCTGCACAGCGGCAAGCCGGACTTCAGCTTCGCCGGCCTGAAGACGGCGGTGCTGACGCAGGTGAAGAAGATTGGCGATTCACCTTGCGAGCAGACCAAGGCCGACCTGGCCGCGTCGACGCAGGCCGCCATCGTCGAGGTGCTGGTGAAGAAGTCGCTGCTGGCGCTGAAGGAGACCGGGCTCAAGCGCCTCGTCGTCGCCGGCGGCGTGGGCGCGAACACCAAGTTGCGCGAGCAACTGAACGCGGCCTGCGCGAAGCGAGGCGTGCGCGTGCACTACCCGGAGCCGTCGCTGTGCACCGACAACGGCGCCATGATCGCGATGGCCGCCGCGCTGCGCGTGCAGCGCGGCCTGGCCCGGCCCCGGCAGGACGGCGGCTTCGAGGTCCGCCCCCGCTGGGACTTGTCGGCGGCTTAGTTGACCGTCAGCTGGCTGCCGCTGGTGGCGCCGCGCTTGGCCAGCTTCAGCGTCAGCACGCCGTGCTCCAGGCTGGCGCTGGAGTCGCTCTGGCTGATCTCCTGCGGCAGCGTGAAGGTGCGCGAATAGCGGTTGACGGTGCGCTCGCGGTAGATGACGCGCTCGCCTTCCTTCTTCTCGTCGTCCTTGCGCTGCTCGGCATCGATGCTGATGCGGCGGCCGTCGATGTTGACCTTGACGGCATCCTTGGCGACGCCGGGCATGTCCAGCCGGACCGTGTAGGCGGTCTCGGACTCGCTCACGTCCAGTGCCGGGCTGCGCAGCGTGGCGGCGCCGCCCTCGCGGCTCTCGCCGAAGAAGCTGTCGTCGAAGAAGCGGTCCAGCGAGCGGGACAGGTCGGACAGGTTGCGATTCACGGGAACGAGGAACATGGTGAACTCCTTGGAGAGGCTGACGCTGCTCGGCTGGGTTCGGGAGCAGCACCCGATGAACCCAAGCTAGGAGCGCTGCGGCCCGGTTCAAGAGGCCGCCGCGGCCGGCTTGACCGATGTCACGGCTTTGGAGGGCATGGGGCGGGCGTGGCCTTGAAATCGCCGCGGCCGCCGGCAGTTGCGGCCTTTCGTCTCGCGTCCGAGCCAGGGGTGCGGTCAGGGCGCCGGAGCGGCTGCGCTATACTCCGACGGTTTTGCGTTGCCCGACCAGCTGCCTGCTGGCCCGGCGCCGCGGAAACATGAGCACGGCTCGGGGCGGTTTCCCCCGTGACCGCAAGTCAACCCCGGAAACCGTCTGCGGCGCACCATCGACATTGGGCAGCCCGGCCGGCTTTTCCGACCACCAGGAACATTCAATGTCCGTCGCAGATCTGAACAAGGCCGAGATCGTCAAGGCCAATGCCCGCAGCGCCAACGACACCGGCTCCCCGGAAGTCCAGGTTGCCCTGCTGACCGCTCGCATCAACGAGCTGACCCCCCACTTCAAGCTGCACGCCAAGGACCACCATGGCCGCCGCGGCCTGCTGAAGATGGTCAACACGCGCAAGAGCCTGCTGGCCTACCTGAAGCGCGTGGACTCGGCCCGTTACGTCGCGCTGATCCAGAAGCTGGGCCTGCGCAAGTAAGCTAGCGAATCCGTCAAGGAGCCTGTCTGGTCCTCAAGCCCAGCACAGGCTCTTTGTCCATCTGCCGGAACCAAGCTGACGTGGTCACGGATCATTCCAAGACGGCTCTGTGTCGAGCCGCCCTGGAATGGCATCTGGGCCAAACCCAGCCTCGTTTCCGGTTCCACCGGGCGCCGATGAGCGCGCCCTCCACAACCAGGAGATGAGCATGTCCATGTTCAACAAGGTCACCAAGTCCTTCCAATGGGGCCGCCACAACGTCGTTCTGGAAACGGGTGAGATCGCCCGCCAGTCCAGCGGCGCCGTCCTCGTCAACATCGAAGGCACCGTCGTGCTGGCCACCGTGGTCGCCAAGACCGAGGCCAAGGCCGGCCAGGACTTCTTCCCGCTGACCGTCGACTACCTCGAGAAGACCTACGCCGCCGGCAAGATCCCCGGCAGCTTCTTCAAGCGTGAAGG
>JAYSCT010000137.1:0-11877 GCA_041914785.1 Roseateles sp.
AGCACCGCCAGCGCGGTGGCGAGGATGGTGCCGCCGACGCAGAAGCCCAGCGTGTTGACCTGGTCCTGGCCGGAGATCTCCTGCACGACGCGGATGGCTGCAATAGCGCCCTGCTCGACGTAGTCGTCCCAGGTCAGGTGCCTGACCGAGTCGTCCGGGTTGCGCCAGCTGACGACGAAGACGCGGTGGCCCTCGGCCACGGCATAACGGATCAACGAGTTGTCAGGCTGCAGATCGAGGATGTAGAACTTGTTGATGCAGGGCGGCACCAGCAGGAAGGGCCGCGCATGCACCTGAGGCGTCAGCGGCGCGTACTCGATGAGCTGGAACAGATCGTTCTCGAACACGACGCTGCCCGCCGTGGTGGCCACGTTCTTGCCGACCTCGAAGGCGCTCTCGTCCGTCTGCGACACATGGCCGCGCTGCACGTCTCCCCACAGCTGCTGCAGGCCGCGGGCCAGCGTTTCACCATGGCTGTCCAGCGCGAGCTTCTGTGCCTCGGGGTTCAGTGCCAGGAAGTTGCTGGGCGACGCCGCGTCGACGAACTGCTGCACCGCGAACTTGATGCGCGCCTTGGTCTTGTCGTCGGCCTCGACCTGCTCGGCCATGCGGCCCAGCGTGCGGCCGTTGAGCAGGTACAGCTGGCTCATGAAATGGGCCGCGGGATTGGACCGCCATTCCGGCGCCGCGAAACGGCGGTCCGTCGCGGCGGGCGCGTCGCCCTGACCCAGCGCCGCGTTCCAGAGCGCCGTGGCCTGCTTGAGGTAGTCGGCCTGCAGTTCAACCAGCGTCGCGGGGGAAATCTGCGGCAGGTGCGCCATCTGCTGCATCAGGTCGGCAAAGGGCTGCGCGTCCTTCGCGGGCGGCGCATCGTTCTTCTTGCGAGTGGCCATGTCTTCCTCGGAACTCCCGCGTCAGCGGTCTTGTCTCGGTCCGTTGCAATAAGCTTGCCACATCCCGCCGTCGCGGCTTTGTAACCACGCGCGCTGACGCGCCCATGACACATGTATCTCGTCGCCATTGCCTGGGCCTATGTCGCGCTGATGATGGCCGCCGCCGAAGCGCTGAGCCCGCAGGGCACGGTGTTCGGCGCCCTGGTCACGTTGATGCTCTACGGCGTGCTCCCGCTGGGCTTGTTGATGTACATCCTCGGCACACCGGGCCGCAAGCGGCGCCGGCGCGCGGCGGAGTCAGCGGCCGAGGCTGATGCAGGCGGCCATGCGCCCGCGGGGCCGGCCCAGGGACTCGCCCCGGAACGAGAAGAAGCGTGAATCATCGGCCAGCGTGCACCAGCCGCCGCCGCTGATTTGGGTGACACCGGCGGCCTCCAAGCTTTCGCGAGCCAGCAAGGGCAGGTCGGCGCGCCAGCGAGGCTCGGGGTTGGGCCGGTAGAGAAAGCCGGGCTGGTCGTGCGGCAGCGGCTCGCGGCCGAACGCGGCGACGACCTCCGGCCCCACTTCAAACGCCCGCGGGCCGATGCTGGCGCCCAGCCAGGCCTGCACATCGCGCGGCTCGCAGCCGGTGGCTGCGCACAGCTCGGCCACCGTGTTCTTCAACACCCCCGCCGCGAGTCCGCGCCAGCCGGCATGGGCGCCCGCCACGCCACCGGGCGCGCGCAGCAGCACGGGCAGGCAGTCGGCCACGAGGATGGCCACGGCCAGGTCGGGGTCGGTGGACACGGCCGCGTCGGCCTGCGGCGCGTTGTCGTCATGCCACTCGGCGCGCAGCCGCACGACGTCGGCGCCATGCACCTGGTCCAGGAACACCGGCCGCGCGCCCAGCACCTCGGCCAGCGCGGCGCGGTTGGCACGCACCTCGTCGGCATCACCGGCCTTGCGGCCGAAATTGGGGCCACGCGTCGTCATGAAGGCCGTGACGCCGGGCCAGCCCGGGCTCAGCCACTGCGGGTCAGGCGGCATCGGGGCAGGCATCCGGGTGAGTGGTGGCAAAGGCCGGCAGCGCCAGGCAGGCGGCGTTGATGCGCATCACGGTGGGGAAGGCGTCCAGCGGGCAAGCTAGGCGCTGCGCGTTGTAGACCTGCGGCACCAGCAGGCAGTCGGCCAGGCCCGGCGTGTCGCCGACGCTGAACGTGCCGGCCATGCGCGCCAGCTTCTGCTCGACGACGGCGAGACCAGTGGCCACCCAGTGGCGGTACCAGGCGTCGACCTGCTCCTGCGAATGCCCCATGTCGCTCTTCAGGTGGCGCAGCACGCGCAGGTTGTTGAGCGGATGCAGGTCGCAGCCGATGTCCTGCGCCAGCGCCCTCACCTGGGCGCGGGCCACCGCGTCGCGCGGCAGCAGCGGCGGCTCGGGGTGGGTCTCGTCCAGGTACTCCAGGATGGCCATGGACTGGCCCAGCCAGGTGCCGTCGTCCAGCACCAGCGCCGGCACCAGGTGCGACGCCTGCTGCGCCGCGAAGTCGCCGGCGAACTGCTCGTTGCGGACGAGGTGGACGGGCGCGTAGGCGTAGTCCAGCCCCTTGAGCGCCAGCCCGATGCGCACGCGCCAGGACGCCGACGAGCGGAAGTAGTTGTAGAGCTTCATGGCCGTCATTCTGGGCCTTCTAAACTCGCACGCATGCCCTTCCCCAGCCGCTTCAAGCACTGCCCCGCCTGCGGCACCGCCGTGGACTACCGCATCCCCGCCGGGGACAACCGCGAACGCGCGGTCTGCCCGGCATGCGACGCCATCCACTACCAGAACCCGCTGAACGTCGTCGGCACGCTGCCAGTGTGGGAAGAAGACGGCCGCGTGCTGCTTTGCAGGCGCGCCATCGAGCCGCGCCACGGGCTGTGGACGCTGCCGGCCGGCTTCATGGAACTGGGCGAGACGACGCTGGAAGGCGCGCTGCGCGAGACGCAGGAGGAGGCCGGCGCCGATGTGGCCATGGGCGAGCTGTACACGCTGATGAACGTCGTGCGCGTGGGCCAGGTGCACCTGTTCTACCTGGCGCGGCTGCGCTCGACGGTGTTCGACCCTGGCCCGGAATCGCTGGAGGCGCGGCTGTTCGCCGAGCACGAGATCCCGTGGGACGACCTCGCCTTCAAGACCACGCGCGAGACGCTGCGCTGCTTCTTCGACGACCGCCGCCAGGGCCGCGGCTTCCCGCTGCACGCCATCGACATTCCCTGAGGCCCGGCGCATCATCGCCGGCATGCTGACACGACGTCACCTGCTGGGCTGCACGGGCGCGCTGGCGCTGGCCGGCCCGGCGCATGCGGCGCCGCTGCGCGCGGTGGGCGCGCAGTTCGCCCGCATCTTCGAAGGCAGCGAGGGGCAGGCGCCCAAGGGCCTGGCGGTGGACCTGCTCGGCCAGCTGTTCGGCGACGGCGTTCGCTGCGAATGGCTGCCCTGGCCGCGCGCGCAGCTGATGATCGAGCAGGGCGAGGCCGACATCCTCATCGGCCCGTACCGAACGCCCGAGCGCGAGGCCCGCGTGCTGTTCAGCGTGCGCTCGTTCTACGCCGACGCGATGGTCTGGTACGCGCGCCGCGGCGAGGAGTCGCGCTGGAGCGGCGAGTTCGGCGAGCTGGCGCAGACGCCCGTGGCCGGCGTGCGGGGCTGGGCCTACGGCAGCCGCTTCGAGCGGCTCAAGACCGGGCTGGCGCAGCTGACCTGGGTGCAGAACGTCGACTCCGGCCTGCAGATGCTGGGGCGCCGCCGCGTCGACCTGTTCGCGGCCAATGACCGCAACTGCCAGCCGGTGTTGCAGCGCCTGGCACTGGCAGACGCGATCACACGCTGCTCGCCACCGCTGGACGTGCTGCACGGCCACATGGCGTTCGCACGCAGCGCCGCGGGCGAGGCGCTGGCCCAGCGCTATGACCAGACCTTCGAGCGCTGGGTGCGCTCGGCGGACGCCGCCGAGCTGTACCGGCGCTGGAGCGTGGAGCGGCCGGCCGTGGCGCTGTAGGCCGGCGCGGCGTCAGTACTCGGTCTGCACCTGCGAGTCGCCCGTGGCGCTCAGCGGCAGCCGGATGGTGAACACGGCGCCGCCGCCGGCGCGGTTGGCGGCGCTGATGTGGCCGCCATGCACGTCGATGATCGTGCGGCAGATGGCCAGGCCCAGCCCGGTGCCGCCGGCGCCGTTCTTCGTGAGGCTGGACTGCACGAAGGCCTCGAAGATGGACTCCAGCTCCGCCGGCGGAATGCCCGGGCCGCGGTCGGCGACGGTCAGCGCGCAGGCCTGCGGCGAGACGGCCTGCGCGGCAATCTCCAGCACGCCGCCCTCGGGCGAGAACCGGATCGCGTTGGCGACGACGTTGCGCAGGGCCTGGTGCATGCGCAGAGGGTCCACGCGGCCGACGAGCGCCTCGTCGGCCAGCTGCAGCGCCACGCGCAGCCGCCGCTGGCCCAGCAGCGGGTCCAGCTCCAGCAGCACGGCCTGCACCAGCGCGCGCAGGTCGCAGCGCTGCAGCTCCAGCGTGCCGACGGCGCTCTCGATCTTGGCAACGTCCAGCAGGTCGTTCACGAGCGCCAGCATGCGCTGGCCGGAGCGGTGGATGTCGCTGAACATCCCGGCCAGACGGGCCTGCTCGCGCCCGCGCGTAAACCCCAGCTCCGAGAAGCCCAGGATGGCCTGCAGCGGCGTGCGCAGCTCATGGCTGATGTTGGCGACGAACTCGGACTTGGCCCGCGAGGCCTGCTCGGCGGCGTCGCGCGCCTCGCGCGTGGCGCGCTCGGCATCGCGGAACTCGCTGACATCCATCAGCGTGCACAGCACGCCCGACGCCGCGCCGCCTTCGCCGGGCACCCGCACCTGGGTGATGACCATGTCGCGCAGCGAGCCGTCGCCGTGCCGCACCTGGGTCTCGTGGCGCAGCCTGCCGCCCGGCGCTGGCCCGCCGTCGTGGCACAGGAACGGGCCGGCGGGCGTGCCGATGAGCTGCGCACGCGGCCGGCCCGCGACGCCTTCCCAGGCCTGGTTCACCATCAGGTAGAGCCCCTGCGCGTCGAACAGGGCCACCGGCAGCGGGCTCAGCTCCAGCAGCAGCGCGGAGAAGGCGGGCTGCTGCGGCAGGGGCAGGTCGAAGGCCACGCGCTCGCTGATGTCGGTCGCGCTGGCGGCGAAGCCGACCACGGCGCCGTCGGCCTGCAGCGGCAGCACCGCCACCTGGACATGCCGCAGCCGGCCGTCGGGCGCGGGCAGGCACAGCTGCGCCCGGCGCATGCCGCTGCGATCGTCCACGCGGAACAGCGCCTGCGCGCGCGGCCGGTCGGCCGGTGCTACCAGCTCCCACAGCCGGCGGCCACGCGCGGCGTCGGGCCCGGCGGCGTCCAGCGCGGCCCAGCGCGCATTGGCATAGGTGATGGCGCCGCTGGCGTCGGTGCGGAAGATCAGCTCCTGCACACTGCCCAGCAGCCCGCCCAGCTCGCGCTCGCGACGCGTGGCCTGCACGCGGGCGCGCCGCTCGCGCCGCAGCGCCAGCAGGCTGCCCGCGGCGGCCACCAGCGCCGGCACCTCGGTATGCGGCCAGCGCGGCGTCGCCTGGCCCAGCGCGGCCAGCGCTCCTGCGGCCGCCAGCGCCAGCGCGGCAGCCCGGGCGCCTGGCCACCAGCGCGCGCCGCCCGGCGGGGGCATGTCCATGCGCACCTCGGCCCTCTCAGTCCAGCGCCGCCAGGTCTTCGAAGCCGGGAGGCTGGCGGTTGATCTGGTCGCGCAGCGCGATCAGCGCGGGCGCCTCGCGCAGGAAGGCGTCGACGACCATGGGGTCGAACGCCCGGCCGCGCTGCTCGACGAGCATGCGCAGCGCCACGTCCTCGGCGAAGGCCCGGCGGTAGCAGCGGTCCATCGTCAGCGCGTCGAAGAAGTCCACCACCGCGACGATGCGGCCCGACAGCGGGATGCCGTCGCCACCGAGCTGGCGCGGGTAGCCGCTGCCATCCCAGCGCTCGTGGTGCGTCAGCGCCACCTCGGCGGCCAGCTGGAACAGCGGCACCCGCGAGCGGCCCAGGATGCCCGCGCCGATCTCGGCATGCTGGTTCATCACCAGCCGCTCGTCCGGCGTGTAGCTGCCGGGCTTCTTCAGGATCACGTCGGGGATGCCGATCTTGCCGACGTCGTGCATGGGCGCCGCGCGCCGCAGCATGCGGGCGAACGAGGCCGGCTGGCCCAGCGCGAGGGCCAGCGCCTCGGCCAGGTAGCCGATGCGCACCATGTGCACGCCGGTGTCGTCGTCGCGGAAGTCCGCGGCCAGCGCCAGCCGCAGCAAGGCCTCGTGATGCGCCCGCGTGACCTCGCGCAGCGCCTCGTTGCGCTCCTGGTACAGGCGGCGCAGGTCCACGACGATGCGCTCCATCTGCGCCGCGGCGGCGGCGTCGAAGGTGCGTCCCTCGGGGAGCGTCGAACAAGTGGCGGGCATGTCAGTGCTCCCCGACGGCGGCGCACAGGTCGGCAATGCAGTCGATCAGCTGCAGCGGGCTGAAGGGCTTCACCAGGTACATGTCGGCCCCGGCCGCCAGGCCCGCCGCCCGGTCGCCGGCGTGGCAGCGCGCGCTCAGCATCAGGATGCGTGGCGGCACCGGGAACTCGGCCGACTTGAGCCGCCGGCACACCGCCAGCCCGTCCAGCGCGCCCGGCATCATGACGTCCAGCAGCACCAGGTCGGGCTGCTGCTCGGCGGCCACGCGCAGCGCGGTCGGGCCGTCGGCCGCCTCGCGGATCTCGTAGTCCTCGAACTCCAGCGTCAGGCGGATCAGTCGGCGGATGTCGGCATGGTCTTCAACGATCAGGATCTTCTTCAAGCGACACCCCTCGCGGTCATCAGTTGGCTTGAATTATCATTTTTATCATTTGAAATTGCCAGAAGCTTTGTCGCGGGTAGGCCTTGCATCTGCGCACTAGTGCTCACCTTCGCGCTGCAGAGGCAGGCCGTGCGCCGCCGGCTTGACCGGTATCAAGCGGAACCACACGCCGGTCACGAGACTCGTCCGCCGTCACTGGTGACGATTGCAACCTGGAAAGCAGAAACCGCCTCCCCACGGGCCGGCCGCCGTGCGACGGCGGCACCGACAGCGGTAACTGTTCACGCCCAGCCGCCCGCGGGGGCTGTGCAAATCGAATCCAAAAGTATCAAATATAGCGATTGCAACACAACAAGACCTCGACATGACCGCTCTCTCCGTCATCGAACACGCTGCCGTGGCCGACGCTGCGCCCCGGGAAGTCCTGACCGCCCGGCTGGGCGGCGAGGAATACGGCATCGACATCCTGGCGGTGCAGGAGATCCGCCGCTACGAGGCGCCCACGCGCATTGCCAATGCCGCGGCCCACCTGCTGGGCGTGATGGACCTGCGCGGCGTCATCGTGCCGGTGGTGGACCTGCGCCGCCACCTCGGCCTGCCGGCAGAGCACGGGACCGACACGGTGACGGTGGTCGTCAACGTCGCGAGCCGCACGCTGGGCCTGGTGGTGGACGCCGTGTCGGACGTCGTCGCGCTGGACCCCGGCTGCATCCGCGCGCGGCCCGCGCTGGGCAGCGCGGCGGACCCCGGCTTCATCGTCGGCCTGGCCACGCTGGACGGCGCCGAGGCCCCGCGGCTGCTGCAGCTGACCGATCTGGGCGCCCTGCTGCGCAACCTCTGACCCCCTTCCGGAGCCCCCTCATGAACGCCCTCAAGCACCTGCGCATCGGCACCCGGCTCACCGCCGCCTTCGCCCTCGTGGCCCTGCTGATGGTGGCCATCGCCGCCATCGCCCGCCTCGGCCTGGTGAGCATCCGCGACAACATGGACAACGTGCTGCACGACCGCTACGCCAAGGTCAAGATCATCACGGAGATCGGCGACACCGTGGACCTGCACGCGCGCATCGTGCGCAACCTGGTCATCATGGCCAGCGACGCGCAGCGCCAGCAGGAGATCAGGACGCTGCTGGACTCGCGCGCGCAGATCGGCAAGGCCTACGACAACCTCGGCAGCCGCATCAACACGGCGAAGGGCCGCGCGCTGTTCGACAAGGTGCAGGCCGAGCGCGCCGGCTTCGTGGCCGAGCAGGACGAACTGCTGAAGCTCGTGCGGGCCGGCGACATGGACGCCGCACGCGCCGTGCTGATGGACAAGTTGCGCCCGCGCCAGTTGGCCTACCAGCAGCGCCTGACGGAGATGACGCACTTCCAGGAAGCGCTGATGGAGGACGAGGGCGAGGCCACGCTGACCACCATCGACCGGGTCAGCCTGCTGATGCTGGGCGGCACGCTGGCGGGCCTGGTGCTGGCCGTCGTGACCGGTGTCATCGTGACCCGCTCGATCACCCGCCCCGTGGGCCGCGTCGTCGCGACGCTGAAGACCGTGGCCGCGGGCGACCTCGCCGTGCACGTCACCACCGACCGCCGGGACGAGATCGGGGAGCTGCAGCAGGCGCTGGCCGGCACGGTGGACGCACTGCGCCGCCTGGTGGGCGAGGTGCGCGCCGGCATCGACTCGGTGACCACCGCGTCCAGCCAGATCGCCGCCGGCAACCAGGACCTGTCCAGCCGCACCGAGCAGCAGGCCTCCAGCCTGCAGGAAACCGCCAGCTCCATGGAGGAGCTGACCGCCACGGTGCGCCAGAGCGCCGAGACGGCGCGGGCCGCCAGCGGCCTGGCCGCCGACGCCAGCGCGGCCGCCGGCCACGGCGGCGCCGTGGTGGGCCAGGTGGTGGGCACCATGGACGAGATCAGCGCGGCCAGCCGCCGCATCGTGGAGATCATCGGTGTCATCGACGGCATCGCGTTCCAGACCAACATCCTGGCGCTGAATGCCGCGGTGGAAGCGGCCCGCGCGGGTGAGCAGGGCCGCGGCTTCGCGGTCGTCGCCAGCGAAGTGCGCACGCTGGCCCAGCGCAGCGCCGAGGCCGCCAAGGAGATCAAGGCGCTGATCGGCGCCAGCACCGACAAGGTGGAGGCCGGTGGCCGCCAGGTGGCCGAGGCCGGCCGCGCGATGCAGGACATCGTGGCGCAGGTGCGCAAGGTCAACGACCTGATCGGCGAGATCGCCGGCACCGCCGGCGAGCAGAGCCGCGGCATCGAGCAGGTCAACATCGCCGTCACGCAGATGGACCAGGTGACCCAGCAGAACGCGGCGCTGGTCGAGGAAAGCGCCGCCGCCGCGGCCAGCCTGGCCCACCAGGCGCAGGCACTGGCCGCCGCGGTGGCCCAGTTCCGCACCGGCGAGGGCGCCGAAGTGACGGCCGCTGTCCCGCCCGCCCTCGCGCCCGCCGCCCAGCCCGCCAAGGCTGCCGCGGTCCGGCCCGCCGCGCCGCGCCGCACGGCGCCCGCCCCCCGCTCCACTGCCGTTCCCGCCGCCGACCTGGCCTGGGAATCCTTCTGACCCCCGTCGCGCTGCCATGGCCATGAATTCCCTCCTCATCGTCGACGACAACCCCGACCTCATCGCCGTGCTGGGCAAGATGCTGGCACCGGTGGCCCAGGTCCGGTTCGCGACGTCGGGCGTCGCGGCACTGGCGCGCATGCGCGATGACGCGCCGGACCTCGTGCTGCTGGACGCCGAGATGCCCGGCATGGACGGCTACGCGGTGTGCCAGGCGATGAAGGCCGACCCGGCGCTGGAGCGCATCCCAGTGATCTTCGTGACGTCGCAGCACGCCACCGAGGCCGAGCTGCGCGGGCTGAACGTCGGCGCGGTGGACGTCATCTCCAAGCCCGTTAACGAGCCGGTGCTGCTGGCGCGCGTGCAGATGCATCTGCGGTTCAAGCCGCTGTCCGACGCACTGCAGTGCCGCGCCGCCACCGACGCGCTGACCGGCCTGGCCAGCCGCGGCCACGTCGACCAGCGCCTGCAGCTCGAATGGGCGCGCGCGGCGCGCCACGGCGAGGCGCTGTCGCTGGTGCTGCAGGACGTGGGCCACTTCCAGAAGTTCAACGACCGCGACGGCCACCCGGCCGGCGACGCCTGCGTGCGCGCGGTGGCCGATGCGCTGGCGCTGCACGCACGGCACAGCACCGACCTGGGGGCCCGCGTGGGCGCCGAGCAGTGCGCGCTGCGGCTGCCTCGCTCCGACGCCGCCGCCGCCCGGCAGGCCGGCGAGCTGCTGCTGGCCGCGGTGGCGGCGCTGGGCATCCCGCATGGCGCGTCCGACACGGCCCCACACCTCACCCTCAGCGTCGGCCGGGCCCGCTGCCGGCCGGCGCCGCCGGTGACGGCCGACAGCTCGCAGTCGCTGCTCGAGCATGCCGGCCGGGCGCTGTGCGCGGCCAAGGCGCAGGGGCGCAACCGGGTGCACCTCGCCGCGCCGGCGCCCGAGCCCGCCGCGCGGCTGGCGCATGCCTGACGCCCCGCCCCGCCTGCCCTCCCGTTTCCTCCCACTTTCCGACGCCGCCATGTCTCACCCTCTCATCGACGCCGCTCAGACCACGGTGCCAGCACCCGCCGACCGCGGTGGCTTCTTTCTGCACCACGGCCCCTGGGCCGTCGGCGTGCGCCTGTTCCGCCAGCTCAAGTTCGCGTCCAAGGCGGGCCTGATCTCGCTGGCCTTCCTGGTGCCGCTGGCCGTGCTGGCGCTGGCCTACGTGCGCAACAGCCAGGCCACCCTCGACTTCGCCCGCCACGAGCTGGCAGGCGTGGCCCTCATCGCGAAGCTGGAGCCCTGGCTCATCGAGGTGCAGAAGCAGCGGCGGCTGGTGCTGTCCGGCGTGTCGGCCCAGATCGACTGGGACGCCATCGCCCGGCACCAGGCGGCCATGAAGCACGCCGCCGACGCGCTGCCCGATGGCCTGGACATGCGCGGCGACATCGCCCGCATCGAGCCGCAGCAGCAGGCGTTGAAGGCCGCGTCGGCCCAGGGCGACGTGGACGCGCTCGAGGCGCCGCTGCAGGCCTATGTCGACGCGCTGCGCGACCTGCGCACCGTCGTGCTGGACCGCTCCAACCTGACGCTGGACCCCGACCAGGACACCTACTACCTGATGAGCCTGTCCACCGACGTGGTGTCGGACGTCGTCGAGTCCAACTCGCGCAGCCGCGCGATGGCCGGTGCCGCGGCACGGCGTGGCAACACCAGCGCCGCGCAGGTGCGCGAGTTGTACGGCGTCTGGTATGCGGGGCACGAGCGCCTGGCCGCGATCACGCAGGCGGCGACGCGTGCCGCCGAAGTCAACCCCGACGTGAAGCGCCGCCTCCAGGCGGACGAGGCCGTCGCCGCGGCGCGCACCTTCTTCGACGCCTCGGCCCGGTCCTGGTTCGGCGACAGCTTCCAGGCCGACGTGGAGGCGCTCTCGCGGCCCGGCCAGGCCGCCGTGGACGGCCTGCGTCAGCTGGGCGGCAGGGCCAACGAGATGCTGGCCGAGCTGCTGCAGGCCCGCATCGCCGCCACCAGCGCGTCGCGCAACCTGGTGCTGGCCGTCATCGCCGCATCGCTGCTGACGGCCGGCTACCTGTTCTACGCGTTCTACCTGGTCATGGACGGCGGGCTGAAGGAAGTGAGCCGCCACCTGACGGCCATGACCGACGGAGACCTGACGACGTCACCCCGCCCCTGGGGCCGTGACGAAGCCGCCGAGCTGATGCTGCTGATGGCCCGCATGCAGGACAGCCTGCGCCGCATGGTGCAGACGGTGCGCACGGCGTCGGACGGCATCGTCGAGGCCAGCACCGAGATCGCCGACGGCTCCAACGACCTGTCCGCCCGCACCGAGCAGACGGCGGCGAACCTGCAGCAGTCGGCCGCGGCGATGGAGGAGATCAGCGCCACCGTGCGCCAGACGTCGGACCACACACAGCAGGCCACCCGCATCGCGTCGCGCAACGCCAGCGTGGCAGGCCGCGGCGGCGAGGTGATCCAGTCCATGGTGGTGACGATGGAGGACATCCAGGCCTCGTCCCGCAAGATCAGCGACATCATCGGCACCATCGACGGCATCGCCTTCCAGACCAACATCC
>JAYSCT010000138.1:0-11825 GCA_041914785.1 Roseateles sp.
TCGTCATCTACTCCATGGAAATGGGCGCCGCGCAGCTGGCCTTGCGGATGGTGGGCTCGATCGGCCGCATCGACCAGAGCCACCTGCGCACCGGCCAGCTGAAGGACGACGAATGGAGCCGGCTGTCCGAGGCCGTCGACAAGCTCGGCAAGGCCGCCATCTACATCGACGAGAGCCCGGGCCTGTCGCCCAGCGAGGTGCGCGCCCGCGCGCGGCGGCAGGCGCGCATCAGCGGCCAGCTGGGGCTGATCGTCATCGACTACCTGCAGCTGATGACCGGCAATGGCGGCGGCAGCGAAGAGAACCGCGCGACGGTGCTGGGCGAGATCTCGCGGGGCCTGAAGGCGCTGGCCAAGGAGCTGCGCTGCCCGGTCATCGCGCTGTCGCAGCTGAACCGCTCGGTGGAGCAGCGGCCCGACAAGCGGCCCATGATGTCCGACCTGCGCGAGTCCGGCGCCATCGAGCAGGACGCGGACATCATCATGTTCATCTACCGCGACGAGTACTACACCAAGGACGAGTGCAAGGAGCCGGGCGTGGCCGAGATCATCATCGCCAAGCAGCGTAACGGCCCGGTGGGCACGGTGAAGCTGGCGTTCCAGCGCATGCACACCAAGTTCGAGAACCTGGCGCCCGGCTACGTGGGCGTGGAGCGCGACGAGTACTGACGCACGGCGCTGCTCAGCCGGGCGCGTGCGCGGCCTCCAGTGCCTGCACCAGCGTCCACGCGGCCCGCGTGGGCTGCGGGTCGTGGCGGTAGATGCAGGCGAAGCTGCACTCGTAGCCCAGCGTGTCGGGCGACACGGCGCGCATGCGGCCGGCGGCGACGAACGGCTGCGCGTAGTGGTCGGGCAGGAAGCCGACGAAGCCGCCGCTCAGCACCAGCGTGGCCACGCCTTCCTGGTCCGACGCGGTGGCGTGGCGCTGCAGTTGGTGCTGGTGCGCCAGCCGCAGGTTGGGTGAGTGGTAGCCCAGGCCGGCCAGCTTCTGGCGGCGCAGGTCGGCCCACTGCCAGCGTGCCTCGGTCGCAAACCAGGGGTGCCCGGCGCCGGCGTACAGGTGCATCTGCTCGCCGAACAGCGGGCGGTAGGCCAGGCTGTCGGAGCGCCGGTGCTCGGGGACGACGCCCACCTGGAAGCGGCCCGACAGCACGCCCTGCTCGATGTCGGTGATGGTGCCGACATGCACGTGCAGCTGCACGCCCGGCGCGGCCGCATGGAACTGCGCCAACGCGCGGTCGATGTGGCAGGCCGGGTTGCTGACGGTCTTCTCGAACAGCGCCAGGTGCAGGTCGCCTCCGACCTGCTGATGGATTTCCTGCAGCCGGGCGCGGAAGTCCGTCGTCGCGGCCAGCAGCTGCTGCGCGGCGGCATACAGCTCCGCGCCCTCGGCCGTCAGCGCAAAGCCGGCGCGGCCGCGGCGGCACAGCACCAAGCCCAGCCGTTCTTCCAGGTCCTTCACCTGGCGGCTGATCGTCGGCATGCCGACGTTGAGTTCCAGCTCCGCCGCCGCCATGCCGCCGCAATCGACGACGGTCTTGAAGACGCGCAGCAGCCGCAGGTCCACGTCGGCGATCTGGCCCGGCAGCGGCGGGTTCTTTGGTTTCATTCCTAATCAAGTGAACATTGATGTGTTGCCATTGTCTGCAATGAAAGCACGGGGCAGCATGCGGGCATCTTCCGAAGGAGCCTGCCGCCCATGTCCTCATCGACGCCCCACCGCCCCGACGGCTGGATGGATGCCCACTGGATGCCGTTCACCGGCAACCGCCAGTTCAAGGCCAGCCCGCGCCTGCTGACCGGCGCTGAGGGCGCCTACTACCGCACCGAGGACGGCCGGCGCATCTTCGACGGCCTGTCCGGCCTGTGGTGCACGGGCCTGGGCCATGGCCGCACGGAGATCGTTGACGCCGTCAGCCGCCAGGTGCGCGAGCTGGACTACTCGCCGGCCTTCCAGTTCGGCCACCCGCTGTCGTTCGAGCTGGCGAACCGGCTCGTCGAGAAGATGCCCGCCGGCCTGAACCGCGTGTTCTTCACCGGCTCGGGCTCGGAGTCGGCCGACACGGCGCTGAAGATGGCGCGGGCCTACTGGCGCGCCAAGGGTCAGGCCGGCAAGACGCGGCTGATCGGCCGTCTCAAGGGCTACCACGGCGTCAACTTCGGCGGCATCTCGGTGGGCGGCATGGTGGCCAACCGCAAGACCTTCGGCCCCGGCGTGGAGGCCGACCACCTGCCGCACACCCAGCCGCCCAGCGGCAGCTTCTTCAAGGGCATGCCGCCGGCCGACGGCCCGCACGGCGCGGCGCTGGCCGACGAGCTGCTGCAGCTCATCGCGCTGCACGACGCGAGCAACATCGCGGCCGTCATCGTCGAGCCGTTCTCGGGCTCGGCCGGCGTCGTCATCCCGCCGGTGGGCTATCTGCAGCGGCTGCGCGAGATCTGCACGGCGCACGACATCCTGCTGATCTTCGACGAGGTCATCACCGGCTTCGGCCGCACGGGCTCGTGGACGGGCGCCGAGGCCTTCGGCGTGACGCCCGACATCCTGACCGCCGCCAAGCAGATCACCAACGGTGTGCAGCCGCTGGGCGTCGTCGTCGCCAGGCAGGCCATCCACGACACCTTCATGGCCCAGGGCGGGCCGGACTACCTGCTGGAGTTCCCGCACGGCTACACCTACTCCGCCCACCCGGTGGCCTGCGCGGCCGGCCTGGCCTCGCTGGACCTGCTGGTGCGCGACCATGCGCTGGAGCGCGTGAACGCGCTGGCGCCGATGTTCGAGAACGCGGTGCACGGCCTGCGCGGCGTGAAGCATGTGGCCGACATCCGCAACTTCGGCCTCGCCGCGGGCATCACCGTCGCGGCGCTGCCGGGCGAGCCGGCCAAGCGGCCGTTCGACATCGCGATGGCCATGTACGCCAAGGGCTTCTACGTGCGCTACGGTGGCGACACCATCCAGCTCGCGCCGCCCTTCATCAGCACGCCGGCCGAGATCGACACGCTGGTGTCGGCGCTGGGCGACTGCTTCGAAGCCACTGACTGAACCTCCAACTGCCCACTCTCCCGTGATCACCCATCTCATCAACGGCCAGCCCGTCGACGGCGGCAGCCGCTCGGCCGACGTCTTCAACCCCGCCACCGGCCGCGTCGCCGCCCAGGTGCGCCTGGCGGACCGCGCGACGGTCGAGTCGGCCATCGCCGCCGCGCAGGCCGCCTTCCCCGGCTGGCGCAACACGCCGCCGTTGAAGCGCGCGCGCGTCATGAGCCGCTTCAAGGAGCTGCTGGAGCAGCATGCTGACACGATCTGCCGCCTCATCACCGACGAGCACGGCAAGGTGCTGGCCGACAGCCTGGGCGAGCTGCAGCGCGGCATCGAGAACGTCGAGTACGCGAGCTACGCGCCCGAGCTGCTGAAGGGCGAGCACAGCCGCAACGTCGGCCCGGGCATCGATGCCTGGTCGGAGTTCCAGGCGCTGGGCGTCTGCGCCGGCATCACGCCGTTCAACTTCCCGGCCATGGTGCCGCTGTGGATGTGGCCCATGGCCGTGGCCTGCGGCAACACCTTCGTGCTCAAGCCCTCGGAGCGCGACCCGAGCAGCGCGCTGCTCATCGCGCAGCTGGCGCAGGAGGCCGGCCTGCCGCCGGGCGTGCTGAACGTCGTCATGGGCGACAAGGAGGCCGTGGACACGCTGCTGACCGACCCGCGCGTGCAGGCCGTCAGCTTCGTCGGCTCCACGCCCATCGCCGAGTACATCTACGCGACGGGCACCAAGCACGGCAAGCGCGTGCAGGCGTTGGGCGGCGCGAAGAACCACGCGGTCGTCATGCCTGACGCCGACCTGGACAACGCGGTCAGCGCGCTGATGGGCGCGGCCTTCGGCTCCTGCGGCGAGCGCTGCATGGCCATCCCGCTGGTGGTGGCCGTGGGCGACGCGACGGCCGACGCGCTGCGCGACAAGCTGGTGGCCGAGATGGCCCGCATGAAGATCGGCGCGGGCCGCGAGGCCGGCTGCGACATGGGCCCGCTGGTCACGAAGCCGCACCTGGACAAGGTGCGCGGCTACGTGGCCCAGGGCGTGGAGGAGGGCGCCGAGCTGGTGGTGGACGGCCGCGGCCTCACGGTGGCGGGGCATGAGGGCGGCTACTTCCTCGGCCCCTGCCTGTTCGACCGCGTGCGACCCGGCATGCGCATCTACGAGGAGGAGATCTTCGGCCCGGTGCTGGGCCTCGTGCGCGTGCAGAGCCTGGCCGAGGCCATGGCGCTGATCGACGCCCATGAGTACGGCAACGGCGCCTGCATCTTCACGCGCGACGGCGAGACGGCCCGCCACTTCACCGACCACATCCTGGTCGGCATGGTGGGCGTCAACGTGCCGCTGCCGGTGCCGGTGGCCTACCACTCCTTTGGCGGCTGGAAGCGCTCGCTGTTCGGCGACCTGAACGCCTACGGGCCCGACGCGGTGCGCTTCTACACGCGCCGCAAGCAGATCACGCAGCGCTGGCCGTCGTCGGGCGTGCGCGAGCGCGCGGTGTTCGCGTTCCCGTCCAGCCGCTGAGGCGTCAGCCCGGCCGCGCGGCTGGGGGCGCCAGCAGCGCATCCAGCCGCTGGAAGTCGATGGGCTTCATCAGGTGCGCATCGAACGCGTCCAGGTCGACGCGCTTGAGCGCGCCCGTCACGGCGACAAGCATGACGCCGGCGCCCAGCCTGTGGCGCAGCGCCGCCGCCAGCGCATGGCCGTCCAGCTGCGGCATGAAGATGTCCACCAGCGCGACATGCGGGCTGAAGGTCTCGGCCAGCGCGAGCGCCTCATCGCCCCCCGTGGCATAGCGCACCTGGCGCCCCGCGAGCTGCAGGCAGAAGGCGAGTGACTCCGCCGAGTCGTGGTCGTCGTCGACCACGAGCACCCGCAGCGGCGTGTCCTCAGCGCAGTGCATGGTTCACCCAGGTGTTGAGCTGCGCGGCCGACATCGCGCCGCTCTGCCGTGCCACCTCGCGGCCCTGCAGGAACAGCACCGTCGTCGGGATGCTGCGGATCTGCAAGGCCTGGCTGGCCTGCGGGGCGGCGTCGCTGTCCACCTTCACAAAGCGGATGTCGGGCCGCTGGGCGGCCAGCTGTTCGAACTGAGGCGCGTACGACCGGCACGGGCCGCACCAGGCGGCCCAGAAGTCCACCAGCACCGGCGGCTCGGTGCCCGCCAGGTAGGGCGTCAGCGCGGCCTCGTCGAGCGCCACGGGCCGGTGCGGCGCGACGGCATCGCCGCAATGCCCGCAGGAGGGGTTGTCCGCCAGGCGCTCGTCGGGCACCCGGTTGCGGGTGCCGCAGTGGGGGCAGACGAGCAGCATGGCGATCTCCTGAAGAGGGGTGGGCCCGCGCTCGAATCGGCGCAGGCGGGACGATGCCCCAATCCTCGCCGATATCGCGTAGGACGAGGGCTTGTGCCGTCACGCCGGCTGGGGCTGCAGCGTGTCGCGCAGCGCCAGCGCCGGAAACCACCGGTACCACAGCGCCACGACCGCCAGCACGCCAACGCCGCCCAGCAGCACCGAGCCCACCGGCCCCAGCAGCGCCGCGGTGGCACCGGACTCGAACTCGCCCAGCTGGTTGCTGGCGCCGATGAAGACCGAGTTCACCGCGCCGACGCGGCCGCGCATGTCGTCGGGCGTTTCCAGCTGCACCAGCGACTGGCGGATGACGACGCTGACCATGTCCGCCGCGCCGCTGACGGCCAACACGATGAAGGCGACGACGAACGACGTCGTCAGCGCGAACGCGATCATCGCCAGGCCGAACACGGCCACGGCGCCCAGCAGCCAGTGCCCGGCACGGCGCGTGATGGGCCGGCGCGACAGCCACACGCCGACAACCACCGCGCCCAGCGCCGGCGCCGAGCGCAGCAGGCCCAGGCCCTCGGGGCCGGTGTGCAGGATGTCGCGCGCAAAGATGGGCAGCAACGCCGTGGCGCCGCCCAGCAGCACGGCGAACAGGTCCAGCGAGATGGCGCCCAGCACGACCGGGCGCTGCCAGATGAAGCGGATGCCCGCCGTCAGCTGCGCCAGGCCCGGCGCCGCACGGCGGGGCTGCGCGGGTCGGTGGCGGATCGCCAGCACGCCCACGACGGCCGCGACGAGCAGCAGCAGCGAGACGCCGTAGACGATGGCCGCACCCCAGTGCGCCGCGGCCGCCGCTGTCGTGCCGTGCGCGATGCGGCCGGCCGCCCACGGCCCCAGCGCGTACAGCACGCCCCCCAACGCCGGGCCGGCGATGATGGCCGCCTGCATCGTCGAGCTGGACGTGGCCACCGCGCGCGGCAGCAGCTCGGCCGGCACCAGCGGCGGCATCAGCGCCTGCTGGGCGGGCATCTGCAGCGCGCGGGCACAGCCCAGCAGGATGGACAGGCCGAGGATGAGGCCAGGCCCCACCCAGCCGCCACCGCTGGCCAGCGCGAGGCAGGTGGCCGTCAGCAGCTGCAGGCCCAGGCTGGCGGCCAGCAGCAGGCGGCGGTCATGCTGGTCCACCACATGGCCGGCCGGCAGCGTCAGCAGCAGCGCGGGCAGGAACTGCGCCAGGCCCACCAGCCCCAGCTCCCAGGCGCTGCCGGTCAGGTCGTACATCTGCCAGCTTAAGCCCACCATCAGCATCTGGTTGGCGGCGCCGCCGGTCACGCGGGCGGCCAGCAGGCGCAGGTAGTCACTCTGGTCGCGCAGGCGGGCCACGCCGGCGGAACTCGTCGCGGGAATCGTCATCGCCGCGCAGTCTAGGGGGCGGCCGATGGGCGGGTGTCTTGCAGGCTCAAAAGCTGTATATATTTACAGTATGCCGCCCGCACCCATTCGCATTGCCGCCGCGCAGCCGGCCCTGGTCGCCGCCGAGTCCATCAAGGGCCGCGGCACGGCCACGGCCATGCCGCACCGCTTCGAGCAGCGCGAGCGCGAGCAGGTCGACGACGGCTGGGGCTCGCTGGACCAGGACGCCGCCGAGGAACACCTGCCGCCGGCCACCCAGGTCATCGAGGAGATGGCCAAGAAGATCGTCACCAGCAACCAGTCGCCCGACATCTCGTTCGACTACTCCATCAACCCCTACCGCGGCTGCGAGCACGGCTGCGTCTACTGTTTTGCCCGGCCCACGCACAGCTACCTGAACCTGTCGCCGGGGCTGGACTTCGAGACCCGCATCGTCGCCAAGGTCAACGCCGCCGAGCGGCTGCGCGAGACGCTGGCCGGGGCGCGCTACGAACCGCGCTCGCTGGTGCTGGGCACCGCGACGGACGCCTACCAGCCGGTGGAGCGCCGGCTGGGCATCACGCGGCGCATCGTCGAGGTGCTGGCCGAGACCGGCCACCCGTTCTCCGTCGTCACCAAGAGCAGCGGCATCGAGCGTGATCTCGACCTGATCGCGCCGATGGCCGCGCAGGGGCTGGTGTCGGCCTACCTGTCGGTGACGACGCTGGACAACGACCTCGCCCGCATCCTGGAGCCGCGCGCCGCGGCGCCGGCGAGGCGGCTGCGCACGATCAAGGCGCTTGCCGATGCGGGCGTGCCGGTGGGCGTCAGCGTGTCGCCCATCATCCCGTTCATCAACGAGCCGGAGCTGGAGCGCATCCTGGCCGCCGCCGCCGAGGCCGGCGCCAGCAGCGCCTTCAGCATCCCGGTGCGGCTGCCGTGGGAGGTGAACCCGCTGTTCCAGGACTGGCTGCAGCGCCACTTCCCCGAGCGCGCCGACCGCGTGATGGCCCGTATCCGCGACATGCGCGGCGGCAAGGACAACGATGCCCGCTTCGGCAGCCGCATGACGGGCGAGGGCGTGTGGGCCGAGCTGCTGCGCGCGCGGCTGCGCCGGGCGGCCGCCAAGCTGGGCCTGCGCACCGAGCGCCGGCCGGTGCAGCTGGCGCTGTTCACGCCGCCGCGCAAGCCGTCGGCGCAGGGGGATCTGTTCTAGGTCGCCCGTCGGCCGCCGGGCCGGCTCAGCGCCGGCAGGCCGCCAGCAGGTCCCACTCGGCCTTGTAGACGTCCGCCCGCGCGCCGACCCAGCCCATCGTCGTGTGGAACAGGTTGTCGTGCGACGCTGGCTGGTCGCGCAGCGCGGCCAGGCAGCCGGGCTTCATCGATGCCGCCAGCGCGCCGCCTTCGGGCACCCACAGGATCATGGGCACGTGCGTCTGATCCTTCGGGGCCATCGCGTACGGCATGCCGTGCAGGTACAGGCCGTTCTCGCCCAGCGACTCGCCGTGGTCCGACACGTACAGCATGCCGGTGTCGAAACGGTCCTGCTGCGTCTGCAGCCACGCGATGGCGCGGGCCAGCAGGCGGTCGGTCGTCAGCAGCGTGTTGTCGTAGCCGTTGATGACCTGCTGGCGCTCGCAGTCCTGCAGCTGGTTGCTCTTGCACTCGGGCAGGAAGCGCTTGAGCTCGTCCGGCGAGCGCTTGAAGTAGGCCGGGCCGTGGCTGCCCATCTGGTGCATGACGAGCACCAGGCCGCGCTTGACGCGCTCCGGGTCCAGCGCGGCGATGCGCTTGTCCAGCTCGTGCAGCAGCGCTTCGTCGAAGCACTCGGCGCCTTCCAGCTCGTCCTTGTGGCACAGGCTGGCGGGCAGCGGCGTGGCGCCATCGGGCAGCTTGGACGTGAAGCTGTTGGGCACGCGGTCGCACAGGCCCTTGCAGCCGCTCTGGTTGTCCAGCCACAGCACGGCCAGGCCGGCGCGCTGCAGCACGTCCAGCAGGTTCTCCTGCGGCTTGTCGGTGTCGAAGCCGGCCCGGCCCTGCGGCGCGAACATGCAGGGCAGCGAGGCGGCCGTGGCGGTGCCGCAGGAGCTGACGTCGCGCAGGCTGACGACCGGCAGCTTGGACAGCTCCGGGTTGGTCGGCCGCGCGTAGCCGTTGAGGCTGAAGTTCATTGCGCGCGCCGTCTCGCCGACGACCAGCATCAGCAGCGGCGGCTTGGCGCCGTCGGCGCGCGGCAGCAGGCGGGCATCGGCGCCGATGACCACCGGCGGGCCCTTGGGGCCGGACAGGCTGCGCACGCCGACGATGCTGACCGAGTAGACGGCGTTCAGCGGCGTGACCATGTAGCGGATGGACTTGTGGTTGCGCATCGTGGACGACAGCGTCGCGAACACGCTCAGCGCCAGCAGCACCATGGCGACGAGGCCCAGGCCAAAGGACGCGAGGTTGCCGCCCAGCCGCTTCGCCGCCGATTGCGCCGGTGCCTTCGGGCGGCGCAGCAGCCACCAGGCGGGCAGCGCGCCCAGCACAGCCAAGCTGGCGAACAGCTTCCAGCTCAGCAGGTCGCGCGTCTCGCGCACGTCGGTCTGCATCATGTTCACGACCATCGTCGGGTCGAACACGATGCCGTAGCTGCCGATGAAATAGGCCAGTGCGCCGGCGCTGAGCAGCAGCACGACGAGCACGCCCTTGATTAACCGCGGCCAGGCCAGCAGGCTCAGCACGGCGCCGGTGGCGGCCGTGACCATGCCGGCGAACACCAGCGTGAACCCGAGGCCAATGCCCGGCAGCGCCTGCAGCTGCTTCCACAGCGGCCAGTTGGCGAGCATCCCCATCCACAGGGCGGCCAGCCAGGCCTGGGTCAGGGGGCGGGTGGTGTCGGGGCGGAACCAGGCCAGCAGGCGCTTGAGGAAGGTCATGACGATCGGAGAGGCGAGGGCGGGCGCATTCTGCCGCCACTGCGGCGCACCGCCCGTCCAGCGGCTGGACTCAGGCCGCCACGGGCGCCGCAGCACCCGTGCGCAAGGCGACGCCGCCAGCGGCGCGCGCCTTGCCCGCGCCGCCGGCCATGGGCTTCACGAAGCGGCCATGCAGCACCTCGATCTGCTCGGCCAGCACGCCGGCCTCCTCGATCTTCTCCGCGTGGCGCTTGAGCACCAGGCCGGCCATGTCGATGAGCTTGGCGTTGCGCGTCAGCTCGCCCTGCTGGATCAGCAGCTCCACGGCCATCTTGGCGCTGCCGCGCAGCGAGTGGCGCATGGCCGTCTCCGCCACGCTGAAGACCTGCTGATGGCAGTCGCGGAACTGCTCGGCCGCGCCGATGTGGCCCTCGGTCATCGCGACGAGGATCTCGGTGCTGGCCTTGGCGGAGCAGTAGCGCGTGCCCAGGCTGCGCAGGATGGGCATCATCTCCTCCAGCTCCACCTCCTGGCTGGACAGGCGTATCCACAGCGCCGTCAGCAGCGAAGCGGCCTCCAGGTCGAAGTTGCCGGCGTCGGCGTGCTCGGTGAACTCGCGTGCCACCACCAGCGCCTGGCCCACGCGCCGGTCCAGCAGGAAGGACAGCCCGCGGAACACGAGGTCGAAGCGCTGCAGCCGGATGGAGCCCGGCGCGCGTTCCAGCGCCGCGGTCAGCGCATCGTGCGCGTACTTGAAGCCCTTGAAGTCCTTGGCATCGAAGCGCATGAGGCCGATGAGGACGACGCTGAGCATGTCGAACAGCTTGGAGCGCAGCCCCTGCGACATGGCCCGCTCCAGCATGCGCAGCGCTTCGGCGCGCTGGCCGGCGTAGAAGCCCAGCGACCCGCAGCGCTGCAGCCGCAGCAGGCAGCCGGGCGTCAGCGTGGCGGCGGTCTGGTAGGTCTTCAGGGCCTCCTGCAGGTCGCCCTGCTCCATCTGCACATGGCCCATCAGGTCGTGCGAGTCGGCGTAGTCGGGCAGGTCGCCGATCAGGTTCTCCAGCGTGCGGCGGGCCTTCTGCAGATTGCCGCTGGCCACTTCCGTGCGGGCCACGCCCAGCCGCGCCCAGGGCACGGTCTTGGCCGCGATGATGGCCTCGTACAAGCCCTTGGCGTCCTCGAAGCGCTTGAGCCGCAGCAGCAGCTCGGCGCCGATGCGCGCCGCGTACAGCCAGTACTTCTCCTTGGCCTCGAAGCGCGCCAGGCACAGATTGGCGGCGGTCTCGAAGTCCTCGCTCTCGATGGCCTCGAAGATGTCCTTCAGGATGCGCTTGCGCTGGCGCGCGCTGGCCAGCCGTTCGGCCAGGTTGGCGCTGGTGTAGGGCTTGATGAGGTAGGCATCCAGCGCCGCCTCGGCCGCCTCGGCCACCTTGGCGTAGGTGGCCTCGCTGGTCACCATGACGAAGACGGTGGAGTAGGGCAGCAGCCCTTCGCGTCGCAGCTCGTCCAGCAGGTCCTGGCCCGAGGTGTCACTGCTGTCGAAGTGGTAGTCGCACAGCACGATGTCGAAGGTCTGGTGCTCCAGCATCACGCGGGCGTCCTTCACGCGCGGCGTCTGGCGCACCGTGCCCACGCCCAGGTCGCGCAGCTGGGCCGACATCAGGCTGCGCGAGTTGGCGTTGCTGTCGATGATCAGCGCCGACGCGGCCTGGATGGTCTGGTCCATCAGGAACATGCGGGTTCCCCTCCCGGCGCGGGGCCGTGGACTCTGATCGGGAAACGCGCAGGCAGCATCACTGATGAGTCATCGGTATGACAGTCCACGGACTTTAGGTTTTCCCTGGCGAGAAGGGAGCGGTGGTTAACGCGCGGTCTCGATGCATTTCGTGACATCCGACGCGAGCGCCTTCGCGGTGATGACGGCGCCGACCATGAAAAAAGCCGCGGCCTCCTGGCGGAGTGCCGCGGCTGATCGGCCTGTGGAGGCTTATTTGAACAAGTCCTTGACGCGGTCGGTCCAGGTCTTGGCGTTGGGCGAATGCTTCTCGCCCCCCTTCTTCAGCGACTCGTCCAGCTCCTTGAGCAGCTTCTTCTGGTGCTCGGTGAGCTTGACGGGCGTCTCGACCGCGATGTGGCAGTACAGGTCGCCGGGGTAGCTGGAGCGCACGCCCTTGATGCCCTTGCCGCGCAGGCGGAAGGTCTTGC
>JAYSCT010000139.1:0-11667 GCA_041914785.1 Roseateles sp.
CCAACGCCAAGGGCCGCCAGGCCAAGAGCAAGGCGCGCCTGGCCCGCTTCGAGGAGCTGAGCGACGTCGAATACCAGAAGCGCAACGAGACCAACGAGATCTTCATCCCCGTGGCCGAGCGCCTGGGCAATGAGGTCATCGAGTTCGAGAACGTCACCAAGAGCTTCGGCGACCGCGTGCTGATCGACAACCTCAGCTTCAAGGTGCCCGCGGGCGCCATCGTCGGCATCATCGGCCCGAACGGCGCCGGCAAGTCGACGCTGTTCCGCATGATCCAGGGCGTGGAGCAGCCGGACTCGGGCACGGTCAAGATCGGCAAGACCGCCAAGCTGGCCTTCGTCGACCAGAGCCGCGCCAGCCTGGACGGCAGCAAGACGGTCTGGGAAGACGTCTCCGGCGGCCTGGACAACATCGTGGTCGGCAAGTTCGTCATGCCCAGCCGCGCCTACCTCGGCCGCTTCAACTTCAAGGGCAACGACCAGCAGAAGCTGGTGGGTTCGCTGTCCGGCGGTGAGCGCGGCCGCCTGCACCTGGCCAAGACGCTGGCCCAGGGCGGCAACGTGCTGATGCTGGACGAACCGTCCAACGACCTCGACGTCGAAACGCTGCGCGCGCTGGAAGAGGCGCTGCTGGAGTTCGCCGGCTCGGCCATGGTCATCAGCCATGATCGCTGGTTCCTGGACCGCATCTGCACGCACATCCTGGCCTGCGAAGGCGACTCGCAGTGGTTCTTCTTCGACGGCAACTTCCACGAGTACGAGGCCGACAAGAAGAAGCGCCTGGGCGAGGAAGGCGCGCGCCCCAAGCGCATGCGCTTCAAGCCCATCAAGTGATGGCGCGCCGGCGCCGCCCCGCGCGGCGCCGGCTGTCAGAAGGCGTGCAACGACAACGCGACACAGTTCTTTACCCGCCCCCCAAAGATCCCATACAGGCGCGCCCGAACATCCTCATCACTCTCTCTTCCTTCAGGAGACCCGTGATGAAAGCCTTCCAGATCCAGAACCTGTGCCGCGTGGGCGCTGTGGCGGCCGCGCTGGCCTTGGGTGGCGGGGCGGCCCAGGCGGCACCCGGCGGCCCGGGCCCGCACCATGGTGGCCCCGGCGCGATGGCGCCCGGCGGCCTGTTCGGCGGCCACCTGGACCACATGCTGGACGTCGTCAACGCGACGGACGCCCAGCGCAGCCAGATCGACGCCATCTTCAAGGCCGCCCGGCAAGACCTGGCCGGCCAGCGCGACGCCGGCATGAAGCTGCACCAGCAGATGGCGGCGCTCTACACCGCGCCCAACATCGATGCCGCTGCCATCGAGGCTCTGCGCCAGCAGATGAGCGCCCAGCACGAGGCGGCGTCCAAGCGCATGAGCCAGGCCAGCATCGACGCCGCCCGCGTGCTGACGCCCGAGCAGCGCCTGAAGATCGCCGAGGTGGCCAAGCGCCGCCAGGCCCGCATGGCCGAGCACCGCCGCCCGGGTTGATTGCTGCCTGCCGAGGAGTTCTGCGATGCTTGAGCCCCGTTCCTCCGGCGTGGAGACACGCCGTCCTTCCTTCACCTCGCTGGCTCCGCTGATGAGTGCTCGACTGCTGCTGATTGACGACGACGCCCGCCTGACCGGCATGGTGGGCGACTACCTGCGGGCTGCCGGCTTCGAGGTCAGCACGGCCGGCACGCTGGGCGCCGCGCGCGAGGCGCTGGCGCACAGCCGCTTCGAGCTGCTGGTGCTGGACCTGATGCTGCCCGACGGCGACGGCCTGGACTTCTGCCGCTGGCTGCGCGGCGACCCGCGCTGGCGCCACCAGCCGGTGCTGATGCTGTCGGCCCGTGGCGAGCCCATGGACCGCATCCTGGGCCTGGAGCTGGGCGCCGACGACTACCTCGCCAAGCCCTTCGAGCCGCGCGAGCTGCAGGCCCGCATCAAGGCGCTGCTGCGCCGGCTGGAGCCCAAGCTCGACGGCGACGAGGTGCTGCGCTTCGGCCGCCTGGAGATCGACCTGGCCGCCCGCGTGGCGCGGCTGGACGGCCGGATCTGCGACCTGACCAGCCACCAGTTCGACCTGCTTGTCGTGCTGGCGCAGAGCCCGGGCCGCGTGCTCTCCCGCGACCAGATCATGGACGCGCTGAAGGGCCACCCGCTGGAGGCGTTCGACCGCTCCATCGACGTGCACATCTCGCGCATCCGCGCGGTCATCGAGGACGACCCGAAGAACCCGCGCCGCGTGCTGACCGTGCGCGGCGCCGGCTACGTCTTTGCCCGTAAGCAGGACGCCGATTCGGACTGACGTGAAGCCCCTCGTCCGGCCGCGCGCGCTGAACGCGGCGCATCCAGCCGGTCTTCCGAGGGGACGGCGATGCTCGCGGCATCGAGCCGCGAGCACATCGCCAGACATGCCGGCTTGGGGCGGCCCGGCGCTCGGCCCGAAATCTTCATCCCTGCGCCAGGAACCATCGATTTGAAGAGTCTCTACCTCCGCATCTACCTGACGCTGGTGGCGCTGCTGCTGGCGTTCGCGTTCGGCTCCGCCTGGCTGTTCCAGCGCCACATCGAGCAGGAGCGCGGCAATGTCGAGATCGCGGCCAGCGAGCGGCTCAACGCGATGGCCGGCCTGCTGAAGCTGGCGCTGCCGCCGGCCACCGCGCCGCGCGCCGACCAGGCAGCGGCCTTTGCCGACTGGGGCGGGCGGCTGCGCATGCCGCTGGCGCTGGAGGCCGCCGACGGCAGCCGCATCGGCACGACGCAGATGTTCCGGCGCCGGCTGGAAGAGCCCGGCGCCATCGTCGTCAGCGCCGAGCTGGGCGATGGCCGCAGCCTGGAGATGGTGCGCACCGTGCGCCCGCCCAGCCCGCCGGGCGGCCCGGCCGCGTCGGGGGCGGGTGCGGGCCCGGGGGGCGCGCGCCGCCCTGACGAGGGCCCGTGGAACGGCCCCTGGCTGCACCGCCCCGTGTCGCCGGGCGCGCCGGCCGTGTCGACGCTGGCCGTCGTGCTGGTGCTGCTGTTCGTCGGTGTGGCGGTGGGCGCTTTCCCCGTCGTGCGCCGGCTCACGCGGCGGCTGGAGGCGCTCAAGCGGGGCGTCGAGCAGTTCGGCGCCGGCGAGCTGCACCACCGCGTGGATGACAGCGGCCGTGACGAGGTGGCCGCCGTGGCCGCCAGCTTCAACCAGGCGGCCGAGCGCATCGAGACGCTGCTGCGCTCGCACCAGACGCTGCTGGCCAACGCCAGCCACGAGCTGCGCTCGCCGCTGGCGCGGCTGAAGATGGCGTTTGCGATGCTCGACGACGCCGCGCCCGCGCAGCGCGAGCGGCTGGCGCATGAGATCGACGTCAACATCGCCGAGCTGGACGCGCTGGTCGAGGAAGTGCTGCTGGCCAGCCGGCTGGAGGCGGGCAGCGCCGTGGGCGAGACCCACGCGGTCGAGCTGCTGGCGCTGGGCGCGGAGGAGGCCGCCCGCGCCGAGGCCGCCTTCGAGCCCGAGACCGATGCCGCCCGCGTGCAGGGCCAGGAGCGGCTGCTGCGCCGCGCGCTGCGCAACCTGCTGGACAACGCGCGCCGCTACGGCGGCCCCGACGTGCAGCTCGAACTGCGGCCGGTGGCCGGCGGCTACGAGTTCACGGTGGCCGACCGGGGGCCTGGCGTGCCGGCGGAGCTGCGCGAGCGCATCTTCGAGCCGTTCTACCGGCTGCCCGGGCATGCCGAGATGGCGGGGGGCGTGGGCCTGGGGCTCAGCCTCGTGAAGCAGATCGCCGAGCGGCATGGCGGCAGCGTGCGCTGCCTGCCGCGCGATGGCGGCGGCAGCCGCTTCGTCATCTTCCTGCCGACGGCGGGCGCCTGAGGCGGCGTGCTGCCGTCTTGTTGACGGGCCCTAGCGGTTCTCGTCGAAGACCTTGCGCAGCAGCAGGCTGAGCAGCAGCGCCGCCGCCAGCAGCCCGGCCGTGGCGGCCTGCCAGAAGCCGACGGCGCCATTGCCGTTCGTGCCGAACGCGACGACATAGCCGCCGCCGATGCCCAGCCCCCACAGCGCGACGACGTAGATGACCATGGGCAGCGTGGCCACCTGGTAGGCCCGCAGCACATAGGCAGCCACGGTCTGCAGCGCGTCGCCGAGGTGGAAGAACCACACCCACACCAGCAGCGGCAGCGCGGCCGCGGCGGCCTCGGGGTTGTCGGTGTAGAGCGCAATGATGGGCTGGCGCGCCAGCGCGACGACGGCGCCCAGCGCAGCCGCCACCAGCGTGGCCAGCGCCATCGCATGCCGGCCCACGGTGCGCGCCTCGTGCTTCTGGCCGGCGCCCAGGTGCTGGGCCACCAGCGTGCCGGCGGCCGTGGCCAGCGCCAGCGCGGTCATGAACATCATCGCGACGAGGTTGACGGCGATCTGGTGCCCGGCCACCGGCGTGGCGCCCAGCCGCGCGATGAAGAAGGCCATGAACGTGAAGCCGGTGACCTCCACAAGGATGGAGCCGCCCATAGGCAGGCCCAGCCGCACCAGACCCCACAGGTCGGGCCCGTGCGGCCGCGTCTGCCACAGGAAGGGGATGTGGAAGGGGCGGTAGAACGCGTCGCGCCGCAGCAGCACCAGCGCCACCAGCGCCTGCGCCGTCATCGCGATGGCCGTGGCCCAGCCGCAGCCGCCCACGCCCATCGCCGGGATGGGGCCCCAGCCGAACACCAGCACGGCGTTCAGCGGCACCTTGGCCGCCAGGCCCGTCAGCTGCATGGCCATGACGGCCTTGGGCCGGCTGACGGCCGTGGAGAAGCCGCGGAACGCCGTGAACAGCAGTGCCGCCGGCAGCGCGAAGGCCTCGGGGCGCGTGTAGGCGCGCACCTTGTCGGCCTGCGTGGCGTCCAGCTGCGCCAGCCAGATGAACGGGTCGGGGAACCACAGCATCAGGCAGCCGGGCACGCACAGCAGCACGGCCAGCCACTGCGCCTGCACGAAGCTGCGGCCCGAGCCGGGCAGGTCGTCGGCGCCGAACTGCCGGCCGGCGATGGGCCCGACGGCCAGCACGACGCCCATCAGCCCGACAAAGATGGACACGTAGGCCGCCGAGCCCACGGCCAGCGCGGCCAGGTCCTGCGGGCCGACGCGGCCCATCATCAGCGTGTCCACCGTGCTGAACATCATGACGGCCAGCTGGCCGACGAGCACAGGCCAGGCCTGCGGCACGAGGCGGCGGACGGAGTCGACGAAGCGGATGCGGCTCACTTCAGCACCCGTTCGGCATAGCGATTGAAGCGCCAGGCCGTGCCTTCCTGCGTGATGCGCTGCCAGACGATGCGCTTCTCGAACGGGTCCAGCGCCGGCCAGTGCTGCACCTCGTCGAAGGTGCGGCCGCAGCCCTTGCAGACCGGGTCGCCCTGCGCCGTGGAGCAGATCGCGATGCACGGCGAGTCGGGCGTGCTCTCGTACCAGTCCAGCCAGGCGCCCAGCGCCTGGTCGCTCATCGCGTCGACGTCGATCTCGGTCGTGCGCCGCCAGGCCAGCAGCGCGTAGGCCTCGGCCAGCGCGCGCACCTCGGGGGCGGCGCTGATGCCGTCGGCGGAGGGCGAGCGCTCGCGCCACCAGTTGATGGCGGCCTCGAGGTCGGTGACATGCACTTTTTCCGTGTTCAAGCGACCAGCCCCATCGCGCCGCGTACCTCGCGCAGCGTCTTGCGCGCCACGGCGCGGGCGCGCTCGGTGCCCAGCTCCAGCGTCCACTTGACCTGCTGCGGGTCCAGCGCCGCGGCCCGCTCGCGCCAGGGCGCCTGCTCGCGCTGGATGGCCTCGATCAGCGGCTGCTTGCAGTCCAGGCAGCCGATGCTGGCGGTGCGGCAGCCAGTGTCGCAAGCGGCGCGCGTGGCGTCGTCGCTGTAGATCTGGTGCAGCGGCCACACGGGGCAGCGCGCCGGGTCGCCGGCGTCGGTGCGGCGCACGCGCTGCGGGTCGGTGGGCATCGTGCGGATCTTGGCGGCCGTGACCTCGGGCTCGTCGCGCATCGCGATCGCGTTGTCCAGGCTCTTGCTCATCTTCTGGCCGTCCAGCCCGGGCACGCGGGCGGTCTCGGTCAGCAGCGCCTGCGGCTCGACGAAGACCGGCGCGGCTTCGGCGTAGAGGCGGTTGAAACGGCGGGCGACCTCACGGGTGACCTCGACGTGGGCGGCCTGGTCTTCGCCCACCGGCACGCCGGCCGGCTTGTAGAGCAGGATGTCGGCCGCCTGCAGCAGCGGGTAGCCCAGGAAGCCGTAGGTGGCGAGCTCCGGGTCGGCGGCCACCTGGTCCTTGTAGCTGGGCATGCGCGCCAGCCAGCTGGACGGCGTGCACATGGCCAATAGCGTGAACAGCTCGGCGTGCTCGGGCATGCGGCTTTGCAGGAACAGCGTGCAGCGCTCGGGGGCCACGCCGGCGGCCAGCCAGTCGGTGACCATCTCGTAGACGTGGTGGGACAGCGTCTCGCCGCTGGGGCGCTGCGTGGTCAGCGCATGCCAGTCGGCGACGAAGAAGAAGCAGTCGTGGCTGTCCTGCAGCGTCACCCAGTTCTTGAGTGCGCCGTGGAAGTGGCCGAGGTGCAGTGCGCCGGTTGGGCGCATGCCCGACAGGACGCGCGGGCGGGTGGGGACGGGTGTCGACATGGGGCGCGGATTGTCGTGCATTGCCTTTTGACCTGCCGGTCGCCATGGGTGCGCCGCCTACACTGCCTTCCCATGAAGCGACTGGTGATTCTGATTTCGGGACGGGGCTCCAACATGGAGGCCATCGTGAAGGCCTGCGCGGCCGAAGGCTGGCCGGCCGAGGTGGCGGCCGTCATCAGCAACCGGCCCGACGCGGGCGGCCTGCAGTTCGCCGCCGCGCACGGCATCGCCACGGCGGTGGTCGACCACAAGGCCTACGCCAGCCGTGACGATTTCGATGCGGAGCTGGCGCGCGTCATCGACGGCTTCTCGCCCGATCTCGTCGTGCTGGCCGGCTTCATGCGCATCCTGACGCCCGGCTTCACGGCCCGCTACGCGCGCCGCATGCTGAACATCCACCCGTCGCTGCTGCCGGCCTTCACGGGCCTGCACACGCACGAGCGCGCCATCGAGATGGGCTGCAAGATCGCCGGCGTGACGGTGCACTTCGTCACCGCCGAGCTGGACCATGGCGCCATCGTCATGCAGGCGGCCGTGCCGGTGCTGCCAGGCGACGACGCGAAGGCGCTGTCGGCCCGCGTGCTGGCTGCCGAGCACCGCATCTACCCGCAGTCGGTGCGCTGGTTCGTCGAGGGCGCGCTGGTGTGGGACGGCGAACGCGTCCACCACCGCGACGGCGTGGCGCAGCAGCTCCTGCTCAGCTGACCAGCCCGGCCAGGATGTTGATGCACAGCGCCAGCACCCCGGTGTTGAACGCGAAGGCCAGCAGCGACTGCAGCAGCACCAGCCGGCGCATGGGCTTGGTGCTGACGCCGACGTCCGAGGTCTGCGACGTGGCCGCGACGGTGATCGAGAAGTACAGGAAATCGCCGTAGTCCGGCGGCCCGTCGTCGCCCGGGAACTCCAGCCCGTGCGCCTGCTTGTCACGGCGGTGGTAGAGGCTCGCGTAGGCCAGCCCGAATTCCACCGGCAGCAGCAGCCAGGAGCCCGCCACGGTGGCCAGCGCCAGCCCGACGTAGCGCGTGTCGTGCGCCTGGCGTACGGCCTGCAGCTCCAGCGTGATGGCGGCCAGGCTCGCCAGCGCGCCCAGCACCGCCAGCACCAGCATCGCCGGGATGCCCTCGGCCAGCTTGCGTGCACGCGCCTCCACGTCGACGCCGCCGGCGTGGCCCAGCATCATCCACAGCACCAGCGGCAGGTAGATCCAGATCACCAGGTTCCAGCCCAGCAGCAGCCGCGTCGCGGTGGCCAGCTCGCCGGGCCAGAGGGCGGCGATGGCGCTGCCCGCGAGCACGGCCGTCAGCAGGCGAGGGCGCAAGCGCAGCTGGGTCCAGAGCTTCATTCGTGCGGGCTTGGGATAATGGGGCGATGCATCCTAATGCCCTGCTGGAGCTGTGCGCCGAACTGATCGCCGCCGTCAACAAGCTCGACGCGCCGGCCGATTCCACGGTCTCGGCCTTTTTCCGTCAACACAAGAACCTCGGCCAGCGCGAACGCGCCAGTCTTGCCGAGACCGTCTATGCGCTGCTGCGCGAGCGGCTGAAGTTCCAGAACCTGGCCCAGAGCGGCAGCGGCCCGCTGAACCGGCGCCTCGCCATGCTGGCCTGGCGTGGCAGCGACAGCTTCCTGCGCGCCGCGCTGAGCCCGGCGGAGCAGCAGTGGCTGGCCCAGGTCCAGGCCATCGCGCCGGAGAGCCTGCAGCCCCGTCTGCGCCACAACCTGCCCGACTGGCTGGCCGTGCCGCTGCAGGAGCGGCTGGGCGACGACGAGTTCTGGCAGCTCGCCACCGCGCTGAACGAGGCCGCGCCGCTGGACCTGCGCGTCAACACGCTGAAGCTCAAGCGCGAGGAGGCGCTGGAGCAGCTCAAGGCCGAGGGCATCGACGCGACGCCGACGCCGTACTCGCCGCTGGGCCTGCGCATCCAGGGCAAGCCGGCGCTGAACAAGCTGGCGTTGTTCACCAGCGGTGGCGTGGAGGTGCAGGACGAGGGCAGCCAGTTGCTGGCGCTGCTGCTGGCCCCGAAGCGCGGCGAGATGGTGGTGGACTTCTGTGCCGGCGCGGGCGGCAAGACGCTGGCACTGAGCGCGTTGATGCGCAACACGGGCCGGCTGTACGCGTTCGACGTGTCCGGCCACCGGCTGAGCGCACTGAAGCCGCGGCTGGCGCGCAGCGGCCTGTCCAACGTTTACCCGGCGCAGATCGCCCACGAGCGCGATGACCGCATCAAGCGCCTGGCCGGCAAGATCGACCGCGTGCTGGTCGACGCGCCGTGCTCGGGCCTGGGCACGCTGCGCCGCAACCCCGACCTGAAATGGCGCCAGTCGCCGCAGGCCGTGGCCGAGCTGCAGGCCAAGCAGCGGGCCATCCTGGCCAGCGCCGCCCGCCTGGTGAAGCCGGGCGGCCGGCTGGTCTACGCCACCTGCAGCCTGCTGGACGCCGAGAACGAGGTCATCGCGGCCGAGTTCGCCGCCGCGCACCCGGACTTCAAGCCGCTGCCTGCGGACGAAGCGCTGGGCAAGGCCCAGGTCGACGGCGCGGGCGCGCTGGTGGAAAACGGCGCGCTGCGGCTGTGGCCCCACCGCCACGCCACGGACGGCTTTTTCGCCGTCGCGTGGCAACGGGCGGATTGATTCAGGTCAACAGACCGCGTCGATTCACACGGCGCCGCCCGAATGCGGTGCGCCTCGCCCCTTGTTTTTGGGGGCGCTCCTCTACAATTGAGTTTCCTTTGCATGCCCTTTGCGGGTGAGGTCCCGGACGCATGAATGAATTCCTGAACGCGCTGCTGAACTGGCTGGAGAACGGCCTGGCCGACCTGAGCGCCTGGCAACTGGTTGCCTACACGCTGATCGTGACCCACATCACGATCGCATCGGTCACCATCTTCCTGCATCGTGCCCAGGCTCACCGCGCCCTCGATCTCGGCCCCATCCCGTCGCACTTCTTCCGCTTCTGGCTGTGGCTGACCACCGGCATGGTCACCAAGGAATGGGTGGCCATCCACCGCAAGCACCACGCCAAGTGCGAGACCGAGGAAGACCCGCACAGCCCGCAGACGCGCGGCCTGAAGAAGGTGCTGGCCGAGGGTGCCGAGATGTACCGCGCCGAGGCCAAGAACGCCGAGACCATCGCCAAGTACAGCCGCGGCACGCCCGACGACTGGATCGAGAACAACCTCTATAGCAAGTACAGCTGGCAGGGCGTGGCGCTGATGCTCATCATCAACGTCATGCTGTTCGGCGTCATCGGCGCGACGATCTGGGCCATCCAGATGGCGTGGATTCCCATCTGGGCCGCCGGCGTCGTCAACGGCATCGGCCACTACTGGGGCTACCGCAACTTTGAGGCGCCCGACGCGTCGACCAACCTGACGCCCTGGACGCTGATCATCGGCGGCGAGGAACTGCACAACAACCACCACACCTACCCGACGTCGGCCAAGTTCTCGGTCAAGCCGTACGAGTTCGATATCGGCTGGATGTACATCCGCGGCCTGGAGATGCTGGGCTGGGCCAAGGTCCGCAAGACGGCGCCCAAGCTCAGCCTGGGCGAAATCAAGCCCGCCGACGCCCGCACGCTGGAGGCGCTGATCGCCAACCGCTACGAGGTGATGGCCACCTATGCCCGCGGCCTGAAGTCGGCCTGCGCGGCGGAGCTGGCCAAGGTCAAGGCCGAGGGCGGCAAGCATTCCGAGCGCTTCGCGCAGTTCAAGCTCGCCAAGCGCTGGCTGCACCGCGACGAGGAGCGCATCCCCGCCGACGTGCACGGCCAGCTGGCCCACGCGCGCGCCGCCAGCCCCGTCATCGACAAGCTGGTGACCATGCGCGAGGAGCTGCGCCAGCTGTGGACCCGCACCAACGTGTCGGCTGAGCAACTGGTGGCCGATCTGCAGGCCTGGTGCCGCCGTGCAGAGGAAAGCGGCATTGCCGAGCTGCAGGCGTTCTCCATGCGCCTGCGTGCCGCGCACGCCTGACGCAGCGTTTCCGATGCGTAAAGGGCGCCCCTGCGGGCGCCCTTTTTTCTTGTCTGGCCTAGACTTGACGCGTTTGGTCTTTGCATCAGGAGGCAAGCCATGAACTACCGCTGGATTGCCACGGGCCTGCTGGCCCTGGCGGGCGCTGCGAGCGCCGACGTGCAGGTGAACTTCGTCAAGCCCGAGACGTTCATCGACATCAAGGACAACACCGGCTTCCGTGACACCGCCGTGCTGAAGGACATCGAGGCGCACCTCGTGGCGCAGGCGAAGAAACACCTGCCCGGTCGCGACGTGCGAATCAACGTGACCGACGTGGACCTGGCCGGTCAGGTGGAGCCTTTCGGCCCCAGCGCCAACTGGGTGCGCGTGATGCGCACCGTCACGCTGCCGTCGATCACGCTGGACTATGAGGTCCGGGATGGCGACAAGGTCGTCCAGCAGGGCAAGGCCACGCTGCGCGACATGAACTACCAGGACGGTTTCAGCAACTATTTCAGCAACGACACGCTGCGCTACGAGAAGCGCATGATCGATCGCTGGTTCGACACGGAGTTCCGCACCAGCACTGCCGCGCGCTGACGGCGGCGCTGCAAAAAAAACCCGCCAGCGTTGTCGCTTGGCGGGTTTTGTGTTGCCGGTGTGCCGGGCGGTCAGGCCGCCCGAAACATCACTTCAGCTTGATTTCCTTGTACAGGACGTGCTTGCGCGCCTTGGGGTCGAACTTCATGAATTCGAGCTTTTCGGGCGTGGTCTTCTTGTTCTTGTTCGTCGTGTAGAAGTGGCCGGTGCCCGCGGTGGACTCCAGCTTGATCTTTTCGCGGCCGCCTTTGGATGCCATGGTCGTGTTCCTTCAGTAGGTCAGTGAACGGCGCGCTTTACAGCTCGCCCTTGGCACGCAGGTCGGCGACGACCTGGTCGATACCGACCTTGTCGATCAGACGCAGAGCGGCGTTCGAGATGCGCAGGCGCACCCAGCGGTTTTCCGATTCCACGAAGAAACGGCGGTATTGCAGGTTCGGCAGGAACCGGCGCGTGGTTTTGTTGTTGGCGTGGGAAACGTTGTTCCCGACCATCGGGCCTTTGCCCG
>JAYSCT010000140.1:0-11331 GCA_041914785.1 Roseateles sp.
TGTTGATGACGATGTGCACCGTGCCGCCCGTGCGGTAGCCGCGGGTCTGGGCCATCGCCAGCGTTTCCTGCACGACGCCCTGGCCACCGAAGGCCGCGTCACCGTGCACCAGCACCGGCAGCACCTGGGCACCGGCGGTGTCGCCACGGCGGTCCTGGCGAGCGCGCACGCTGCCTTCCACCACCGGGTTGACGATTTCCAGGTGGGACGGGTTGAAGGCCAGCGACAGGTGCACCGGGCCGCCGGCCGTGGACACGTCGGAGCTGAAGCCCTGGTGGTACTTCACGTCGCCAGCGGGCAGGTCTTCGGCAGCCTTGTGCTCGAACTCGGCGAACAGGTCGGCAGGCATCTTGCCCAGCGTGTTGACCAGCACGTTGAGGCGGCCGCGGTGGGCCATGCCGATGACGATTTCCTGCACGCCACGTTCACCGGCGCGCTTGATCAGCTCGTCCATCGCGGCGATGAAGCTCTCGCCGCCTTCCAGCGAGAAACGCTTCTGGCCGACGTACTTGGTGTGCAGGTAGCGCTCCAGGCCCTCGGCGGCCGTCAGGCGCTCCAGGATGGCCTTCTTCTTCTCGGCACCGAAGTTGGGTTTGGCGCGCGACTTTTCCAGGCGCTCCTGCCACCAGCGCTTCTCGGCCGGGTCGGAGCCGTGCATGAACTCGGAGCCGATGGAGCCGCAGTAGGTCTCGCGCAGCGCCTGCACGATCTGGCGCAGCGTCATCGTCTCGCCACCGAAGTAGCTGTTCACGGCGCTGAACGAGATGTCCATGTCGGACTCGGTCAGGTCGTAGAACGCGGGGTCGAGTTCGGGGATCTTGGGGCGCTCGGCGCGCTTGAGCGGGTCCAGCTCGGCCCAGCGGTTGCCGAGGAAGCGGTAGGCCGCGATCAGCGACTGCACGTGCACCTGCTTGCGGGCGACGGCCAGATCGGCGCTGGAGGCCTTGTTGGCGAAGGCGTTGGCCTTGGCCCGTTGAGCGAAAGATTCGATGACCGGCGCGTGTGCGACATCGCGGGCCTCGCTGCCGTCCACGGCGGGGACGTGCTGGAGGGCGTCGAAGTAGTCGCGCCAGTTGTCGGGCACGGAGCCCGGGTTGTCGAGGTAAGCCTCGTACATCTCCTCCACGTACGGGGCATTGCCACCGAACAGGTAGGAGTTCGACCTGTATTGCTGCATCATCTTTCGCTCACCTCATGCCCCGGTTTCCAGGGAGTTGGCTGGTTGAAGAACCTTCCGCGACACGGCTCGACCGATTGGCGGATTGCGACCCACCTTCTCTGCCGCCAGTGGCCACAGAAAAAGGGACGGGAAGGACCGGGAAACCATCCGCTGCTCGAAAGGCCGACCCACGTCGGTGCAGGCCTTCTGAGTAACAGACGGGTTCCATCAGGGGCCGAACTCTAGCACCCCGGGTTTGCCCGACAAGGTGACGGGGGTGCGACAAAGTTCACTGATCAGGCGCAAGAAAAGTTGACTGACTCGTAAACTTGACGCCGCTCCGGCCCCGAATTTGAATGGTCGAGCCCCGGGACATTCAGGAGATCCCCGATGCAAGTCCAAGTCGTCGACTACCGCGCACCCGACGCCGCCGAGAAGTTCACCCGCTCCCTGCATGAGACGGGGTTCGGCGTGCTGACCAACCACCCCATCCGCCAGGCGCTGGTCGAGAAGATCTACGCCGACTGGCTGGCCTTCTTCAACAGCGAGGCCAAGCACGGGTTCGCGTTTTCCAAGGAAACGCAGGACGGCTATTTCTCAACCGAGATTTCCGAGACCGCGAAGGGTTCGACGCAGAAGGACATCAAGGAGTACTTCCACGTCTACCCCTGGGGCCGCATCCCCGAGCCACTGAAGGAAGACGCCCTCACCTACTACCGCGAAGCCAACGCGCTGGCGGAGGAGTTGCTGGGCTGGGTCGAGAAGTACACGCCGCCAGAGATCGCCGCCCGCTACCGCGAGCCGCTGTCGAACATGATCCAGGGCAGCACCAAGACGCTGCTGCGCGTGCTGCGCTACCCGCCGCTGACGGGGCTGGAGCCCGCCGGCTCGCTGCGCGCCGCGGCGCATGGCGACATCAACCTGCTGACCATCCTGCCCGCCGCCAACGAGCCGGGCCTGCAGGTGCTGGGCACCGACGGCGCCTGGCACGACGTGCCCTGCGACTTCGGCACGTTGACGATCAACATCGGCGACATGCTGCAGGAGGCCTCCGAGGGCTACTACCCGTCAACGCAGCACCGCGTCGTCAACCTCACCGGCGACGGTGCGAAGAAGAGCCGCGTGTCGCTGCCGCTGTTCCTGCATCCGCGCGACAACGTCGTGCTGAGCGACCGCTACACGGCGGACGCCTACCTCAACGAGCGCCTGCGCGAGCTGGGCGTCAAGACCTGACGCGGCAGGTCATCGACATCCACCCCGACGCGCCGCCCAAACCGGCCGTCGGGGCCGCCTGCAACGGCTGCGGCGTCTGCTGCCTGGCTGAACCCTGCCCGCTGGGCGCGCTGCTGAGCCGGCGCCTCAAAGGTGCCTGCGTCGCCCTGCAATGGGACGGTGCACGCTATGTGTGCGGCGCGCTGACGGCGCAACCCGGCGGGGTGCGCGGCTGGCTGGTCAGGCGCTGGATCTCGTCGGGCAGCGGTTGCGATTGCTCACTGGAAGTCGCGGGCAAGCCCTAGCCAGAACCCCGGCGCGCGCCGCTACATTTTTTGGCTTCTGCCGTCCCTCAACCCCGAGGAAGGAAGCCGCATGAAATCCACGCTCCGCCTGCTGCCGCTGCTGGCCGCACTCACCCTCGGCGCCGCGCAGGCCGCCCCGCTGCGCTGGGCCGCGCAGAACGACATCCTGACGCTGGACCCGCACTCGCAGGACCACAACACCTCCAACGCCATCGGCGCCCACATCTACGAAGGCCTGACCCGGCTGAGCAAGGACTACCGGCCTGAGCCGTCGCTGGCCACCAAGTGGACGTACCTCTCGCAGACGCAGGTGCGCTTCGACCTGCGCAAGGGCGTGAAGTTCCACGACGGCTCGCCGTTCACGGCCGACGACGTGGTGTTCAGCTTCGGCCGCATCACGCAGCCGCAGGGCACCAAGCAGACCTATGTGTCGGGCATCAAGGAGGTCAGGAAGATCGACGACCACACCGTCGACCTGATCCTCGAGGCGCCCACGCCGATGCTGCTGCAGAACATCATCAGCTTCCCCATCATGAGCAAGGCGTGGTCGACGAAGAACAACACGACCAACACGCAGGACTACAAGGCCAAGGAAGAGAACTACGCGTCGCGCAACGCGAACGGCACGGGGCCGTACAAGCTGGTGAGCTGGCAGCCCGACCAGGCCGTGAAGATGGTGGCCAACACGGCCTGGTGGGACAAGAACGCCGGCAACGTGACCGAGCTGAGCTACCTGCCCATCAAGAGCGCGCCGACGCGTGTGGCCGCGCTGCTGTCCGGCGACGTGGACCTCGTCACCGACCTGCCGCCGCAGGACTTCTTCAAGCTCAAGGAGGACGGCAAGGTCAGGCTGCTGGAGGGCTCCGAGATCCGCACCATCTTCTTCGTCATGGACCAGGGCAGCGACGAACTGCGCGAGTCCAGCGTGAAGGGCAAGAACCCGTTCAAGGACAGGCGGGTGCGCGAGGCGATGAACCTGGCGCTGGACCGCGAGGCGATCAGGCGCAGCATCATGCGCGGCCTGTCGGTGCCGGGGGCGCTGATGATCCCGCCCGGCGTGAACGGCTACGACGCGGCGCTGGACAAGCCCCTCAAGCCCGACCTCGACAAGGCCCGCAAGCTGCTGGCCGACGCGGGCTATGCGCAGGGCTTCGAGCTGCCGCTGCATTGCCCCAACAACCGCTACGTGAACGACGAGCAGATCTGCCAGGCGGCCGTGTCGATGTGGGCCAAGATCGGCGTGAAGACCCGGCTGGTGGCCGCGCCCTTCTCCACGCACAGCCAGACCTTCCAGCGCGGCGAGTCGCCGTTCTACATGCTGGGCTGGGGCGTCTCCACCTACGACGCGCTGTACGCGATGCAGGCCTGGGGTCACACGCGCACCAACGGCGCCGACGGCAACTTCAACTTCGGCAAGGTCAGCGACGCCAAGCTCGACGAGCTGATCCAGAAGATCAAGTTCGAGCCCGACGTGCCCAGGCGCAACGCGCTGATCCGCGAGGCGCTGCTGCGCATCCGCGACGAGTCGCTGTTCATCCCCATCCACCACCAGATCCGCCCGTGGGCGATGAAGCCGGGCGTGGACACCGCGCACCGCTCCAACGACTACTTCGAAGCCCGTTACACGACCGTCAAATGAGCAAGCTCGCCGCCCTCGCCACCGCCCTGCTGCTGGCCGCCAACCCGGCCGGCGCGAACACGCTGCGCTGGGCCGCGCAGAACGACGTGCAGACGCTGGACCCGCACTCGCAGAACCACTCCGCCACGGCCACCATCACGGGCTATGCCTATGAAGGCCTGACGCGCTACACGGAGAAGTTCGACGTGGAGCCGGCGCTGGCCACGAAGTGGACCTACGTGACGCCCACGCAGCTGCGCTTCGAGCTGCGCAAAGGCGTCAAGTTCCACGACGGCACGCCGTTCACGGCGGACGACGTGGTCTTCAGCCTGCAGCGCATCAAGCACCCGGCCAGCAACATGATCATCTACGCCTCCGGCATCAAGGAGGCGAGGAAGGTCGACACGCACACGGTGGACTTCATCCTCGACGGGCCCAACCCCGTGCTGACGCGCAATCTCACCTACGTGCGCATCATGAGCAAGGCCTGGGCGCAGAAGAACCGCAACGAGAACCCGCAGGACTTCAAGGCCAAGGAGGACACCTACGCGTCGCGCAACGCGATGGGCACGGGGCCGTTCCGCATCACCGGCTGGACGCCGGACCAGAAGATCACGATGGTGGCCAACAAGGACTGGTGGGACAAGCCGTCCGGCAACATCAGCGCGGTGACCTACCTGCCGATCAAGTCTGATGCGACGCGCGTCGCCGCGCTGCTGTCGGGCGACCTGGACCTGCTGACCGACCTGCCGCCGCAGGACGTCGCCAAGCTCAAGGCCGACCCGCGGCTCAAGGTCATCGACGGCCCCGAGAACCGCACCATCTTCTTCGCGATGGACCTGGGCAGCGACGAGATCAAGGGCAGCAGCGTGAAGGGGAAGAACCCGTTCAAGGACAGGCGCGTGCGCGAGGCGCTGTCCATCGCCATCGACCGCGAGGCCATCAGGCGCAGCCTGATGCGCGGGCTGTCCATCCCCGCAGCCGTCATGGTGGCGCCGGTCACCTACGGCTGGTCGGCGGAGCTGGACACCGTCGCCAAGCCCGACGTGGCGCGCGCGAAGCAGCTGCTGGCGGATGCGGGCTACGCCGAGGGCTTCGAGGTGCCGCTGGCCTGCCCCAACGACCGCTACGTCAACGACGAGGAGATCTGCCAGGCGGTGGTGGCGATGTGGGCCCGCATCGGCGTGAAGGCACGGCTGACGACGCAGCCGATGACGCAGCACTCTGCCGCGATGCAGCGCTTCGAGCTGCCGCTGTACATGTACGGCTGGGGCGTGACGACGTTCGACGCGCAGTACACGCTGCAGGACATCGTGCACACCAAGACCGGCGGCGTCGACGGCAAGGGCAACTTCTCGCGCGTCAGCGACGCCAAGGTGGACGCGCTGGTGCAGCAGATGAAGGTCGAGACCGACGTGCCCAAGCGGCTGGCGCTGATGCAGGAAGCCTTGAAGCGCACGCGCGACGAGGTGCTGTTCATTCCCCTGCACCACCAGGTGCGGCCGTGGGCCATGCGGGCCGGCGTGAGCCTGCCGCATTCGGCCAACGACGCGCCGCAGGCCAAGTGGGCGACCCTCAAGTGACGCGGCCGGCCACGCGGCACCGCTGACCGGGCGGGCGGCGCGGGACAATCCGCTCGATGAGCGACGTCCCCTTCCAGCCCACCGGCATCACCCCCAGCGCCGAACAGCTGGCCATCCAGCTGCTGAGAACCCGCCTGCTGCTCGTGGAGGCCAACGCCGGCGCGGCGAAGACGACGACGCTGGCGCTGCGCATCGCCCAGGCGCTGCAGCGCGGCGCCCAGCCCGAGACGGTGCTGACCCTGACGTACACGGCGCCCGCCGTCACGGCGCTCCAGCAGCGGCTGGCGGGCATCGGTGTGCCCCGGGCGGTCGTGCAGAAGCTGCGCATCCAGACCTTCGAGGCCTTCAGCCTCGCCGTGCTCACGGCCGCGGAAGGCGTGGCCACGCGCGTCATCGCGTCACCCGAGCAGGCCAGGCCCTACGTGGTGCGCGCCATCGAACGCGCGCAGTCGCTGCCGGACGAGCGCCACCCCGACGACCTGATGGCCGACGCCCAGCCGCACGACCTCGTCGAAGGTCTGCTGAAGTCGTTCGACGTGCTCAAGGGCCGCATGGTGGTGGAGCACCTCGACCCCGAGCAGCGCATGACGCCCGCGCTGGCCGACGAGCTGGGCTTCGGCTACCTGACGATGCGCGCCTGGGCCTGCTACGAGTTCGCCCGCAAGGGCGGCCACCCCGACCGGCCGGAGTTCCGCTTCCAGGGCGACGGCGCCTACGACCTGGCCCGCGCGCTGCTGGGCGGCGAGATCGACGCCCGCGACGCAGCGCTGCAGCAGGGCCTCACGCTGATCTGCGTCGACGAGATGCACGACGTGAACCGCGCCGCCTTCACCGTGCTGAAGGCGGTGCTGGCCGCCAACCCGCGCGCCGCGTTCGTCGGCGTGGGCGACCGGGACCAGGTCATCCACTCGCAGACGGGCGCCGAGGCCGGCTTCATGCGCGAGCACTTCCGCGCCGAGATCGGCACGCCCGAGGTGCTGCCGCTGACGCACAGCCGCCGCTTCAGCCAGCAGCTGGCCCGCCACGTCGGCGCGCTGGCCGGCAAGCCCTACGCGGCGGACGACGCGCTGCAGACGGTCATCCGGCTGGAGCCCTGCGAGACACCGCGGCTGGCCGCGGCCTTCATCGCCCGCCAGGCGCAGGCCCACCACCAGCAGAAGGCGCTGGCCAGCCTGCGGGTGCTGCTGCGCCATGCCGCGCAGTCCGTGCTGATCGAGCACGAGCTGCTGCGCCTCGGGGTGCCTTACGACGCGGCGGGCTTCGCGCCCTACCTGGAGCGCCCCGAGACGCTGCTGGTGCGCGGCCTGCATGCCAGCGCCTGCCAGGACTACACGGGCTTCGAGACCCCGGCGCAGCGGGCCGCGCTGCTGGACGCGCTGCTGCTGTTCTCGGGCGCCCGCGTGGACAGCATCGAGCTGCGCCACCTCGACAGCGCCGACGCCCAGCGCGTGGCGGTGGCCGAGGCCGCGGGCAGCGCCGACACGACGCAGGCCTTCATCGACGCCCACGTGCTGCGCAGCGCCCACCCCGCCGCCCGGCGGCAGCTGCAGGCCGCCATGGCCATCCTGCGCACGCAGGACGCCGAGGCCTTCGAGGCCTCGTTCCTGAACGCGCTGGACCCGCTGGCGCTGGCCGCCCGCGTGTTCGTGCGCCGGCACGATGCCGCCCAGGTGGCCGACAACATCGCGCAGCTGCACCGCGTGGCCGTTGCCGAGGCCGCCGGCGTGGCCGGCGCGTTCCGCATGTTCACGGCCATGGACAGCGCCCGGCGGCGCCTGCGCAGCAACGACCGCGTGATGCTGTCCAGCATCGAGGCGGCCAAGGGGCTGGAGTTCGATCACGTCATCGTGCCGCACCTGTCTGCCGGCGAGTTCGGCAACGGCTCGACCGAGACGCGCAACCTGCTCTACGTGGCCATGACGCGCGCGCGGCGGCAGCTCACGCTGACCTTCGATCCGCGTCGCCCGTCGCGCTTCCTGAAGGACGCGACGCTGATCGCCTGAGCCAGCAGCGAAGATCCCGCCCCATGAAGCCTCCCGTCATCAACTTCTCGACGCTGCAGTCCACCGTCGAGATCGCCGCCACGGTGGCGTTCGCGCTGTCGGGGCTGCTGGCCGGTGCGCGCAAGCAGCTGGACGTCGTCGGCCTGTGCGTCGTCGCCGGCCTGTCGGCCTTCGGCGGCGGCACGCTGCGCGACGTGCTGCTGGACCGGCGCCCGTTCTTCTGGGTGGAGCACGCCGACTGGCTGTGGGTGCTGATGGGCCTGTGCCTGGCGGCGATGCTGTTCATGCGCCGCCGCCACCTGGCGCTGACCGAGCGCGCCATCCAGTGGCCCGACGCGCTGGGCCTGGGCCTGTTCACCGCCAACGGTGCGCTGGTGGCGCTGGACGCCGGCATGCCGGCCATCGTCGCCGTGCTGATGGGCGTCATCACGGCCACCTTCGGCGGCGTGCTGCGCGACATCGTCTGCAACGAGATCCCGGCCGCGTTCCACGACCACCGGCCCTACGCGCTGTGCAGCTTTGTCGGCGGCTGGGTGGTGGTGGTGGCCGTCACGCTGGGCTGGCCGCAGTGGGCCACGATCAGCGCTGCCGCCGCCACGGCGGTGGCGCTGCGCGGCCTGGCGCTGTGGACGGGCTGGACGCTGCCGGTCTGGCGCATCAACAAGCGCTGACCGCGCGCCCGCCCACCCTCGGTCACCAGCCGATCGTGTAGGTCACCGTCGTCGGCGCCTGCGTGTGCAGCGACGGGCTGAAGTCGCCCACGTCGTCGTACGCGAAGCCGTAGGCCTTCTTGTTGATGCTGTGGTCGTGCCAGAACTTGGCGAACCAGTTGCCCAGCTGCCCGGCCGGATAGTGCGCGGACTGCACGTACCAGTTGGCCGGCTGCTCCATCACGTGGCGGTTCAGCGCGGCGCAGATCTGCGCCTGGATCTGCAGCTGCGTGCCGATGTTGGTGGGGTTGCCGCTCGCGTCGGCCAGCAGGCCGGCGCCCAGCAGCACCATGGCCGTGTCGGGCTTGCCGTTGATGTAGAACGTGCCGGCCGGCGAGCCGCCGGTGAACGTGAAGCGGTCCCCGCTGACGCGGCCGCGGAAGGTGCCCAGGTTCTGCAGCGTGAAGACGAGGTCTTCGTTGCGATAGCGGGCCCACACGGCGTCGATGTAGGGCTGCAGGTAGTTGGCGTTGGCGGCACCGGGTTTGAAGGTGGCGTGGGCCGGCGCCATGATGCGGTACGGCGCGTACGGCGCCTGCGCCAGGTGCTTGAACTGCGACGGCACCTCGGCGATGAACTTGCTGAACAGCTGGTCGCGCGTCTCGGCCAGCGCCTCGCCCACGGTCTGGTCGTAGCCGCCCAGGCCCTGCACGCGCAGCTTCAGCGGGAAGCCAAAGTGGTCCACGCGCGTGGTGTTGATGAAGATGCCGGGGTCCGGCCGGCCGGGCGGGATGATGGCCATCTCGCCGAAGTCGAAGTAGACGTCGATGTTGGGGTCGGTCGGGTTCTCGATGTTGGCGCCGGCGTAGCCGACGTTGCCGTTGCCGTCGATGACGACGCGGATGTACATCGGCGAGCCCACCGACATCAATACGCGCGCCGAGTCCAGCGGCGGGATGGTGATGGCGCGCGTGTTGGCGAGCTTGTGGAAGTAGTTGGTGTAGGTGACGCCGTTCTTCGTCAGCGCGCCGTTGTCGGCCGTGGACATGGGGATGAGGTTGCCCGCGGCGTCCACGCGCACGAACTTGCCGGTGCTCCAGTCCTTGCCAATGATGGCCCAGTAGACCTGGTCATCGGTCCAGCGGCCGCCGGTCTGGTTGACGATGTTGAACGTCGTGCGGCCGTTCCAGCTGCCGGTGTTGGTGGACACGCGGTAGGACGAGGCCAGGTCGTTGAAGCCGCGGTTGACGAGGTTGGGCTCGTTGGCCGTCAGCGCCAGCGAGCTGCCGCCGTAGTTGATGTCGTTGAACAGCGTGACCTGGTAGCCGGCCTGCACCTTGACGGACGACACGCGGTCGTTCCAGGCCGTGCCGATCCAGCTCGAATCGGCGCTGACGCACAGGCTGGCGCCGGTGTAGTTGATGTCGGCGTAGAAGCAGACCGGGCCGGTCGCCGCCGTGTCGCCACCGACCGTGTAGGTGAACTTCGGCGTGTCGTACGCCGGCGTGCCGTTGTTGTACGTGAACCAGTAGCCGATGACGTTGCCGCTGGCGACCGTCACCTTCTGCTCGTAGCGGCCGTTGGCGGCCGTCATGCGGATGTTCTGCTGCGCGCCGTTGTTGACGCTGTAGTGCGCGTCGACCCAGCTGGTCGACACGTTGGATTTGAACCAGATCGTCGCGGTGGTGCCGCTGACGTCGACACCCTGGGTGTAATCCTGGGCGAGGGCCGGGGTGGTGCCGAGCAGGCCGAGGGCCAGCCACCAGCAGGCGCCGAGCAGGCGCAGACAACGCAGAACAAGACTCACTTTCGTCTCCTTGCCCGCACGTGGACGGCGGGTCGTGCAGAGGCCCCAACGACGCGATTCCCAAGGGCCCGTTTTCTGGCTGCAGAGACCTACCGCACGCCCTGGCAGACAGCCGCTGCCCGGGTCAGGTCACGTTCACATCGAATATGAAAGCGCTTTCAGTTCGCGCCGCATCCTCCTGGGAACGACAAGAAAGCGGTTTCATGGGAAACCCGTGCGTGCCGTTTTCATGAGTCGCCCGCTTCAGGGACAGGAAACCCACCAAAGCAAACGGCCGCCCGAAGGCGGCCGTTCGACGGGGTGCGGCGTGCTCAGTTCAACGCCAGGCGCGCACGCGCGGCGGCGTACTCGCGCTTCAGGCGGGCCACCAGCTCGCCGGCGGGCACCACCTGCTTGACCGCGCCGATGCCCTGGCCGCTGCCCCAGATGTCCTTCCAGGCCTTGGCCGCGCCGCCGCCGAAGTTCATCTTGCTGGGGTCGCTCTCGGGCAGGTTGTCCGGGTCCAGGCCGGCCGCCACCACCGAGCCGCGCAGGTAGTTGCCGTGCACACCGGTGAAGAGGTTGCTGTAGACGATGTCGTCGCTGTTGCTGGCGACGATCATCTGCTTGTACTCGGCGGCCGCCCGGGCCTCTTCGGTGGCGATGAAGGCCGAGCCGATGTAGGCCAGGTCCGCGCCCATGGCCTGTGCCGCCAGCACCGCGTCGCCGGTGGCCATCGAACCCGACAGCGCCAGCGGGCCGTCGAACCACTCGCGGATCTCCTGGATCAGCGCGAACGGGCTCTTCACGCCCGCATGGCCGCCCGCGCCGGCCGCCACGGCGATCAGGCCGTCAGCCCCCTTCTCGATGGCCTTCTTCGCGAACTTGTTGTTGATGATGTCGTGCAGCACGATGCCGCCCCAGGCGTGCACGGCCTGGTTCACGTCCTCCCGCGCACCGAGGCTGGTGATGACGATGGGCACCTTGTACTTGGCGCACACCGCCATGTCGTGTT
>JAYSCT010000141.1:0-11242 GCA_041914785.1 Roseateles sp.
CGGAGAACGGCGACTACCTGTACGGCAAGAAGCGGCTGCGCGAGATCGACCGCCGGCTGCGCTTCCTGACCAAGCGGCTGGACATCGCCGAGGTGGTGGACCCGAGCGCCCACCACGGCTCCGACCAGGTGTTCTTCGGCGCGACGGTGACCTACGCCACCGCCCGGGGCGACGAGAAGACGATCACGATCAAGGGCATCGACGAGTCCGACAGCCTGGCCGGCGAGGTCAGCTGGATCTCGCCCATCGCGCGCACGCTGCTGAAGGCGCGCGTGGGCGACGAGCTCAACCTCGTGACGCCGGTCGGCGTGGAGAAGATCGAGGTCGTCGAGGTGACCTACCCGGCGCCCGCCGCCGGGGAGCGATGAAACCCCCGGCGCCTGCAGCCGGGGAGCGATGAAGCCCCCGGCGCCTGCGGCCGGGGCGGATGAAGCTCCCCGGCGGCGGCTGGGGAGGGATCAGGACTTCTTCGGCGCTGGCTTGAGCATCGCGTCGGCGCGGGCCTTCTCTTCGGGCGTCAGGCTTGCCGCCAGCACCGGCAGCGCCGCGGCGGCCTGCGGGTGTCCCAGGCTCTTGCTGAGGCTGCACCAGGCGTAGGCAGCGGCCATGTCCTTGTCGCCACCCTGGCCCTGGGCCAGCATGACGGCGAGGTTGAACATCGCGTCCGGCTGGCGGCCTCGGGCGGCGGCCTGGAACAGCTGGCGCGCGGTGGCGTAGTTCTGTGGCACCACCTCGCCCTGATAGAAGAACGTGGCCAGCGCGTTCTGCGCTTCGGCATGACCCTTGACGGCTGCTTCCTTGTAGAGCACCACGGCCTTCTCGGGCGCCCTGGCCGTGCCTTCGCCCAGGTCCAGCATGCGGGCGGCGGCGTAGGTCGCCTCCAGGTTGCCGGCGCGTGCGGCGGCGCCGTAGTAGGCGCCGGCCCGCTCCAGGTCGAGCGGAATGCCCGACGGCTGGTTGGACACGCGGTGGTGATAGAGCTGGCCCAGCAGCAGCATCGCCGGTGTGTGCCCGGCGGCAGCGGCTGCGGTGAGCGCCTCGACCGCCTTGACGCCGTCTGCGTTCGTGCCCACGCCGCTCATGTAGGCCTGGCCGATGAGCGTGTTGGCGGGCTCGAAGCCGAACTCCAGCGCTTTGCGCCACAGCCGCAGCGCCTCCTGGGGGTTGCGCTTGGTGCCCTGGCCGCTCAGGTAGACGCGCGCCAGCAGCAACGTGGCCTCGATGCGGGTGTTGATCTGATCGGGCTTGCTGGGGTCGTAGCGCAGCCGGTCGTTCACCGGGTGGTAGCGGGCTTCGATGACCTCGTTCAGCCAGCCGATGGCCTTGGGTGTGTCGGCCGGCGTGCCGAGGCCCAGCAGGTGCAGGCGGCCCAGCATCATGGCGGCCTCCTCGTAGCCGAGCTTCTTCCAGCCTTCCTCGAACTTGGTGCGCGCCTCGACGTAGTTGCCGGCTTCGTAGGCGTCGAACGCCTGCGTCAGCGACTTGTCCTTGCGGGCGATCCAGTTGCGGCCCGACGCGAAGTTGCGATCCGCGCCGGAGCAGGCGATCGAAGGCGTCGACGGGACCTCCTCGACCGCAGGGCTCGACGGGGAGGGCGACGCGGTGGCGGCGCTGCCATTGGGAGACAGGTCGCTGAAGTCTTCCTCCAGCGTGCCGAAGTCGCGCAGGTAGGCCAGCGTCACTTCATCGTCAGCCGCGCTGTAGCCGCTCATGAAGCCGCAGGACGAGGCGAACTGGCGCGACAGCACCTTGTTCTTGGCCGCGATCACGGCGCTCGGATCGACGGGGCGGCTGCGCTGGCCGGTGACCTTGACCGCACCCAGCGACTGCACCTCGGCAGCGGCCGGGGCCGGTGAGGGGGGAGGCGTTTGCTGGGCCCGCAGCGGTTCCGCAGCGAACGTGGAAGAGAGCGCCAGGACGGCAAAGGCCGTCCGGCTCAAGACTGAGTTGTGCCGGACGGCCTGGATCATCATGTCTCCTCGTTCAGCGCGGGCTGCGGTACGTCAGGCCCACCATGTAGGTGCGGCCGTAGTAGTTGTCGGTGTAGATGCTCGGGATGCCGCCTTCATAGGTCTGGTAGCTGCCCGTGGTGGACTGGTTGCGCTCGCCGGTCAGGTTGCGCACGTCGGCGAACAGTTCCACACCACTCTTGAAGCGGTAGGACACCTTGGCATCCACAAACGCCGTGCGCTTGCCGAAGATCGGCGCGCCGGGGTTGTAGGGTGGCAGCCGCCAGTTGACGCCGTCCGCCGGGAAGTTGGCGACACCGACGTTGGTGCCGGTGGCCGGCGAGTAGGTCTGGTAGCGCGACGCCACCACCTGCTGGGAGACGCGGGCCTGCAGGGCGCCATCGTCGTACCACAGCGAGGCGTTGTACGAGTACTTGGGCTGACCGGCCAGGGGCAGGGCTTCGCCGCTGATCTGATCGATCACCGGCGCACCGCCCGCGTTGCGCAGGCGGCTGTAGTTGGCGTCGAAACCGGTGTAGCGCAGTACGGACGGCAGGAAAGTGAACGCCGTCTTGGTGCTGAACTCGACACCACGCCGCTTGGACGGCCTGTCGTTGTCCCACTGGGCGAACGAGAACTCCAGGTCGCGCAGCGGCGTACCGCTCAACGGGTCCACGAGACTGCTGCCTTCGAACAGGCGGACGTTCGAACGGCTGGCGCGCAGCGACGGGGCGCCGACGAGGTCACGCTGCAGGAAGGTCGAGACCGACAGCGAGGTGTCGCGGTTGACATACCACTCCAGCGACAGGTTCTGGTTGATGGTGGTCTGCGGCTTCATGGCCGGGTTGCCGAAGATGCGGTTGCAGCCCTGGTCGGCCTGCGAGCCGTCCTCGTCGGCCGGGCGGTCTTCGACGATCTCGCTCAGCGTGCAGGTCACCGTGCCATCGGCAACGGGCGAGACCCGGCTCAACGGCAGGCGGGCGATCTGCTTGGCCCAGGAGTAGCGGGTCACCAGCTTGTCCGGCACCGGCCACAGCGCCAGGTTCAGCGAGGGGCTCACATCGGTGCGGCTGCCCTTGAAGTCGACGTTCTGGCTGACCTGCGCGGTCGTCACATTGGTCGTGTCGCCGTTGCCCTCGACCCAGTTGGCATTCTTGCGGATGGAACGGAACACCATGAAGCCCGTGCTGCTCATGTCGGTGCGCACCACGCGCACGCCGACGTTGCCGGCCAGCTCCACGCCGAACGGCAGCGGGCGGTCCGTGAAGGGCAGCCGGTCGATGTCGAAGTCGGTCTGCAGGTAGCCCGCCGTCTGCTTGTCCTTCAGCCCGGTCTTGGGGCCTTCGTAGACGTTGCCGTCGCTGGCCGTGCAGGACCGGATGCAGTTCAGCGGCACGTTGAAACCGACCAGCCGGTACAGCTTGTCGACGTCGATCTGGTTCCAGCCATTCAGCAGCGTGGCCGGGCGGTCCTTGGCGCCGCCGTAGAACTGGCTGGCCGGTGCGAGCGTGATCGTCTGGCGAACGAGCTCCTGGTACTGCGACGGCGTCAGCGTGGTGGTGCCGCCCACGGTGGCGCCAACGCCAGCGTCGTAGCGCGGGTTCTTCACGACGCCGTAGGCGCAGGGCTGGCCGCCCGCTGCCAGAGAGCCGGCCGTGTCCTCGCAGCCGATCACGTTCCAGCGGCCGGTGACCGATGGCAGGTACACGCCGGGCTGGAAGCCCGCCTGGCCGGCCGTGCCCACCGGCGACTTGATCTCCCCGCCGCCGCCGCTCCAGGTGACGGCGCCGTAGTCGATCAGCTGCAGACCCGTCTTCAGCGCGGTCAGGAAAGGCAGCTTGTCGACCACGTTGTAGGTCAGGTCGAGCTTCGCCTGCTTCTCGGTGTTCTCGTTGTCGAACGCGCGGATGACGGTGAACTGGCTGTTGTTCGTGTAGCGGGCGCGTTGCGCTGCCGTGTAGGCCGGCGTGAACACCGGGTTGAAGTTGTCGATGTTGATGGCCGTGCTGGCCACGGCGGGGTTCAACGCCGCATAGCCGGCCAGGTTGCCCAACTGGTCGATCGCAGCGCCGCCCGGCCGCGTGAAGTCCCAGAGGCCGTTGGGCTGCAGCTCGAAGTTGCCCACGCCGTAGAGCGTACTGAAAGACGCCCGGCGGTCGTAGCGCAGGCCGGTACCCTTGTTGTACGACGCCATGAACTTGGCGCGCAGACGGTCATGGTTGTACTCGCCGCCGGTCTGCAGGATCTTGTTCGTGGTGTCGATGTTGCTGAAGATCGTGTCGGTGCCGAGGAAGTTTCCGTCCGTCGAGTAGCTCGTCACATGGTGGGTGCTGTCCACCTTGTAGCCCGGCAGGATGTTGGTGGTGGCGCCCTGGATCAGCGGCTGGTTGTTGGCGCGCCAGACGTAGGTGCCGGGCAGCGTGGAGCCGGAGGCGCCGGCGGTCAGCGTGCGGGTGTTGGTGGTCAGGTTGTCCGTGAAGTTCGTGTTGAACACCGGCGCGCCGCCCATGCTCAGGAAGCCGACCGTGTCGTCCACGTGGCGGCGGCTCTGCATCCACTTGCCGTAGACGGAGAGCTGGTTGTTGACCTTGAAGTCCAGGCGGATGTCTCCCCCGGTCCGGGTGTCGTCGTTCGACCGGAAGTTGTAGCGCGGCCCGACCGTGTGCGACGGCGTGTAGTCATTCCACTGATTCAGGCAGGACAGCTGCTCGTTCTGCCTTGCGCTGTAGGCGAGCGTGCGGTTGTTGGACGTCGTGATGGGCGCCAGCTGGGCGGTTGTGAACAGCGGGAACGCGGCCAGGCAGTCCGCCTTCGTCTGTGCGGCAGCGGACTTTTCCAGGATCTGCCGGGGCGTCAGCATGGCAAACACGCCACCGCCGGTGGTGGCCCACTGGGAGTGGGGCACGTCCGCCAGGCTGGGCGACAACGCCGCGAGGCTGTCGGCGTAGGAGAAGGTCTTCTCCGGCGAGTTGTCGAAGTCCGCCAGACGCACCAGGCCTTGCTGGCCGTTCGATCCCCCCTGGCTGATCGAGTGGTTCTCGCGGACGGTCCGGGCGCGGTTCAGGTTGACCATGACGCCCAGCTTCTTGTCGAAGAACTTGTCCGTCCAGATCAGATTGGCATCCGGCGTCGTCTTCTTGGCCAGGTCGCTCTTGCTGGCGGCCAGCCTGAACGAGTAGTAGGGCTTGTCGAAGTCCAGGCCGTTGCGCGTCTCGATGATGACGCTGGCACCCAGGGAGCCCTGCGTCATCGAGGCGGTGGAGCCCTTGACGATGTCCACGCTCTTGATGAGGTCGGACGACAGCTCGCGGAACTCCGTGCCGCGGCCGTCGCCGCCCCCCAGCAGGTTGGTGCCGGCGCCCGAGGACACGCCCACGCCGTCCATTTCCACGCGGGTCAGTTCCGGGCCGTTGCCGCGGATGGTGACGCTGACGCCTTCGCCGTAGTCGCCGCGGTCCAGGGCGACGCCGGCGATGCGCGAGATGGCCTCGCCGATGTTGCGGTCCGGGAAGGCGCCCACGTCCTCGGCCACGATGGAGTCCTGGACCGTGGCGGCGTTCTTCTTGCGGGTGATGGCGGACTGTTGCGACTGCCGCGTGCCGACGACCAGCACGGTCTCCAGCTCGTTGACCGGCGCCTTGGCCTTGGGCGTCTCGGCCGGCTTGGCGGCGGCCGGCGCGGACGCGGCTGCGGCGGGTGCGGCCGGCGCCTGGGCCAGGGCCGCCTCGTGGGCCATCAGTGCCAGGGCGATGGAAACAGCGGTGCCGATGTGGCTGCGCTGCAGCAGGGGGGTGCTGGTCATGGTCTCTCTCCGTGTTGGCCGGTCCCGGTCCGGCCGTCGTTGTTTTCAGGGTCTGGCCCGTCACGGAGAGCAGGGTCCGCTACTCCGTTTCAGGCGTCGGAGCGGACCTTAAACATGGGGTTACATCGCGAGAAATACGATTTCCTTAATTTGCTATCTCGCTGAGGAATACCAGGGCCAGAAACAATGGTTAACCCGGGGACTTGAACCGAAACACTCACGGCGCTGAGCGGCCGTGGTGTCAACCGGCAACACCGACAACGGTGTCAGGGGCGGGTGCGGGACACCCGCTGGACGGCCGGCGTGCGGCGCAGCACGCGCAGCACGTCGGCCAGGTGCAGGCGGTCGCGCACGGCGATGAGCAGGCTCATCTCCACCTCCTCCAGCGCCGGCGCCTCGTCGCCCATCGCGATGTGCGTGATGTCGGCCTCGGCCTGGGCCACGGCCTGCGCCACCTGGGCCAGCACACCCTTGCCATTGGTCAGCAGCAGCGACACGCCCACCTCGAAGGCACGCGTCAGCTCCTCGGCCCATTCCACGCGGATCCAGTGCTCGCTGTCACGCTGGAACAGCCGCTTGCCGACGGCGCAGTCGCAGGTGTGCACCACCAGGCCTTCGCCGCGGCCCAGGTAGCCACGCACCTCGTCGCCGGGGATGGGGCGGCAGCAACTGGCCAGCTGCACGGAGGCGCCTTCGCTGCCGTCGATGGTGACGCTGGCGCGGTCCACCGGCGTCTCCGAGAACCGGCCCAGCGTCAGCGCCAGCGCGTCGGGGCGCTGGCCCTGCTCGGCCATCAGCCGCGCCAGCTTCTTGGCGATGATGGCGGCGATCTTGCGGCCGGCGCCGATGTCCACCAGCAGCTGCTCGGTGCCTGCGCTGCCCGCCCACTCGGCCAGGTCGTGCCAGATCGGCGCTTCGGGCGCGTCCAGTTCCAGGCTGGGCAGGGCCAGGCCTTCCACGCGCATGGCCTGGGCCAGCATCTTCTCGCCCAGCTCGCGCGACTCCTCCTGCTCCAGGTCCTTCAGGTAGTGGCGGATCTTGGAGCGCGCGCGGCCGGTGCGCACGAAGCTCAGCCAGGCCGGGTTGGGGCTGGCGCCGGGGGCGGTGACGATCTCGACGATGTCGCCGCTCTTGAGCTCGGCGCGCAGCGGCACGGCCTCGCCGTTGACCTGGGCGGCCACGCAGTGGTCGCCGACGTCGGAGTGGATGGCGTAGGCGAAGTCCACCGGCGTCGCGCCCTTGGGCAGCGCCATGATCTTGGACTTGGGCGTGAAGACGTAGATGGAGTCCGGGAACAGGTCGATCTTGACGTGCTCCAGGAACTCGTTGGCGTCGCGCGTCTCGTCCTGGATGTCGATGAGGCTCTGCAGCCAGCGGGCATTGGCCTGCTGCGCGATCAGCGCCGACGCCTGCTTGCCGCGGCTCTTGTAGATCCAGTGCGCCGCCACGCCCTGCTCGGCGATCTGGTGCATGCCCTCGGTGCGCAGCTGGAACTCCAGCGGGGTCGCCAGCGGTCCCATCAGCGTCGTGTGCAGCGACTGGTAGCCGTTGTCCTTTTGGTTGGCGATGTAGTCCTTGAAGCGGCCGGCCTGTGGCTTGTAGAGCTGGTGCAGCACGCCCAGGGCCGTGTAGCACTGCAGCGGCTCCTCGGTGAGGATGCGGAAGCCGAAGATGTCGCTGACCTGCGCGAAGCTCATCAGCCCCTTCTCGCGCATCTTCTTGTAGATGGAATAGACGGTCTTCTCGCGGCCCTGCACCTCGACGCGCATGCTGGCCTTGGCGAAGGCCGCGCGGATCTCGCCCTCGATGCGCGACACCAGGTCGCGCCGGTTGCCGCGCGCCTTGGCCACGGCCTTGGACAGCGCCGCGTAGCGCCAGGGGTGGAAGTAGCGGAAGGACAGGTCCTCCAGCTCGCGGAAGGTCTGGTTCAGGCCCAGCCGGTGCGCGATGGGCGCGTAGATGTCGAAGGTCTCGCGCGCGATGCGGCGCGCCTTGTGCGGCGCCATCGCGCCCATCGTGCGCATGTTGTGCAGCCGGTCTGCCAGCTTGATGAGGATGACGCGCAGGTCGCGCGCCATCGCCAGCAGCATCTTGCGGAAGGACTCGGCCTGCGATTCCTCCTTGGTGGAGAACTGCAGCTTGTCCAGCTTGGTCAGGCCGTCGACGAGATCAGCCGTCGTCGCGTCGAACTTCTCGATCAGCTCGGCCTTGGAGACGCCGCAGTCCTCGACGACGTCGTGCATCAGCGCCGCCATCAGCGCCTGGGCATCCAGCCGCCACTCGGCGCAGATGCCGGCCACCGCGATGGGGTGGGTGATGTAGGGCTCGCCGGTGGCCCGCTTCTGGCCCAGGTGGGCCTCGTCGGCGAACTTGTAGGCCTCGCGCACGCGCTTGACCTCGGCCTTGCTCAGGTAGCCGAGCTTGGGGAGGAGGGCGTCGAAGGAGGCGGCCTCCGCCGGCGTCGGCGGAGCCGGCTGCCGCAATCCAGGCAGTGTGAACCAGGCAGTCAGGGAGCGTTGGGCCATAGGTGCCCGAATTTAGCCGAAGCCGAAATGGCAACGGGCGTCCGAGGACGCCCGTTTCATGTTCAGCGCGTGGCGGCTTAGACCGGCACCTTGCGCAGCATCTCCAGGCCCACTTCGCCCGCGGCGATTTCGCGCAGCGCGGTCACGCTGGGCTTGTTCTTGCTCTCGATGCGGGGGCTGTGGCCCTGGCTCAGCATGCGGGCGCGGTAGGTCGCCGCCAGCACGAGCTGGAAGCGGTTGGGGATCTTGGTCAGGCAGTCTTCGACGGTGATGCGGGCCATGGTGTTCCTTGAATTGATGCGCGATCAGGGCAGATCGAGCGCCTGAAAGACGGCAGAGCGGTTGCGCCGCTGAGCCGCATATTTTAGCCGCTGCGCGTGGACGATGGCCTTGAGGTCGAAAACGGCCGTGTCGAACACCGCATTCACGACGACGAAGTCGAAGTTCTGCGCCTGCGCCACCTCGATGCGCGCGTTGTTCATGCGCTTGGCGATGACCTCCGGCGCGGTGTCGCCGCGGCGGCTCAGGCGCAGGCGCAGCTCGTCCCAGCTCGGCGGCAGGATGAAGATCAGCACGGCGTACGGGAACAGCTGCTTGATCTGCAGCGCGCCCTGGAAGTCGATCTCCAGCACGACGTCCTCGCCGGCCTGCAGCCGTGTCTCGATGCCGGCGCGCGAGGTGCCGTAGAGGTTGTCATGCACCTCGGCCCACTCGAAGAACTCGCCGCGGGCGGCCATCGCGCGGAACTCGTCCGGCGAGATGAACCAGTACTCGCGGCCATGCTGCTCCTGGCCGCGCGGCGCGCGCGACGTGTGGGAGACGGAGACGGCCAGGCGGGCGTCCAGCTCCAGCAGCGCCTTCACGAGGCTGGATTTGCCGGCGCCGCTCGGGGCGGCGACGACGAAGAGATTGCCGGGGTATTCCATGTCGGGGTCGGGTTCGGTGGGCCGCGCCCGGTCGGGCGGCGCGGCCAAGTCCTTGTGCAGTCACAAGTTTTTGTTCGTGCAAGGCCGGAAATCCTCGCCGAACGGCAGCCGCTGATTTTAGCTTGCGGCCGCGAGGCCGCCCGCAGCGCCGCCAGGCGAGGGCGCGCGTGCCGGGATCCCGCCCGCATTTGACGGATGTCAAAGGCCCGCGGCCAAGCGCTCTTCAGAATGTGCATGCAAAATGCATATTAAGAGGAGCAGTGATGACACTGACCAGCTACGGCACCAAGATCGACCTGCGCCCGCTATCCCCGCGCGAGCGACACCCGTTGGTCTTCAACACCCTTCGCAGCCTGGGCGCCGGTGAATCGGTCGAGCTGACGAACGACCACGACCCCCGGCCGCTGCTCGACCAGCTCCGCGCCGAATGGCCCGGCCGCTTCACGTGGGACGACGTGCAGAGCGGCCCCGAGGTCTGGCGCGTGCGCATCGTCAAGCTCGCCGCCCATGGCGATGGCCGCTGCTGCGGCTCCTGCGGCGGCGCCTGACGGCCGGCCGCTTCACCCACTACGAGGGCACATCATGAACAACGCAAGCAGGCTCTGGCGCTGGCTGGGCCTCATCTTCGTCCTGTCGTTCGGGGCCTTGGGCTACCTGGGCTGGCAGATCTATCTCTCCGCACCGCCCATTCCCAGGCAGGTCGTGACGACCGATGGCGACGTGCTGTACACGGCCGAGCAGATCCAGCTCGGCCAGCAGGCCTGGCTGTCGGCCGGCGGCCAGCAACTGGGCACCGTCTGGGGCCATGGCGCCTACGTGGCGCCGGACTGGTCGGCCGACTGGCTGCACCGCGAGGCCGTGGCGCTGCGCGCGCGGCGCGTGGCCGAGCAGCAGCAGGGCGGCCGGGCGCTGGGCAGTGCCGAGCAGGCTGCCGTTGACCAGGGCGTGCGCGAGGAAATGCGCCGCAACACCTATGACGACAGCAACGGCGTCGTGAAGGTCTCGGCCTTGCGCGCGCAGGCCATCCGCGAGGTGGCGGCGCACTACGACGGCCTGTTCGGCACCGATCCGCGCCTGGACAAGCTGCGCGACCAGTACGCGATGACGTCGGGCAGCCTGCCGGACGCCGAGAACCGCCAGGCGCTGACGGCATTCTTCTTCTGGTCGGCCTGGGCGGCCACGACGGACCGGCCGGGCGAGGCCGGGCTGTCCTACACCAGCAACTGGCCGCATGAGCCGCTGGTGGGCAACGTGATGAGCACTTCTGCCGCGATGTGGTCGATGGCCAGCATCGTGCTGCTGCTGGCCGGCATCGCCGCGATGCTGTGGCTGCACAAGGGCGATGCGCATGAGGACGACGCCGCCGTGCCCGCCACCGATCCGCTGATCGGGGCCAAGGCGACGCCGTCGATGAAGGCCACGCGCAAGTACTTCTTCATCGTCATCGCGCTGATGCTGCTGCAGATCGGCATGGGCGTCATCACGGCCCACTACGCGGTGGAAGGCCAGTCGTTCTTCGGCCTGCCGCTCGCGGAAATCCTGCCGTACACCATCAGCCGCACCGTGCACACGCAGATCGGCGTGTTCTGGATCGCCACCGCGTGGCTGGCGACCGGCCTGTACGTCGCACCGCTGCTGTCGGGCCGCGAGCCCAGGTTGCAGAAGCTCGGTGTCGACGCGCTGTTCTGGGCGCTGATCATCGTCGTGCTGGGCTCCACGATCACCGGCTGGCTGGGCACGCTGCAGCACCGCGGCGTGGACTTCAGCTTCTGGTTCGGCAACCAGGGCCTGGAGTTCACGAGCATGGGCCGCTTCTGGCAGATCCTGCTGTTCGTCGGCCTGCTGTTCTGGGTCTTCCTGCTGGGCCGCGCGCTGTGGCCGGCGCTGAAGAAGGCGTCCGAGACCCGCGGCCTCATCGCCATGGTGTTCCTGTCGGCCACCTGCATCGGCGGGTTCTACGCGACCTCGCTCGCCTGGGGCCAGCACACGCACTACTCGATGGTCGAGTACTGGCGCTGGTGGCTGGTGCACCTGTGGGTG
>JAYSCT010000142.1:0-10804 GCA_041914785.1 Roseateles sp.
GATGTTCTTGATGAACCAGCGCGCCTCCTGCAGCTGCCCGCCCAGCGGCGAGTTGCTGATGCCGCCGCGCGTGGCGCGCAGCGCGTTGGCGTAGAGTTCGTTGATGCGCAGCTTGGGCGCCACCTCGGGGTTCAGCATGACGCGGAACTCGCGGCCCACCTTGCGCACGATGACGTCGGGCACGATGGCCGCGGCCGCGCTCTGCGCGAAGCGGCGGCCCGGCTTGGGCTCCAGCCGCGTGATGAGGCCTTGCGCCTCGCGCAGCAAGGCCTCGTCGGCGCCGGTCTCGGCCATCAGCCGGCGCATGTCGCGGCGGGCCAGCAGCTCCAGATGACTCTTGCAGATCAGCAGCGCGATGGCCTGCGCCGGGCTCTTGGGCCGCGCGCGCAGCTGCAGCACCAGGCATTCGGACAGGTCGCGCGCGCCGATGCCGGCCGGGTCCAGGCTCTGCAGCAGGCGCAGCGCGATGCGCAGGTGGTCCAGCAGCTCCTCGCGGTCCTCGGGGTCGTCGCCGGCCAGCGCGGCGGCGATGTCCTCCAGCGGGTCCTCGAGGTAGCCATCCTCGTTCAGCGACTCGATGACGACGTGCAGCGCCGCGCGGTCGGCGGCCGACAGGCTCAGGCCGGCCAGCTGCTGCGCCAGGTGCTCGGCCAGCGTCGTCTCGGCGGATTCCTGGCTCTCGCGCTCGCCGTCGTCGTCGCCACTGGACGGGCTGCTGCTGGGCAGTTCGCGGATGCCGTCGAAGTCGTCGCGCTCGGTGCCGTTCTCCCAGTCCTCGCGCTCGGTGCCGCCGAAGTCCTCGCCGCTGAGCTCGGCGGCCTCGCCACCCTCGGACTCCCCGGTCGACGCCTCCGTGCCGGCCTCGGCCGGCGCATTGGTGGCCAGCTCTGGCGCGCTGACGGTGAACTCCTCCTCGGCCTCCAGCAGCGGGTTGTTGGCGAGCATCTGCTCGACTTCCTGGTGCAGCTCCAGCGTCGACAGCTGCAGCAGCCGGATGGATTGCTGCAGCTGGGGCGTCAGCGCGAGGTGCTGACTGAGGCGGACTTGCAGCGTCTGTTTCACCACTACATCCGGAAATGCTCGCCGAGATAGACCTTGCGCACATCGGCGTTGGCGACGATCTCGTCGGGCGTGCCTTCGGCCAGCACGGCGCCCTCGCTGATGATGTAGGCGCGGTCGCAGATGCCCAGCGTCTCGCGGACGTTGTGGTCCGTGATCAGCACGCCGATGCCGCGGGCCTTCAGGAAGCCGATGATGCGCTGGATCTCCAGCACGGCGATGGGGTCCACGCCGGCGAACGGCTCGTCCAGCAGGATGAAGCGCGGCTGCGTGGCCAGCGCCCGGGCGATCTCGACGCGGCGGCGCTCGCCGCCCGACAGCGCCGGCGCCGGGCTGTCGCGCAGGCCGTCGATGGACAGGTCGTGCAGCAGGCCGTTCAGCAGCTCGTCGATGCGGGCCTTGGACAGCGGCTTGCCGCGCTCGTCCTGCTGCAGCTCCAGCACCGCGCGGATGTTTTGCTCCACGGTCAGCTTGCGGAAGATGGACGCCTCCTGCGGCAGGTAGGACAGGCCCAGCCGTGCGCGGGCGTGGATGGGCTCGCGCTGCACCTCGGCACCGTCGATGCGGATGACGCCGGCGTCGGAGCGCACCAGGCCCACGATCATGTAGAAGCTGGTCGTCTTGCCGGCGCCGTTGGGGCCCAGCAGGCCGACGACCTCGCCGCAGTCGACGCGCACATGCACGTCCTTCACGACCTTGCGGACGCCGTAGCTCTTGGCCAGGCCCTCGGCTTCGAGGCGGCTCGTGCAGGCCTGCGCCATCACGAGGCCTTGCCTGGCGTCAGCGTCGTGGACGGCTTCAGCGGCAGGCCGGAGGCCGGCGCCGAGGCCGGGTCGTCCGGCTGGGCGGGCGGCATGATGACGATGCGGGTGCGGCCGCTGGGGTTGGGCGACGTGTTGCCGGCTTCCAGCGTGAACACCTCGCTGCGGCTGTCGTACAGGATGACGGCGCCCGAGACCTCGTTGGCCACCGTGCTGCCGCGCATGCGGCGCATCGTGGCGCTGCCGATGAAGCGGATGGTCTCGGTGCGGGTGTCGTACTCCAGCTGGTCGGCCACGCCCTCGATGGACTCGCCGGGCTTGTCCTGCCCCTGGCGGAACGTCACCGGCTTGCCGGTGGCGCCGCTGGCATAGGCCTGGATGTAGCCGTCGCGGGTCTCGCGCACGTCGACCTTCTCGGCGCGCAGCACCAGGCTGCCCTGGGTGATGACGACGTTGCCCTGCAGCTCGGTGCGCTGGTTCACGCCATCGACGGAGCCGCGCTGGTCGGACGTGAAGACCATGGGCTTGGTGCGGTCGGCCTTCTCCGCATGGGCGGCGCAGGCAGCGAGCGCGAGGAGCAGCAGGGATAGGCGGGGCAGCATGGCGGCACGGAAGTTGCAGGCCATTCTATGGGCCTGAAACCGGCCTCAGCCTTTCCCTCGCGACAACTTGATCAGGAAATCTGCCGCAGCCAGCGCCTCCTGGCCCTGGGCCGCCTCGCTCTGGCCGGGCTTGCCGGCCTGGCTGGGCGAGGTGCGGAAGCGCCCGCCGATGACCAGCGCCGGCACGCCGTCCACGCCCGCCAGCTCGGCCAGCTTATGGCCCTGGGCCAGCTTGCCGTTCACGCCGAAGGACGAGAACGCAGCCTTGAACTTGGCGGTGTCCACGCCCAGCTTGCCGACCAGCGCGACGACGGCCGCCTCGTCATTGGCGTCCACACCCGCGCGGTGGAAGGCATTGAAGATGCCGCCATGCACCTGCGGCGTCAGCGCGCCCATGGCTTCCAGCGCGTAGTACATGCGCGCATGCAGCTTCAGCATCGCCTGCTGGCCCACCGGCACGCGGCGGAACACCACGTCCGCCGGCTGCTGGTGCAGCCAGGCCTCCAGCAGCGGGTCGAACGCGAAGCAGTGCGGGCACTTGTAGAAGAAGAACTCGATGACCTCGACCTTGCCCGGCGTGCCGGGCAGGGCCTGGCCCAGGCGCGCGTACTGGCGGCCTTCCACGGGCCCGCCCTGCGCGAAGGCGGCGGGTGCCGCGGCGGCCAGGCCGGCGGCGGCCAGCGCGAAGGTGGCGTCACGTCGCTTCATGTCTTGTTGCGCACGCGCTGGATCAGGAACTCGGTGTACTGCAGCGCGCGCTGGCCGGACTCGTGCTCGGGCAGGCGCTGGCCGGCGCCTGCCATGGCCGGCGAGGTCAGGAAGCGGCCGCCGATGCCCAGGCTGGGCACGCCGTCGATGCGGTAGGCGTCGGACAGCTTGTCGGCCTGCGTGCACTTGTTCTGCACGCCGAAGGAGTTGTAGGCATCCTGGTACTTGGCCGGGTCCACGCCCAGGTTGCTCAGGAACTTGGCCTGGCTCTTGGGGTCGTCCAGCATCTGGCCCTGCTGGTGGATGGCCGCGAAGATGGCCGGCCGGGCCTGCACTTCCTTGCCCAGCGCCTCCAACGCGTAGAACATGCGCTGGTGCGGCTTCAGGTTGGCACGGAAGGCCACGTGGGCCTTGCGGAAGCTGACGTCGGCCGGCAGCTGGCGGCTCCAGTTCTCCACCAGCGGCTCGAACGCGTAGCAGTGCGGGCAGCCATACCAGAAGAACTCGATGAGCTCGATCTTGCCCGGCGTCGTGGGCAGCGCCTGTGACAGCGCGGTGTAGTGGCGGCCCTCGACGGGGCCGCCCTGGGCGAGCGCGGTGCCGGTGGCGCCGGCGAGCGGCGTGGTGGCGAGCAGGGCGGAGAAGTCGCGGCGCTTCATGGCGTCAAGGTCCTCGGGACAGGGAATCAGCGTTGTACACGAACGAGGTTGGCCTCGAAGCCAGCCCCCTCAATCTTGCGTTGCAGGTCTTCGGCGGCCTCGCGGGTGTCGTTGGGGCCTAGGCGCACGCGGTAGACGGTGCGGCCGTTCTGCTCGCGCTCCATGACCTTGGCGGTGAAGCCCTGGATGGCCAGCTTGGCCTTCTGGGCCTCGGCCTCCTCGGGGCGCGTGAACGCGCCGGCCTGCACGAAGTAGACATAGGCATCGGCGCCCGCGGCAGCGGCAGGCGCCGGCGTGGAAGCGGGCGCGTCGGCCTTGGGGGCCACCGGCTTGGGCTGGGCCGTTGCGACCGGCGGGAGCGTGGCGGCGGCGCTCGCGGCGGCCACGGCGGCGCTGGCGCTGGTGGTGGCCGGCGGCGGGGCGGTCACCGCGGGCGGCGCGGCGACCACGCCGCTGGCGCTGCGGGCACCCTTGCCGGCCAGCGGCGCGTTGGGGTCCCAGTTCCTGTTGCGCTCGGCCTCGGCGGCGTCCTGCTCGGCGGTGCGCTGCGGCACCTTGTTGACGAATGGGATGGGCACCTTGGTGATGTACAGCGCCACGCCCAGCGCGACGGCCAGGCCGACGAGCAGGCCGACGATGAGGCCCAGGACGAAGCCGCCCTTCTGGTGCTTCTGGCCAGCGGGCTTGGATGCAGAACTCATTCGGTCTCCGGGGTGGTTTCAGCCGTGTCGCGGCTCATCTGTTCGGGGGCGCTGACGCCCAGCATGCCCAACGCGTTGGCCAGCACCTGGCGGGTGGCGGCCAGCAGCGCCACGCGGGCGCGGGTCAGTTCGGGGGCCTGGTCCAGCACGCGCTCGGCGGCGTAGTAGGCGTGGTAGGCGCCGGCCAGGTCCCGCGCGTAGAACGCGATGTCGTGCGGCGCCAGGCCGGCGGCGGCACCGCTGAGCATGTCGGGGTAGGCGGCGAGCTTGAGCATCAGCGCCTCTTCCGTCGGGGCGGTCAGCAGGCTCAGGTCGGCCGGCGTGGACAGGTCGCCGCCCCACTTGCGGATGACCGAGCAGATGCGCGCATGCGCGTACTGCACGTAGAACACCGGGTTCTCGTCGTTCTGCTTCAGCGCCAGGTCGATGTCGAAGACGAACTCGGTGTCGGCCTTGCGGCTGATCAGGAAGAAGCGCACCGCGTCGCGGCTGGTCCAGTCGATGAGGTCACGCAGCGTCACGTAGCTGCCGGCGCGCTTGGAGATCTTGACCTCCTCGCCGCCCTTCATGACGGTGACCATCTTGTGCAGCACGTAGTCCGGGAAGCCGGGCGGGATGCCCAGGTCCACGGCCTGCAGGCCGGCGCGCACGCGGGCGATGGTGCCGTGGTGGTCCGTGCCCTGGATGTTGATGCACTGCGTGTAGCCGCGCTCGAACTTGTTGATGTGGTAGGCCACGTCGGGCACGAAGTAGGTGAAGCCACCTTCCTTCTTGCGCATCACGCGGTCCTTGTCGTCGCCGTAGTCGGTCGTGCGCAGCCAGAGGGCCCCGCCCTCCTCGTAGGTCTTGCCGCTGGCGACCAGCCGCTCGACGGTCTTCTCCAGCTGGCCGCCGGCGTAGACGCTGCTTTCCAGGAAGTAGCTGTCGAACTTCAGCCCGAAGGCCTGCAGGTCCAGGTCCTGCTCGTGGCGCAGGTAGGCCACGGCGAACTGGCGGATGCTGTCCAGGTCGTTGACGTCGCCCGAAGCGGTGAACTCGCGGTCGTCGGCCTTGACGGTTTCCTTCCTGAGGAAGGCGTCGGCGATGTCCTGGATGTAGTCGCCGTTGTAGGCGGCTTCCGGCCACTCGGCGTCGCCGGGCTTGAAGCCCTTGAGGCGCATCTGCGTGGAGTTGGCCAGCGTGGCGATCTGCACGCCGGCGTCGTTGTAATAGAACTCGCGGGTCACGTCGTGGCCCTGGCTCTGGAACACCGAGCACAGCGAGTCGCCCAACGCGGCCTGGCGGGCATGGCCCACGTGCAGCGGGCCGGTGGGGTTGGCGGAGACGAACTCCACCATGACGTGCTTGCCCGTCGCGGCGCGGTGGCCGAATTTGGCGCCGCCGGCCAGCACCTCGGCGACGACGGCCTGCTTGGCGGCGGGCTTCAGGCGGATGTTGATGAAGCCGGGGCCGGCGATCTCCAGCGCCTGCACCCATTGCTGGAAGGCGGGCTTGGCTTCCAGCGCGGCGATCAGGCGCGTCGCCAGCTCGCGCGGGTTGGCCTTCAGCGGCTTGGCCAGCTGCATGGCGGCCGTGCAGGCGAAATCACCGTGGGCGGCCTGCTTGGGGGATTCGAACGCCGCCGGGGCGTTCGAGCCGGGGGCGATTTCCTGGAGAGAGTCGGCGAGTGCGGCGAGCAGCGCCTGCTTGGCTTGGATCATGGCGGCGATTTTAGGAGGCACGCCCTGAACGCACGGGCCGCCGGGCGCGCCGACTCATCCGGCCGTCGCTTCGTGACACGCGACGCACAGCTTGTTGCCGTCCGGGTCGCGGAAATAGGCGCCGTAATAGTGGGCGTGGTACTGCGGGCGCAGCCCGGGCGGGCCCTCGCAGACGCCGCCGCAGGCCAGCGCCGTGGCGTGCGCCTGGTCCACCAGCGCGCGGCTGGCCGCCAGCAGCGCCACCATCTGGCCGTTGCCGGGCTCATGGCGCCCCTCGAACGGTGCGCCCAGCAGCAGCAGCGGCCTGGGCCCCGGCGCGCTTTGCCAGCCAGCCCAGGGACGCGACGGGTCGCAAAAGCGCTCGGCAATGCCCAGCCCCGCCATCAGCGGGCGGTAGAACGCCAGGGCGCGCTCGAAGTCGTTTGTGGCGACAAAGACATGGGAGAACAAGGGGCTGCACCTCCTGGGGTGGCCCGTATCATGCCCCGCGTGAGCGCTTCCGCAGACGACCTGCCTTCCCATATCGGCCGCTACCAGGTGCTCAAGCGCCTGGGCGAGGGCGCGACCAGCGACGTCTTCCTGGCCCGCGACCCGTTCCAGGACCAGGAGGTCGCCGTCAAGCGCATGCGCAGCTGGGCCCCGGTGCCCGATGCGCCCAGCAGCGATTTCAGCAACCGCTTCTTCAGCGCCGAGGCCGCGCTGGCGGGGCGGCTGCACCATCCCAACGTCGTCGCCATCCTGGACGCCGTCTCGGAAGAAGCCGCGCCCTACCTCGTCATGGAGTACGTGCCGGGCGTCACGCTGAAGCACTTCTGCCGCAGCGACCGGTTGCTGCCGCTGGACCAGATCGTCGAAGTGGCCTTCAAGTGCGCGATGGCGCTGGGCTATGTGTTCCGCCAGGGGCTGATTCACCGCGACGTGAAGCCGGCCAACCTGCTGGCCGTGCTGGACGGCTCGGGCCAGGTCGTCGACGTGAAGGTCAGCGACTTCGGCTCGGCGCTGAACCTGCATGCCGACTCGACGCAGATCTACCGCGTCGGCTCGCTGGCCTACATGCCGCCCGAGCAGATCGAGGGCGGCGACGTGGACTGCCGCGCCGACATCTACGCTTTAGGCGCCGTGCTGTACCACCTGATCGGCGGCCGCCCGCCGTTCGACGCGCCGCACCAGATGGCGCTGATGCACCAGATCTACCACCAGGCGCCGCTGCCGCTCATGGGCCAGCGCGAGGGCGTCACCGAGGCGCTGGACGCGGTCGTGCAGCGCGCGCTGGCCAAGGCGCCGCATGAGCGCTTCCCCGACTGGGACAGCTTCGCGCAGGCGCTCTCCAGCCTGGTGTCCAGCCAGCAGATCCCGATGAACCGGCTCGGCGAGGTGCGCGACTCGGAGCGCTTCAACATGCTGCGGGCGCTGGAGTTCTTCGCCGAGTTCGGCGACGTGCAGCTGTGGGAGGTGGTGCGGCGCGCGCGCTGGCGGCGCTACCCCGTCGGCCACGCGCTGTTCAAGCGCGGACAGGAGGGCAGCAGCTTCCACATCATTGCGCGCGGCGAGGTCAACGTGCACCGTGACAACCGGCTCGTCGCCACGCTCGGTCAGGGCACGTCGGTGGGCGAGATGGCCTACCTGGCGCCCAACCCCGACCTGCGCAAGCACAGCACCGACATCAAGGTCACGCAGGAGTGCACGACCATCTGCTTCGAGCCCGAGTCGTTGGGCCAGTTGAGCCCCGAATGCCAGCACCGCTTTGACCGCGCCTTCATCCGCGTGCTGGTGCGCCGGCTGCATGCGGCGCATGAGGCGCTGGCGCATCCGCGCCGCATCCTGTGAGGGCGGGGCCCTCTTGGCAGCGTCACGGGGTCGTGCTTGAATGGCCCGGCCCGATCACTCTCCCAGAGGAAGGAGTTCCCGATGAAACACGTCACCCTCGCCATCGCGCTCGGTCTCGCAGCCTTCGGCGTGCAGGCCGCCGACAAGGCGCCCACCGCGCAGCAGTCCAAGATGGCCACATGCAACAAGGATGCCGGCGACAAGAAGGGCGACGAGCGCAAGGCCTTCATGAAGGAATGCCTGTCCGCCAAGGGCGCTGCCGCCGCGGATGCCGCGCCGGCCAACGCGGCCTGCGAGAAGTCCGCCGCCGACAAGAAGCTGCACGGCGCCGCCGCCAAGGCCCACATCAAGAAGTGCACGGCTGACGCCGCCTCGGCGCCCAAATGAGCCGACGCAGGCGCACCGGAAAGCCACCTGCGGGTGGCTTTTTTTCTGAGCGCTCGGCGGGATTTCGTCCGACACGGGCGTGCGCCCGCGGCCGGCCCCGGGCGGGCCGCTCGGCGCGCACAGTGGCGTCATGGCAAGTCCATCAACAGGAGCCCGACCATGAACACCTCCCTCGCTTCCGCATCCGGCGCCGTGTACTGGCGCGTCACCGTCGTTTCGCTGGCCGCGGCCGCCACGCTGGCGTTGACCGCCTGCGCCGGCATGTCGTCGCGTGAAACCAGCACCGTTGTCGGCGCCACGGCCGGCGCCGTCATCGGCGGCGCGGTGACCGGCACGACCGCCGGCGCGGCCATCGGCGCCGCGGCCGGCGGCGTCGTCGGCAACGAAGTCTCGAAGAAGCGCGGCCACTGAGGCCGCGGCCCGGTGCCGCTCAGACGGCGTGGCAGGCCACCTGCCGGCCGTCCACGTCGCACAGCTGCGGGGTGTCCTCCGCGCAGCGCGCCATTGCCAGCGGGCAGCGCTTGTGGAAGGCGCAGCCGGTCGGCGGGTTCAGCGGGCTGGGCAACTCGCCGTGGATGACGATGCGCTCGCGCCGGTCGGCCTTTCGCAGCGCCGGCGTCGCGCTCATCAGCGCCCGCGTGTAAGGGTGCCGCGGCGCCGCGAACAGCGTGCGCTTGTCGCCCACTTCCACCGCCGCGCCGAGGTACATCACCATGACCTCGTCGGCCACGTGCTCCACGACCGACAGGTTGTGCGAGATGAACACATAGCCGGTGCCGAACTCGTCCTGCAGGTCCATGAACAGGTTCAGGATCTGCGCCTGGATGGACACGTCCAGCGCGCTGACCGGCTCGTCGGCGACGACGATGCCCGGGTTCAGGATCATGGCCCGCGCGATCGCGATGCGCTGGCGCTGGCCGCCCGAGAACATGTGCGGGTAGCGGCGCAGGTGCTCGGGCCGCAGGCCCACCTTGGTGGCCAGCGCCTCGACGCGCTCCTGCCGCTCGGCGGCGGACAGCGGCGTGTTGATGAGCAGCGGCTCGGCCAGCGTCGTCGCGATGGTCTTGCGCGGGTTCAGCGACGCGAACGGGTTCTGGAACACCATCTGCACGTCGCGGCGCAGCGCCTTCACGTCGGCACTCGCGGTGTCGACGCCGCGGATCTTCAGCGTGCCACGCGTGGGCGGCTCGATCAGCGTCAGCTGCCGGGCCAGCGTGCTCTTGCCGCAGCCGGACTCGCCGACGACGGCAAGTGTTTTTCTCGGTGCGAGCGTGAAGCTGACGCCGTTCAGCGCCTTCACGGTCGCCTTCGGCTGGAACAGGCCGCGGCTGACGCTGTAGTGCCGGGTCAGGTCGGTGGCTTCGAGCAGCAGGTCAGACATGCGCCGCCTCCTCGACCGGGAAGAAGCAGCGCACGCCGGCCTCCAGCGCGGGCCGCTCGGCCACGCAGCGCGGCTGCACGCGCGGGCAGCGCGGGCTGAGCAGGCAGCCGGTGGGCCTATCCAGCGCACCGGGCACGATGCCGGGCAGCGCGGACAGCCGCTTGGCGCCCTTGTTGTGCTCGGGGATCGCGGCCAGCAGCGCGTTCGTGTACGGGTGGCGCGGCGCGTCGAACAGGCCGGGCACCGGGCCGGTCTCGACGATCTGGCCGGCGTACATCACCGCCACCCTCTGCGCCATCTCGGCGACGACGGCGAGGTCGTGCGTGATCATGACGAGGCCCATGCCCTGCTCGCGCTGCAGCTTCAGCAGCAGCGCCATGATCTGGGCCTGGATGGTCACGTCCAGCGCGGTCGTCGGCTCGTCGGCGATCAGCAGCTTCGGCGCGCAGGCGATGGCCATCGCGATCATCACGCGCTGGTTCATGCCGCCGGAGAGCTGGTGCGGGTAGGCGTCGGCGCGGTTGGCGGCGTCGGGGATCTCGACCTGCTCCAGCAGTTCGATGACCCGTTGCCTGGCCGCCTTGCCGCTCAGGCCCAGGTGGGTCTTCAGGACTTCGGTGATCTGCGCGCCGACGGTGTAGCTGGGGTTGAGGCTGGTCAGCGCGTCCTGGAACACCATGGCGACGTCGCGACCGATCAGGGCTCGTCGTTCTTTCGGCGAAAGCTTCAGCAGGTCGCGGCCCTGGAACTCGATGGCGTCGGCCGTGACGCGGCCGGGCGGGTCGATGAGGCCCATCAGCGCGAGCATGGCCACGGACTTGCCGGAGCCGGATTCGCCGACGATGCCGAGCAGTTCGCCTTTGTCGAGCTGCAGGTCGACGCCGTCGACGGCGGGGAAGGCGCCGAATTGGACCTTGAGGTTTTGGATGCGGAGGAGGCTCATCGCTGTTGTGGGTTGATGGCGAGGCCCATGCCGGGACGTCGCCCCGGCGGGCGACCTTCTTTTTGAGCGACCAAAA